>CALZHQ010000069.1 GCA_945787295.1 uncultured Desulfuromonadales bacterium
AGTAATGAGTGCGGGTCTGCTTCAGTTTTTTTTCGCTCGAGCGGCGCAGATTGGCGCTGGAATACTGGTCCAGCTCTTCTTCCCATTCGTCAAACAGGGCCTCGGCAACATGTTCCACCGCCGCAACCCGTTCGCGCACATCTTCAGCCTGATCTTCGCTCTCCTCGAGAACATCACTTAGCTCATGGTATTTTTTTTCCAGTTCCCCACCATCAAATGCCAGCACAGATCGGAACTGCTCCAGAGCCGAGGCAAACTGCTGCTTGGTTTCTACCTGGCTATCCCGAGCTTCTGCAACCCGATCGACCAGGATGTCCCGTTTGTGGACACCGATCTTCTCCATGGCACCGTAATAAACCCCGCCGCAACCGGTTAAAATAATGATCGACAGCAAACTCAACAACAGACGTTTCATAACCGCTCCCTTTGGGTCAAATCATCAGCACGTAGTCATATCTGCCGACAAGCATAACCTGCCGGAATGACATCTTCAAGATATCCGCTGTTCCTTCTCCATCGCCCTAAGCATTATATTTTGCTAACATTCTATCCTTCTTTATGTTATTAATCAGAGCTAACGATCATCCACTCCACAACTAACTGAAGTGCAGATAAATACATGGCCAACCACCTAATCAATTTGAAAAGCAGTTTTGCGGACGTTCGCGGCCGGACGACGCTGATCGCCAAAGCTCGCTGGCTGCTCCTGCTCCTTACAGCAGTCTACGCAGTCTGCGCCGCGGCTCTTTATCAACTTGATGGCCAAAGCCTGATCTCCGCTCCGATCCAACTGATCCTGCTCGGGCTGAGTGTCTCCGCGATTCTTTGCTACAATATCCTTTACCACTTTTTTTACGAATCGTTGCTGCGTCTGAAATATGTCGATATGTTTCAGGTGCTGCTCGACCTGCTATTTGTCACAATCCTCATCTACTGCAGCAGCGGCTCGGCAAGTTGGCTCTGGGCTCTCTACCTGTTGGTAACCCTGGAAGCCTCAATCCTGCTGCAGAAGAAACATGAGATCTGGCTGCTCGGCAGCCTCGGTGGTTTGATGTTCGGCGCCCTGCTGTTGCTCGGCTACCTGGAAATGATCCCCCACATCCAGTTGCCGTTTGTTGATCCGAAACTGCACCACAACCCACTGTATCTGCTGCTCAAGTGGCTGTGGGTCTGCCTGCTCAACGCCACCGTTGCCATCGCCGGGGCCACCATCATGGATGTGATCCGCCGTGAACGACAGGCGGTCGAAACCAGCGAAGCAGAAAAAGTCGCCTTCATGGAATCGGCCCATGACCTGATTTTCCACTGCACTCCTGCCGGCGAACTTCTCTATGTCAATCCTGCCTGGCAGAAAGCTCTCGGTTACGAGCTTGACGCACTGCAGGGTAAAACCATGCTCGATTTCGTCGCTGAAGAATCGCAAAATCGCTGTATGGACGAATTCCGCCGGGCTCTACTCGGCAAAGAAGTCTCCGTTATCGAAGGCAAGCTTCAATCCCGTTACGGCACCCATGTCGTTGTCGAGGGTTCTTTTTCCTGCACCTTCGACAAGCAAGGACAAGCTGAGTCGATGTGGGGGATCTGTCGCGATATTACGGCGCGGAAAGAGGCCCAGGAGCAACTGCACCACATGGCCCATCACGACATGCTGACTGACCTGCCGAACCGG
Organism: uncultured Desulfuromonadales bacterium; assembly: GCA_945787295.1. Next base: position 1,670 of record CALZHQ010000069.1, read on the forward strand.
CTTACCTTTACCGATCGACTGATTCAGGCGAAAGCCATGGCGAAGCGCCAGAAAAGCCTGTTGGCCATCCTGTTTCTCGATCTCGACCGTTTCAAAATGGTCAACGACACGCTCGGCCATCCGGTCGGCGATATGATGCTGCAGGAAGTTGCCAACCGCCTGCAGAGTTGTGTCCGTGAAGTCGATACCGTTTCCCGCTTCGGCGGTGATGAATTTGCCGTTCTGTTGGTTCATCCCAGCAACGTTGCTGACATTGAACGGATCGCGCAGCAGATTCTTAATAAACTCGGCCAGCCGATGGTGATCGATGGCAATGAACTCTTTGTGACTGCCAGTATCGGTGTTTCCATCTATCCGAATGATGAATCGAAGACTGAGGAACTGATTAAGAAATCGGACATCGCCATGTATCAGGCCAAGGCGAACGGACGGAATAACTGCCAGTTCTACAACTCAGAGATGGACATGCATGCGCAACGCAGGCTGGTTCTGGAAACCGGCTTGCGAAAAGCTCTCGACAACGATGAATTCTTCATTCTCTACCAGCCAAAAGTCGCCCTGCAGGACAATAAGGTCACAGCCCTTGAAGCCCTGATACGCTGGCAGCATCCAACCCTGGGCTTGGTCCCGCCAAACGATTTTATTTCCCTGGCCGAGGAATCTGGTTTAATCGTGCCTCTCGGCGAATGGGTCCTGCGCCAAGTCTGCCTGCAGACCCTGGAATGGCTGAAACAGGACCTGCCGCCGGTGCGGATTGCCGTCAACCTCTCCGGCTTTCAGCTGGAACGGAAGAATTTTGTTGAGCGGGTCAAAAACATTCTCGAAGAGACCGGTATCACCGGCGATTCGCTGGAATTCGAGATCACGGAAACTGTCATCATGCAGAATCCTGATTTCGCTGTGGAGATTCTCAACCAGTTGCGCGAAATGGGCATTCACATCTCGATCGACGATTTCGGCACCGGCTATTCATCCCTGGCCCACCTGAAGCGTTTTTCGGTCAATTCCCTGAAGATCGATAAATCATTCGTCGATGAAGTCGACATGAACAACACCGATGCCGCGATCGCTACGGCCATCATCGCGATGGGCAAGAGTCTCAATCTGTCAATTATCGCCGAAGGGGTGGAAACCGAAGGGCAGCGCGCTTTCCTGCAAAAAGAACAGTGCCATGAGATGCAGGGCTTCCTGTTCAGTGAACCCTTGCCGGCCGATAAAATCACGACCTTACTGCGCGACAATCAGCCGGACACTGCGACAAACCCATTAACCGCGCTCGGTTAACGCCAACTTGATCCCGAGCGCAATCAGTACGCCCCCCATGGCCCGCTCAGCCCAGTGTCCGAAACGGGAAAAACCCTGTCGCACCCGCTGTTGTGTCAACACCAGACTTAAGCCACAAAACCAGATGGCGGTCGCCACTGACATGTAAAACCCATAACCGGCTTGGACCAGCGGTGGGGTCTCCGGCTTGATAATGACGGAAAAAAGTGATAGAAAAAACAGGGTCGCCTTGGGGTTAAGCGCGTTGGTCAAAAAGCCGATCCGCAACGCTCTTGACACCGGATAAGTCTCTTGGCTGACAGCATTTTCCAGAACGGTATCCTGATTCGGCACTGCCCGCAACGATTTCCAGCCGATATAGACAAGATACGCCGCGCCGACCAGCTTGATCAGGTTAAACAGTTGGATCGACTGCGAGATGATCAAGCCAAGACCGAGTATCGTGTAGACAACATGTACCAGTATCCCGCTGCCGATCCCGATACTGGTCCAGATGGCGGCTTTACGACCAGCCACCAGGCTTTGCCGCAAGACCATCGCGAAATCGGGGCCGGGGCTGGCAACGGCCAGCAGGTGCACGGCGATAACGGTGAGAAATTCGCCCCAGTATTCCATCAGCACACCCCAAGCAGTTGTGACATCTGGCGACGGAACTTCCCCGCCCCGCCATTGGCAGGATGTCTGACTTTTGCAGCCTCAATCCCAAGCTGCTGCAACTGGGCAGCAGATTTTTCGCCGACGGCAATAACCTGCCGATAGCGCCCCAACTCGAGCATCAGGCGCAGAACCTGATGTCCGGCAGCCAGCTCTTCGTCTTTCGGCGTCCGGTTGCTGAGCAACCCCTTATCTGCCTGGTAAGGATGCCAGGGGAAAGCATTCCAGAGCACCACCGAACGCGGGTCGATCCCCTGCTCGACCAGAAAACCCCAGACAATGGTTGCGGTCGGCTCGGTAAACCCCTGCGGCTTCAGCTCTGGTCGACTGGTTCGTTGCGGCGTCAAATCGCTGAAAACCAACTCCGGGCTCAGGCTTTTGTCTGCCAATCCCCCCAACAGCAAACGCTCAGAGGTCATCGGAATGCCACTGAAATGGCCGCCCTGATAACCGATCGCTTCGGCCAGCAAGAGAGTATCTGCTGTGCCGATCCGCTCCTGCAGATATTTCTCTAACTGGTTGCGCCGGACCAGCGGCCCCTGATCGTCACAATCGTTTAGCGGGTCGGACTCGCCCCAGGGATTAAACACTCCAGCTGAGCGATAAGCGCTCAGGGTGGCGACAAAATTCTCAGGCATGGGTGGCCATCTGCAGCAAAATAAACGGCTGTACGATCAACACCCGAAAGGGCTTGTCCAACTCGGTTTCCCAGGCTTCGGCCTGGTCCTTGGTCGGTTTAAGCAACTGACCGGCAGCAATCCAGTTTTCGATGCTCTGCTTGTCGTCTTCGGCAACAGCGACCGCCGTTGCAACCAGGTCCAGTTCGTCGGCAACGATAATGATCGCATCCCGTTGCAGGTGAATTCGCAGATCCTTCCAGGGCACTTCGGCAAGATCAGCCTTAAAACGTTCGCTTAAATCGCTCATCAAATCTCCTCCATAAAAACGCTGCTGGAGCATAACCAGCTCAGCAGTTAAGGTCAAGAATCGAACTGGCTGTTTTTTCTCGTTTTATGCTAAAGAATACCACTTGACAGACCGAAACATATGGTATCATTAGCAGTGAATAATTTTTACACTCCCCGCACGAGGTCTGAATAAAGATGGCACCTGAGACGGATAATAACGTTGAGGTCGGCACCAAGCTGCTCAGTGAGATCAATGAAGGCGCCTACGATCTGCGCATTGAAGCTCATAAAGGTCAGCTCGAATGCCGCGTCAGCATCGAAGTCCATGACCAGGACAACAGTATCTCCCCGGCAGAGCTGATCAGCCTGTTGAAAAAGCTCGACATCTCGGATGCGCTCGACCTGGAGCAACTGGCGATTTTCTGTACCGACGCAGCCAACGGTGAAAACCCGCAGAACTTCCTGCTCGCCACCGGCAGCGAGCCGACTCCCGGCAAAGATGGCTATTTTGAATTGCTGGTCGATACCGACGGTGAAGATGTTGAACTGGAAGAGGACGAGCACGGCCGGGTCGATTTCAAAAATATCCAGGCTTTTAGCAATGTCGAACCGGAACAGATCATCGGCACCATCATCCCGCCGGAAAAAGGCCTGGCGGGCAAAACCATTACCGGGCGGCCGATCCCCGCACCGCTAGGCAACCCGGCCCGCGTAACAGCCGGCGCTGGCGTAAAAATCCGTGCAAATGGCAGCGAAGTGGTGGCAACCCAGCAAGGGCGCGTCACGTTTGAGAACAATATCATTGCCGTGGTTGAAGAATTCGTCGTCTCGGGCGATGTCAATATGAAGGTCGGCCACATCAACTTCAACGGCTTTGTTGAGATCAAGGGCGACGTGCTCGACGATTTCAACATCAAGTCAACCAAAGGAATCAGCATCAGCGGCGCTGTCGGTGCCTGCCTCCTCGAATCGGATGGCCCGATTAGCATCGGTACCATGGCCGGGATGGGCCTCGGCACCATCCGCTGCAAGGGAGACTTTAGCGCCCGCTATCTGAATCACGCCACGGTCGAATGCTGGGGCAACATCCAGGTCAGTAATGAAATCAGGAACTCGACCGTCAAAGCCACCGGCACCATCAGGGCTCCCCAGGGACTGATTACCGGCGGCCAGGCAATCGCCCTGGAAGGGATCGAAGCGAAACTGTTCGGCTCCAAATCTGGCGTTAAAACCTATCTGACCTCCGGGATCTACTTTCCGGAATCCGACCGCCTGCATTTCCTGCGCACCCGGCTCAAAAGCATCGCCTATCAACTGAAAAAGATTTCCGAAACCCTGCCGGTACTGCAAAGAAAGCCGCTTGATGATCTGCGTCCGGCGCTGCGGGAAGCGATCGAACTGCGGATCGACATTCTCAGCCAACGGCAGATTAACCTGACCGGTGAGCGGGAAGAACTTTCGGCAGAGCTGGCCAACTTCCAACTGGCAGAGCACCCGACCGCCAGTGCCAAAATAAATGCTTTATCTGTGATTAAAGAGGGCGTTATTATCAACCTCGGGGAAACCACAGAAGAAATCAAAATTGAGATCAATGGACCAGTCTCGCTGATTGAGAACTCTCTGCATGGCGGGATAAGGCAACTGACTCACTCACCCTTGCTGGTCACCTCAGAACAGTTGGAAGACGAGACCTTGCAAGAAGAGGCAGACGAGTCAGAAGAAACCGCTGCAGAAGCGGCCAACGCCTCCTGAAACAGATCTCACAAGGACAAATTCCCAGATGACTGAAAATGAATTAAACCAAGCGCTGTTGAAAATGCTGCGGGCGGAACTGGAGGCGATGCACTACTATCAGCAGGGCAGCCGCTATATCAAGGACAATGCCGCCATTTACCATTTCAACCTGCTGGCCCAGGAAGAGTTGGAACACGCCCGGACCTTCTATTCTGTCTACCCTGGAAATGATCTACCCGAATTTGACGAACTGGTCAAAAACTTGCTGGATCAGCGGGCAATGCTGGATGCGATCGACCCACAACTGATGGGGCGGCTCAATGAGCGGACCGCTCTCCAGTTGGCCATGAAGATGGAAGAAGAGATTGCCAACGGCTTAAAAATGATGTTGCGTGAGGTGAGCAGCCCGGGCGCCAAAGCGGTCATCGAGGAAAATATCGACTCGACCCTCGGCCACCTGGAGCTGATCCAGGAAGACTATCAGCGGCTTTTCGAAGTCGTCAAAGAGTCTTGAGAGCAAGCGAATGAAATAAGAAAGGGCCAGCCGGATTTGGCTGGCCCTTTCTGGTCTTTAAGCTGTCAAATCAGGCCTGCCGTGCTTTGACTCGCGCTATCACTTTCTCCGCGGTCAGGTTGGACGCATTGACACAGTCATTCAGACCAACGCCGAAAAAGGCATTGCCGGTCAGCAACAGATCCGGATGTTGCTGCAAAGAGTCGTCAATTGCCGCCACTCGTTGGGCATGCCCGCGAGTGTACTGGGGGATCGCATGCGGATGACGGAAAATGCGCACAAAATCGGGTTCAGCACTAATCCCCATGATCTTCTGCAGGTCGGTCATGGTTCGTTGCTTGACCTCATCCTCAGACAGGTCGATGGCGGTCATATTGGTCGCCCCGCCCATCATCGAGCGTAACAGCACCTGCCCTTCCGGAGCCCGGTTCGGGAAGATGCTCGAATCCCACAGGGTACCGAGAGTGTTGCGCCCTTCCGCTTTCGGTATCAGGTAACCGAAACCGTCCAGATCCATTGCGATCCGTTCACGTTGATAACCGAAGCAGACCACATTCATGGTCGCATAAGGAATCTCGTTGAGCAGTTCAGCAGTCGGACTGCTTGTTTCGGCCAGCATTTTCGCCGCGGCATAGGCCGGGACCGCGCTGACCAGGATTTCTGCCTCAACCTGCTCACCATTGTCGAGATTCAGCAGATAGCCACCATCCTTGGGCGTTATCTGCGTCACAGCACAGCCAAGCTTGACCTCCCCCTGCAAACCGCTGCCGACTCCGTCAGTCAACTGCTGGATCCCCTGCTCGAAAGAGGTCAGAATGCCCCCGGGGCCAGCAGCGCTGGCAACCGCTTTGCCTGCTTTAATCTCAGCTTTCTTCTGTTTTGCCAGCTTGATCATCGCTTTGATCAAGCCACCATACTCCTGCTCCAATTCGTAAATTCGCTTGAAGCAGCTCTTCAGACTCATGGTTTCTGGATCACCGGCAAAGATTCCGGAGACCATCGGTGCTATCAGCTTGTTCAACGCTTCTTCACCGAGTCGACGACGACCGAATTCAGCCAGAGTCTCGTCACTCGGATCAGTCCGCTTGGGAATAAATGGTTCACAGGCCAGCCGCATTTTCCCGGGCCAGGAGATCAGTTTTGACTTGAGAAAAGAGGGCCCATTTTCCGGCAAGCGATGCAGAATCTGCTCGGAATAGATAAAACGCTTGCGGGCGTTATCGTCGGAACGCAGTAACTGGTTGCTGATCCCGAGAGATTCGCAGAGATCCAAGGTCATCGGTTTGTTATCGAGAAAACCGTTCGGTCCCCATTCGCAGAGGTAACCCTCTTCCCGCAGTGACCAGATTTTACCACCGGTGCGATCCAGCTTCTCCAGCACCAGGGTCTGCACCTCGAGTTCGACCTGCGCAGCCAGTTGCTCTACAGCGTAAGCGGTTGCCAGCCCGGAAATCCCGGCACCGATGATTACGACACGTGTCATATCTACTCCTGAACACAAAAAGTTAAGAGATCACTAATCAGTGAGAAATACTACTCTTTCGCCTGCGATTGGTCAAGCGATCCGGAGTAATTCAAAAATCTGACCTTAATCCTTGACGCTCACCGGCCTGCTCCATATAGTTTACGCTTCAATCTCAGTACCTCAGGAGTAACGATCAATGGCCCAAGATTACTATGCAACTCTCGGTGTCGACCGCAGTGCCGATGCCGCGACGATAAAAAAAGCATACCGCAAGCTGGCACAGAAATACCACCCGGACCGGAATCCCGACGATAAAAAAGCCGAAGATCGGTTCAAGCAGATTACCGAAGCCTATGCCGTGCTTTCCGACCCTGAAAAGCGTCGCCAGTACGACCAGTTCGGCGCCAACGGTTTTCACCAGCGCTTCAGCCAGGAAGACATCTTCCGCAACATGGATTTTGGCGACATCTTCGGCGGTTTCGGTGGCGCTGGTGGTGATGACCTGTTCAGTCAGCTGTTTGGCGGCAGTGCACGTGGCCATGGCGGTCAACGGCGCCCCAGCAAAGGCCAGGATTTTTCGATGCAGATCAGTATCCCTTTCCGCCTGGCGGTGCAGGGCGGAGAACGTCGCATCGACTATCGCAGTAATGGCAGTGTCGAACAGATCAAAGTTCGAATCCCGGCCGGCATCGAGAGCGGTGCCAAACTTCGGGTCGCCGGCAAAGGGGGGACCAGTCCGACCGGTGGGCCGACCGGCGACCTGTTTCTGCAGATCGAAATCGAATCCGACCCGCTATTTACTCGCGAAGGCAACGATCTGCTGGTCCGGGTTGAAATCCCCTTCAGCGGCATCTGTCTCGGCACCAGTGTTGAAGTTCCCACCCTCGACACACCTAAACGTGTCAAAGTTCCGCCAGGGATGCAGCCCGGCCAAAAGATCCGTTTACGGGGATTTGGCGTAGCCTCTTCAGGCAGAAGACCAGCCGGAGACCTCTATGCGGTCATCGAGGTTGCTGTTCCTAAATCTCTCACGGCCGAACAAAAAGAGCTGATAGAAAAATTAAAAGAACAGGACCTCTGATCCATATTTTAATGATATTAACGACTTTTCGACTTTTTTTGGGTTCCCAGCCTAACTGAGAAGAAGAGAATTAAATTAAACACAGACAGCGGGCATTTCACTTGCATGGGATGTTCGTTGCGCGTTATAGTGCTGACTAATTTTTGATGAGAGTAAACAAACTTGGCAGAAAGAACTCATATAACAAATTTCCTGCTGTTGTCGGTTCTGGGTGGCATCCTGCTGGTCACTGGCAGTCTGCAGTGCGCTTTCGACTGCTTGACTCAGGTTGACGATATACGGATTACCTCAACCAGAGTGGATACCTGCCACCAGAACATCGATCCGCCGATCGAAACCGACAGCTGCCTGAATAAAGCCTGTCACCAGAGCAGCCCGCACCAGCGTGACCTGGGCAGTCCGGAAATTTATCGGCTAGAAAAACTGGCACAACCTCTTTACGGCAACTCTCGGCAGCCGGCACCGCAATTCCGGGCAGGTACCGCAATTGCGCTACCACCCGTAGATCAGCTGTCTGAATTGAGATTGCAAGCAACCACCTCAGACCATCCCCAGCAAAACCTATACAGTATCCGTTCTACGGTTATTCTCTGTTAAGATTCTCCTGCGTAAGCGGTTGACGTATGCCAGCTTTGCTGGCTATAGTTACCAAATCTGTCAGCTATATACGCTGACAGATCAATACAGGAGAAATCTGTTTTGGCAGAGAAAAACAATAGCATCACCGATCGTATCTGGGACTTTTTCTGCTCCCTCAAACTGACCATTATCATCATGCTGTTGCTGGCAATAACCTCGATTATCGGGACCGTCCTCCAGCAAAACGCTCCGGCAGCTGAATACATTCAGGAATACGGCCAGGCCAATTACGAACTGTTCGTTAAACTGCAGTTCATCGACATGTACCATTCCTGGTGGTTCATCGGCCTACTCGGCTTGTTCAGCGTCAATCTGATCTGCTGTTCAATCAAAAACTTCCCTCGGGTCTGGAAATTCGTCAAAGAACCACAGCTGGTCGCCAGTCCGGGAACCCTTAAGAACTCGGCCAACCGCGCCGAGTACACCAGCAAGGAAGACCGCCAACAGCTGGTCAGGCGTCTGTCCGACCTGCTGAAGAAAGATTTTGGCAAAGCGACCGAAACCGAAGTCGACGGTAAACTTTACCTGTTCGCTCAAAAGGGGATCTACTCCCGCTTCGGCGCCTATATGACCCACCTGTCGATCCTGATCGTCATGGCCGGGGCCATTATCGGCAACATCTGGGGCTACAAAGCCTATGTCAATATCGTCGAAGGAACCTCGACCAACCAGGTCTGGGCCCGCTCCGGACAGACGCCGATCGACCTCGGGTTTACTGTCCGCTGCGACAAATTTGATGTCAGCTTCTATCCGAACTCACGACGGCCGAAAGATTACACCAGCGATCTGGTCGTGCTTGAAAACGGCCAGGAAGTTATGCGCAAACAGATCGAGGTAAACGATCCTCTGACCTATCGGGGAATTACCTTTTACCAGTCGAGCTATGGATCAGCCGGCAACGCTTTTTTCAAAGTCAAAGTGACCGAAAATGCCACTGGCAAGGCGATGAATTTTAACGCCCGCCAGGGTGAGAACATCAAACTGCCGGGTGGTTATGCGTTTGCCATCAACAACTTCACCCAGAGCGATCGCCAGTTCGGTCCGGCGATGCAGTTGCAAGTCAACTCTCCGGACGGGAAACGTGGACGCCCCTTTGTCGTCTGGCAGAAATACCCCGAGTTTGACGTTAAGCGGGCCGGCGTTTTCAGCTTTGCCCTGATCGATTACGAAGAGCCACAGTTTACCGGCCTGCAGGTCGCCAAAGACCCGGGCGTCGAAATTGTCTGGCTCGGCTGCTTCCTGATGGTCTTCGGCTCCCTGACCGCATTCTTTTTCTCGCATAAGCGGATCTGGGTCTGTTTGGAATCGGAAGGGGGCAAAACCAAAGTTCAGGTCGCAGCCAACGCGCACCGGAATCAGCCCGGCTTCTCGCTCGCTTTTGATGAACTGAAGCAGAAGCTGGACGCAACTATTGAAAACAAATCCCCAGTGAAGGAGGGATAAGAATTATGGATAGCGGAACTTTATTTAACCTGGTCACCATCGCCTACTTTGTCTCCATGGTGCTGTTCTTCGCCTACCTGGCGGCCCGCAGCAGCAGTGTTGCCATGGGCGCTACGCTCACTGCGTTTATCGGCTTCGTCATACATACCGCCGCGCTCGGCATGCGCTGGTACGAATCCTACCAGATTCTCGGAGCTGACGGCCGGGCGCCATTAACCAACCTGTACGAATCGGTGGTCTTTTTCTCCTGGTCGATCGTGCTGATCTATCTGCTGATTGATCTGAAATACAAGCAGCGCAGTGTCGGTGCCTTTGTCATGCCATTTGCCCTGTTTGCCCAGCTCGGCGCCCAGATGTGGCTCAACGCGGGTATCGATCCGCTGGTCCCGGCCCTGCAGAGCAACTGGTTGACCTACCACGTTATCACCTGTTTCCTCGGCTACGCGGCCTTCGCACTGGCCTGCGGTGTCTCGATCATGTACTTGATCAAGATCGGCAAAGAGGAAAAGTTTGACGGCGACGTCAATCAAATGCCGGGCTTGCTCGGCTTCTTCCCACCGACCAGGGTACTGGACGACATTAACTACCGTGCGATCATGATCGGTTTTCCGCTGCTGACCCTCGGCATCATCACCGGTGCCGCCTGGGCCAACTACGCCTGGGGCACCTACTGGAGCTGGGATCCGAAGGAAACCTGGAGTTTGATCGTCTGGTTCCTTTACGCAGCCTTCATTCATGCCCGCTTCACCCGCGGCTGGGTCGGCCGTCGGGCTGCGTGGTTGTCGATCATCGGCTTTGCCGCGACCCTGTTCTGTTACCTGGGCGTCAACCTGGTGCTATCAGGCCTGCACTCTTACGGCGGCGCCTAGGCTATACAGAGGCACCACTGCAGAGCGAATACTTTATAGTGAGTATCACTTCTCTGGACAAATCCCAGCGAGCAGGCTTCCCGGCGGGAGCCTGCTCGCTGCATTTACATCGAGGATGCTGGAGAACTGTTGATTAATACCAGGCATACACATCAGCCTCGTTCCACCTTTAGAAAAGCTATTCAACCTCCCGGCACATAACTATAACTTTTGTACAAGAAAGATTTTCATATGGCTAGACTGGCGTTAATTACTGTTTTACTCGTTTTGCTAGGCGGTGCGGCCTACATTTTTATCAATCTCCCGACAACCGCGTCAGTTGCTGCTGGCGATATGGCGCCAGACTTTCGGCTTGAGGATACAAAAGGCAATCAGGTCTCTTTGTCTGATCTGCGCGGCAAGGTGGTCATGCTCAATTTCTGGGCGACCTGGTGTCCGCCCTGCAAGGCTGAGATGCCTTCGATGGAAAAGCTCAATGACGTCATGGCAGGTGAGGACTTTGTTATGCTTGCGGTCAATGTGGAGCAAAATGGGCGCTCAGTTGTCCCGGCATTTCTAAAGCAGAACCCACATAAGTTTACCGTCCTTTACGATGACAAGACTGTCGTGCAGAATCAATACGGCGTCTTCAAGTTCCCTGAATCATTCATCATCCGCAAAGACGGCACCATTGACCAGAAGGTCATTGGCCAAATCGACTGGGCCAGCCCTAAAACGATTGCCTATTTCAAGGGTCTGGCCAAAGGATAATCAAATTGCTACAGCAAACAGCTGATATAACTTACTGGATTGCGTTTACCGCCGGGATTCTGTCTTTTGCCTCCCCCTGTGTGTTGCCGCTGATTCCATCCTACCTGACTTACATTACCGGGCTGTCTTTCAGTCAACTTGATGAAGCTCAGCCCAATGCCAAGGTCCGCCTGACGGTTTTGTTCCACTCCCTCTGCTTTATTTTGGGGTTTTCCGTAATTTTCATTCTGCTTGGCGCTATTGCCGGCATTGCATCCAATCAGATCCAAGCCTACCTGCGAGAAGGCCTGGAATGGGTCGAGAAGATCGGCGGGCTGTTGATTCTCCTGTTTGGTGTTCATATGACCGGCCTATTTTCTTTTGCTTTTCTCCATGGAGATAAAAGAGTTCAGCTGCATAAAAAACCGAGCGGCTTTATCGGCACATTCGTGGTCGGTATCGCCTTTGCCGCAGGCTGGACTCCCTGCATCGGTCCCATTCTCGCTTCGATTCTGATGGTGGCAGCTTCATCCGGACAGGTCGGCGAAGGAGTCGGTTTACTTGCGCTCTATTCTTTGGGACTGGGGATTCCCTTCCTGCTTTCGGGACTTCTCTTTCACCAGTTTTTGACCGCCTTCAAACGCTTCCGCAAGCACATCCGGCTGATTGAGATCGGCACCGGTGTTATGCTGATAGCAGTCGGTGTCATGCTCATGTTCGATCTGCTGGGTCCAATCACCATGTTTTTCTACCGGTGGCTCCCAGTACAAGGATAGTAAATGGTTGGAAAGAGGCACTTTCCCGCGATATCAGCATCGGTCATCGCCCGACTCAGGAGAATTTAGATATGTCACAGCCTGACAAAGCAACGAATACGAACTGGACGCTGCTTTTTCTGTGTTGGCTTTTAGTCAGCGTTTCAGCCACGATAAGCGTTTTCTTCAGCTCTGTTTTGGAGTATGAACCCTGTGTCCTCTGTTGGTATCAGAGGATCTGCCTGTTTCCCTTAATCCTTATATTTGCAGCGGGTCTTTTTCCTGCCTTTGATAAAAGTGTCATCAAGTACGCTCTGCCTCTGGCTATAGTCGGCGGGTTAACGGCCTTTTACCATACCCTGCTCTATGCCGGAATCATCCCGGAGAGCATTCAGCCCTGCTCGAAAGGCGTTTCTTGTACTGAAAAATATATCGAGTTGTTCGGTTTTGTTTCAATCCCAATGCTGTCATTTTTTGCATTTTCAACACTAGTAGCCCTATTAATTATCCTGAAAAGGAGAACTTCTAAATGAAATACGCACTGTTCGGTTCCGCAATTTTGGTGCTGGTCTTGGCCTTTGTGATCGGGAGTAATTATTATAAAGATCAACAGGTTGAAAAATATGGCTTTATGGCCGAAAAAAATGCTGAACTTTTCGTCAGAGACCATTCGCAGACCCGTGGCAGCGATGATGCGAAAGTTTATCTGGTTGAATTTATGGACCCGGCCTGTGAAACCTGCGCCGCCTTTGAACCTTTTATCAAGCAGATCATGGACGCCAATCCCGGCAAAATCAAACTGGTGCTTCGTTACGCCCCATTTCATGATGGTGCCGATAATTTTGTCAAGATTCTTGAAGCGGCCAGAATGCAGGGGAGATACTGGGAAACCTTGGAAGTTATGTTTAAAACCCAGCATATCTGGGCCAGCCACCATAACTATCAACCGCAAAGATTATGGGAAGTACTTCCCAGGGCGGGCGTGGATGTCGATCAAATCAAAAAAGACATGCATAGCCCTGCGATTGCAAAAATCATTGAGCAAGACATGGCTGACGTGAAAGCACTGAATGTGCAAAAAACTCCTGGCTATTTTGTCAACGGCAAGCCACTGCAGAACTTTGGCTACAAACAATTGTACCAATTGAT
>CALZHQ010000070.1 GCA_945787295.1 uncultured Desulfuromonadales bacterium
GATGGCTCCACCGGTGTGTGGATAGGTGGTTCCATCCATATCATGACAGGAGGCACAGATAATGGTCGCACCGGCGAGCATATTGTTGCCGTCGGTCAGGACCGTCTGCCCGTAATGTCCCGGCAGGACCATGCCAACCAGAGCTTGATTATGGCAGGTGTCGCAGTTGGGAACCGGAGCAGTCGGGGCTGGAGCGGTCACGTTAACGTGCAATCCTGGCCAGGAAGTCTCACCAGGATGACAAGCAACACAGGCCGCGATAGCAGAGGCGTCCCCGGTGAAAGTCAGGTCTGAGCCGTTACAATCCTGATCAATACCATCGTAGGGGATGTCTAGAGCACCGGGGTTAATGGCTGCATTGGCATCATTACAGTCATCATTCAGGGCGGGGGCACCGCAGGTACTGTTGGCGTCGAAATAACCGTCTCCGTCCGCGTCGGTCGGAAGCGAGCCCTCATCGGTCTGGCCATCACAGTTGTTATCAACGCCATCGCAAACCTCGGTAGCACCGGGATTGATGCTGGCATCGTTGTCGTTACAGTCAAGAGGGAGGGGGGCGCAGGAACCGACGAAGTAAGTATCTCCGTCATTATCAAATGAACATAGGTCTGTCGATACGACACCGACGTCACCGGCAAAATTGACCGAGCCAGTACCACCGATGATCACGGTACCGAAAACACCGGAGGTCGACTCCTTGGTGGTAAAGGTACAGCCTGGCCCAATCGTAGGCAGCCTGAATGGAGTCCAAACTGTGGACACCCCCATCGACCTGTACCGAAGGCGAACAGACCGCCGCAAGTGAATCACTCTGGAGCGATGGCAATAACAGCAGACTGAAACATGCCATGACGACGAAGAGCCCTTTAAACATTCTCATAATCCATCCCCTTGCTGTGCATATCATTCATAGTCACTATCGATATCAACTTTGCTGGCGCGGCAGCCTTATCCTCTACTGCCCTGCGCTGATTGGAAGTCGCTGCGGGAGACACGGCTGCAGGACCGTGCGCCTCCTCCCTCTTGGTTGCCATGCTAAGCAAACTTGCAACTTCCAGGCTTAAGTGCACACTAGGGAGCTTCAGTGCTCGCCTGGCTTATTGGTGCAACTTTTACTACGCCATTTCGTGTGTCATGAAAGAATTGAGCCAAATCAACCGGTGCTCAAAATAAATACCGTAACGCCCCTAAACTACACAAAAAAACGTGCCTTCCATACGTTCCTGAACAACTAATTATGAACAGCAAGATGCAAAACTCATTTAATTTCAGCGATATCTCAAATCCAGATTGGGAATTTCCCCAGATTGAGAAATCGCTTGGCTCGACGAGTTTCTGATTCTCCCCAGTTGGCAAGAGGAGCTCAGCATCAACTTGAATAATCCTGGTGTCTGTCCAGCATGGATTCATGAAGTATTGATGGTAAACTTATCGCAAAGGACTCTTTATTATCCGCGAACTATGGATGGAGAAATGGGCACTGAAAGTCAGACCTACACGTTGCCGATACTGCCGCTGGAAGACACGGTACTTTTTCCGACGATTGCCATGCCGCTCTCAATCCAGAGGCCGGCATCGGTCAAGGCTGTCGAGGTCGCCCTGGCCAGTGAGAATCGGATGATTGCCATCTTTGCCAATAAGGCCGCCGAAACTGATCCTCCTCAGCCTGCTGGCCTCTATGATCTGGGCACGGTCGCAACCATTCAACTGATCGCCAAGTTTGGCTCCACTTTGCAGATTGTTATCCATGGGGTTGAGCGCATAACGGTGGTCGATTTTATCCAGACCTCCCCTTTTCTTAAAGCGCAGGTCCGACCCTGGCCCTTGAAAAGAACTGACAATATCGAAACCGAGGCGTTGCAAAGAGAGGTCTTGAAGCTTACTGACCAATATTTCGCTTTGGCCCACCCTGATAAGAAGCTGCATGTCCCACCTTTTGTTAACCTCGAAGAAGACATCATGCAACTTGTCTATCCGGTCAGTATGCTTTTAAAACTTGATCTGGCCAGTGAACAGGAACTGCTTTCGGCTTCCAGTGATAGAGACGCAATGAAGCTGTTCAGCGACCACCTCAACCATGAGATCCAGATTCTGGAGATCCGCAAAAAGATTTCTGACAAGGCTCAGGACCAGCTGAGTAAAGAACAGAAAAAGTATCTGCTCCGTGAGCAAATCAAGGCGATGCAGCAGGAACTGGGTGAAGGTTCGCCGGAAACGGAACGCAAAGAGTTACGCCACAAGTTTGAGGAATGCGAACTGCCGAAAAACGTTAAAGGCGAGGTTGGAAAAGAATTGGAACGCCTCGAGCAGATCCCGCCCTCTTCGCCAGAATACCAGGTGGCCTTGTCCCACCTGGAACTGGTCCTGGACCTTCCGTGGCAAACACTGACCACTGACAATCTCGATTTGAACAATGCCCGGCAGGTCCTCGATCAGGACCACTATGGTTTAAAGGAGATCAAAGAGCGGATCGTCGAACAGTTGGCGGTGATGAAGCTCAATCCACAGGCCAAAGCTCCGATCCTCTGTTTTGTCGGGCCACCGGGGGTCGGGAAAACCTCGCTGGGACAATCGATCGCCAGGGCCCTCGGGCGCAAGTTCGATCGCTTCAGCCTGGGTGGCATGCATGATGAGGCCGAGCTGCGTGGTCATCGCCGCACCTATATCGGTGCCATGCCGGGCCGGATCCTGCAGGCAATTCGTCGGGCCGGGGTTAAAAATCCCCTGCTGATGCTGGACGAAATCGACAAGCTGGGGCACGATTTTCGCGGTGATCCGGCGGCGGCGCTGATGGAAATCCTTGATCCGGCCCAGAATGACACTTTCCATGACAACTACCTCGACCTGCCTTTCGACCTGTCGCAGGTTTTTTTCATCACTACAGCCAATACGCTGGAAAGTATTCCCAAGCCGTTGCTCGATCGCATGGAAACCCTCCACCTGAGCGGCTACGGCGACGAGGAAAAAATGGAGATCGCCCATCGCTATCTTTTCCCGCGGCAGCGGGCCGGGGCCGGATTGCTGGAAAATCAGCTGGTCGTTGCCGATGCGACCCTGGCCGCCATCATCCGTCGCTATACCCGCGAGGCCGGGGTCCGGGAACTGGAACGGATGCTCGGCCGCCTGGCACGCAAGATCGCGGTGCGATTTGCCGAGGGCGCAACCACATCGGTCAGCATTGCGGTTGCCGATCTGCACGAACTGCTCGGCCCGGAACGTTTTTTTGTTGAGCAGCTGCGCAAGGAGCTTTCCCCCGGGGTGGCGACCGGGCTGGCCTGGACAGAAGCTGGAGGGGATGTCCTGTATATCGAAGCGATCGAACTGCCCGAGGGCGAAAAGCTGACCCTCACCGGCCACCTCGGCGAGGTGATGAAAGAATCCGCGCTGGCCGCCAGCAGCTATGTCATTGGTCATCTGCATGACTTCGGCAGTGCGAAAACGATTGCCGCAGTCCACCTGCACGTGCCCTCTGGGGCCATTCCCAAAGACGGACCCTCGGCGGGAGTGACCATGGCGGCGGCGCTGGCCTCGCTCTACCTCGGACAGCCGGTCAGGGGCGATACCGCGATGACCGGAGAGATCACCCTGAGCGGTTTGGTTCTTCCGGTCGGTGGGATCAAAGAAAAGATTCTTGCAGCCCGCCGGGCCGGAATTCTGCGAGTGATTCTGCCACGTAAGAATGATAAAGATTTGTCATCATTGCCGGACCAGGTCAGAGACGAAATGGAATTCATTTTTGCCGATCGGATCGAAGATGTTTTAAGCGCGGCAATTCCGGCCTTGAGGATCGGGGGAACTGGTCGCAAATAATAGCTTCTCTCGGTCTGAAAAAACGGATCTGACCACCACACGGTCTGCACCGCATCATGGAGGAACTGTGTCCCGGACAATGAACGCCATGCTGCTGAGAAAGATAGTCGACCTGCAGGTCGAGACGGCCCCTTTGTTGCCAGCGGAAGTTCCGATTCCAGAGCCTGGCCACGGCGAGGTGCGGATTAGGGTCATGACCTGTGGGGTCTGCCACACGGAACTTGATGAAATAGAGGGGCGAACCCCACCGCCCCGTCTGCCGGTCATTCCCGGACACCAGGTCGTAGGCCGGATCGATAGACTCGGTCCAGATGTCAGCGATCGGCAACTTGGCGAGCGGGTCGGGGTCGCCTGGATCTACTCCGCTTGCGGTCACTGTAACTGGTGCCGAACCGAACGGGAAAATCTCTGCCCTGAATTTCGCGGCACTGGCCGTGATGCGGATGGCGGGTACGCGGAATATATGCTGGCGCCGGCCGCCTTTGTCCAGCCGATTCCGGAGCTGTTCAGTTCTGCCGAAGCGGCACCACTGCTCTGTGCAGGTGCCATCGGTTATCGCTCCCTGCGCTTGGCGCAATTGCAGCCGGGCGCACCTCTCGGACTGACCGGTTTTGGCGCCTCGGCCCATCTGGTGTTGAAGCTTGCCCGGCACCGCTATCCGGATCTGCCGGTATATGTTTTTGCCCGCAGCGCAAAAGAGCGCCACTTCGCCCTTGAACTTGGCGCTGCCTGGGCTGGAGACTGCGACGAGCAGGCGCCGGAATTACTGCAGGCGATCATCGATACCACCCCGGTCTGGAAACCGGTTATCTGTGCTCTGCGCCAGCTTGAACCGGGAGGTCGGTTGGTGATCAATGCCATCCGCAAGGAAAACAATGATCGCGCGCTACTGGCAGAGCTCGATTATCCACACGATCTCTGGCTGGAGAAAACCATTCAAAGCGTTGCCAACGTCAGTCGCGCCGATGTCCGGGAGTTTCTCGCGCTGGCGGCAGAGATCCCGTTGTGCCCGACAATTGAGGAATTCCCGCTGGCAGAGGCCAATCGCGCCTTGCTGGAGCTGAAACAGCGCAAAATCCGCGGAGCCAAGGTGCTGAGAATCGGGCCGGATGAGTAGACAGTTGGTCGGTTTTGCGAAAGATGTTTTGTTGCTATCTGTTTGCCCATTTTTCACGGCAATAACAATTGAGATTTTTCAGCTGTTTGCTATTCTAAAAACAGACTCTATAGATAATCAGTTCTGATTCAAATCCCTATGGTGGATTTCAGATGCTATGAAAGCCGCCCTCTGGTTGTTGCTCCCTCCCCAGCCCCCTGAAAGGCCCCTGAGTCCGCTGGCCGAAGATAGAAACAAGAAAATTGCCACGAACCGGCAAGAACAGCCATTGATTCATGTTGCTGTAGGGCAGAGAGTTTTCGCGACTGCCAGATTTTTCCCAAGCAGACTCTCTGAAACACCAAATCAAGCCCTTCTACCTGTTAAGCAGAAGAAAAGGAGCTTTGAGCTATGTTAATCCCTGTGGTGTTAAAAGATGGGCAGGAACAGACCGTTGAAAAATGTGAATTTCAGTATCTCTTGACCAGCAATCAAATTCTCTTTTTCAAACGTACCAAGCAGTGGGTTGTCGTTGGCCGTGATCGATTACGTGGCAAGCTGACGCCGTACCAGGGGAAAGAACGACGTAACCTCGAGGTATATACCGCAAAATATTGGTATTAGCTTTTGTCGCCGCTCCAATATTGCCTTTCAACATCGTCTGCCCTCAGGTTAAGGCCACAGTTGTTAATTTTTATCTGCTATCAAAAGCGGTTGTTTGATCAGCGGTCCTCTTTTCTGGTGAACAATTTCCCCCGGACCTGTCAGAGAACAGAGAAACTCTGCCGGGACAACCAACGTATTAAGCTTCCTGTGAGGTTCTTACGCGTCGTTCACTTGTTGTGTGCTCAGTTGCCTTTTGCTCTTTGACTGATAGATAATCAAATAAATGGACCTTGTCAGGCTGGTTGCCAACTGTGCAGCCGCGTCAAATGAAAAGGAGCTATCGCTATGGAGCAAGTTTATGAATGTGCCACTTGCGGGATTGTGGCGAAAAAAAAAGGTCATTTGTGCAACCCGATCGACCTGGAAAATAAGGGTGATTATTGTGGTCATTCGTCCAGCCTGAAAACCGCGATGATGTGTCCTGAAGAAACCAGGCTTCTCGATTATGAGTGCAGTAACTGTGGCCGGCCGGCCGAATCTCCCGATCTGCTCTGTAAACCGAGGGAAGTGTAAAAAGTATTTTGGATTAAAAGCGGGATCCGGGGAGGGTCCCGCTTTTTTTCTGCCCAGCTCTCAACCCTCAGCTGAATCGTTTACAATACTTTAGTGAGTAAGGCAGAGAGAGATATGCGGCGGATGATTATTCTGGCACTTATAATTATCGCTCTTAGTCTGCTGGCGGTTGCCTGGTATGCCCGGCATGAGCGACAGCAGCTAATTGCCGTGCCGGTGGCGGTGCTAACTGAGGAGCAAAACCGGCTGGCTAAGCGGTTGGAAGCGCATGTCAGGGTCCTGGCGCAGGAGATTGGCGAAAGAAATCTGTGGCAGATGCCTGAATTGCGGGCGGCGGCCGATTATATTGTTGCTCAGCTGCAGTCAGCGGGGTTGCGGGTTGAACGGCAAGAGTATCAGGCCGAAGGGGAGCGGGTAGAAAACCTGGTCGCCGAAATTCCGGGCAGTGAATCACCAGAGCAGATCTTGCTTATCGGAGCCCACTACGATTCAGTTCGCGGCTCGCCCGGTGCGAACGATAACGGCTCAGGGGTGGCTGCGCTGCTGGAACTGGCTCATCAGTTCGCTACCAGTCGTCCCAAACGGACCCTCCGCTTCGTTGCATTTACCAATGAGGAGCCGCCCTTTTTTAAAACCGCCCAGATGGGCAGCCGGGTTTACGCTGAACAGGCAGCGGGTCAGGGGGATAAAATTGTCGGCATGCTCTGCCTGGAGACGCTCGGCTATTATATTCAGGAGCCCGGCAGCCAAAACTTTCCCTTCCCTCCGATGGTGGTGTATTACCCGGATGAGGGTAACTTTATCGCCTTCGTCACCAATTTCTCCTCCCAACGACTGCTGAAAAAAAGCCTGACCATATTCCGGCGGCAAAGCAATTTTCCCGCCGAAGGGCTGGTCGCTCCCGGCTGGCTTCCCGGGGTTGACTGGTCCGATCACTGGTCGTTCTGGCGTACTGGTTACCCGGCGATCATGATTACCGACACCGCCCCCTACCGTTACCCCCACTACCACAGCTGGGAGGATTCCGCGGATAAGCTGAATTACCCGGAATTTGCTCGGGTGATTGATGGGGTGGGGAGAATGATCCAAAAAATGATAAATTGAAGGGGACAGGCTTGTGAAATAGGGTTGTTTTTCGGCCACGGTTTACAGTTTTTCAGCAATTTCATTACAAGCTTTGTCAGCATAATATCGGACATGTCGCTTAGCGCTTCGAAGCCGTCCGCGCGAAGCCCTTTCATTTATAGCAACAACCAGCGTCCGGTAGAACGCCACGGATTGAAAATACAGGGACCGGGCATCGGAGGGGGGGCGACCTTACCCGATCCCTGCAGGAAGGCACGATTTCCGAAATAAAATCGCGCTTTCCGAATAGTTATGCCGGCCAACGGTCAAAGTCCTGCTTTTCGAATTTCATTTCACCGTTACGCCCCTGGTAGATATTGATCCAGGCGTTCCAGTTTTTGCTGTCGCTCTCGGGATAATCGAGCCGATAGTGACTGCATCTGCTCTCTTTGCGCATGATCGAAGCCTTCAGTTTCATCTCGGCGTTGACGATCATGTTGGCGGTCTCATGGGCCAGCCGCAGCTCATGCAGATCGGCGGCCCGCAGCAGCGGCAGGTGATGATCGCGCAATTCTTCGACATAGGCCAGCGCCGCTTTTAACAAACTCTCTTTTTTGATGAAGAGCACAAAGTTGGGAATCATGATGCCCTGCAGGGTCTGGGTGACCCAGGCCGGGCTGTAACCTTTCTCCCGTTTGAGAGGTGTAAGGATCTCCTTTTCGATGACCTTGATCTTCGATTTGGAAAGACTGGGCAGTTCGAGTCCGTTGCAATACTCGGCGGCGGCCTCGGAAACGATCGCCCCCTGCACCGCTGAACCGGCCAACGAGGAACCAACCTGGGTATAAATGGCTCCGGCCATGTAAGACCCGAGGGCATCTCCGGCGGCGTAGAGTCCGGGGATATTGGATGCCCCTTTGTCGTTGATGGGAACCAGCCCTTCCGACTTGTGAATTGACATCCCGGCAGAAGATCCGCCAACGGAGTTGCCGCCAGCCATTCCGGGAGGAGGGCCGCCGCCCGCATCGGGCCCTCCTCCCGGGGGTGGGCCAGGTCGACGGTTATTCTCACTGAATTCAGCCGGCCGGGTGGGGCCGCCGCTGACCTGTGTCCCTTTGCCTTGCCCCGGAGGTCCACCGGCAAGCGGGTTTCCGGCCATATAGGCCTGGTAGTTCATCTCCACGCCGAGATCATGGTGGACCTCAACACCGGTCAAGCCGGGCTTGCGATCAAACATTCCGTGCCAGCCGCTGTAACAGTCCGCGGCGTTGACTGTCTGACCGATGTGGCCGTCGTTCCATTCCTTGCCGGTCACCTTGGCACCGACCTTATAGGCCATGACGGTGCCGTCGTGGGTGAGGTCGCAGATCGGAAAACCGTTCGGCTTGAAACCACCGGCCCCGGAGCAGAGGATGACGCTCTTCGCCTTGAAGATATGGACCTTGGCTTCATCAAAACTGAACCCGGCCGCTCCAGCGATCTTGTCATTCTCTTTGATCAGGTGGGTGATCATGACCCGTTCGACAACCGGAATGTTGCGTTCTTCGATCGGCTTGTTAAACGCATTGAAATAGAGGGGCGAGTCAAAAAAGCCCCACTCTTTCAGGTCGTTGACCCGGGCCAGGGAATGTTCAGCCATCTGCCGGGTGAAAACCGGATTATTGGTACCGAGGGCAGAGCGGGAAACCGTAGCGACAAACTCATCCAGGCTCAGCTTCTCTTTGGCCGGGTCGTAGGCAAAGATGCCCTTGGCGAAGGGCGTTTGTCCCGATGAGCCGAGCCGACCTTTGGAGACCATCAGCACCCTGGCCCCGGCATCGTGCCCTTTGACCGCGGCGAACAGTCCGGCGATGCCGCTGCCGACCACCAGGATGTCGGTCTCATTTTCCTGGTAAGTTATCTCATTGGGATCGATTTGCCGAATATTCGCCTGCGACTCACCCTCCATTGCCGAGATGCCCATGGCGGTCATTGCTGCAAGTCCGGCAGCACCACCGGCAAAAGCCATGAAGTTGCGGCGCGTCAGCCCCTTGCTGTTATTTTGCGAATTCATACTTGCCCCTCTGCTTTCTTCTCACGGCAGGCGTAGTTCTTCAGCAGCAGGTACAGTCCACCTGTTGACAGCAGAACCACAAAAACGGTCATGGTAAAGTCGACGTGCCGGCCAAGATCGAGCACATGGCAGACCGCACTGACAATACAGAGGACTGCCAGTGCGCCGTGCGCAACCCGCCAGGTTTGATATTTCATCGGCAGTTTCTTGCGTAACAGGGAGGTGACGCCGATGAGCAGCATCAGGCTCCAGGCGATGAGTCCAAAGACTACACCCTGGCTGGTGAAGGTCGTCAGGATGGTGGTAAATGCTTCGAACGGCTCAACACCCGATTCGTAAAACCGGGGCACCACCAACAGAAATGGGTGTGACAATACAACTGGGGCGGCAGCATAGCCGATAAACTTATGCAGGCCGATCAACTTGCTGAACTTGATCTTTTTCACGACAAATATATTCGTTCGCGCCAAGTAAAGCAGGCCGATCATCAGGCTGAAAGCGACTATCGTCACTACCGACAGAGATTCCTTCAACAGCGTACGCTGCGGGTAATTACCCACGGCCCAGATCATCAGCGGCATACTGATAAATGCTGCCAGGATCTGCAGCTGGACATTGTTCTTGATATATTCAGCCATTTTCAACCCCATGAGACAATCACCGGAATCGACTTGTCCGGCGTAATAGTGATGGCATCGACCGGGCAATACATTCTGCACAAGTGGCAGATCTGGCAATCGGCCGGATACTTGATAAATGCTTTTCCAGTTTTTTCATCCGGGCGGATAACGTCGGTCGGACAGCTTTTGATGCATATCCCACAACCGATACAGCCCTTAATCTGCTTGATAGCCATGTTCAAATTCCCGTAGCTGGCGAGGAAGTTTCCGCTTTGTGTCGTTAAGATCAGTGACATTGGACGGAAACTTTTGCAACACATTCTGCAGTGAGGTGACCAGCCCCTCCAATTCGTAAGGTTTGCTGATCACCAGATCAAAATCGATATCGGCAAGAAAAGGTGAAGCCGTCACGGCAACAACCGGCACATCCTGACGGATAATATGTATGTACCGGGCAAGAATATTGCCGTTTAATTCCGGCATACAGATATCCGTCAGGACCAGATCGAAGCGTTCGTTGTTGAACCTGTCGATCGCTTCATAACCGTCATTGACGGCGACGACTGAAAACCCGCTTTCGCTCAACCAGGTTTCGAGCAGTTGCAGATGGGCGTTACTGTCATCAACAACGAGAATTCTGTAGCTGGTGACGGACCTCTTTTCATTTGTTTGCATTCGCATTGTTTTGCCTTTCCTCAAGGAGTCAGGGATGCCGCAACAGTACGGTCTCAACCTTTAGCGAGGGGCACCACCTTCTGGAGGATTGTCCGGCACCGCGGCCAGTTGACCATCTTTCTCCTGACAGGTCGCTTCAACGCTTTCACCCCGGCCACCGGTAAAGCTGACACTGTCTCCGGCGCTTTTGCCTTCACAGGCGGTTATCGCTTCTGGAGGCGGCCCCTTGGGACCGCGTCCCTGGCCACTGGCGCAGCCGAGGGTTGGTAACAGAATGGTCAGAAATAATAGTAAAATTGCTGTGTTCAAAACCTGCTTTTTCATCTGAATACTCCTTTTGTTGTTTGCTATCGATCTGTTTAAGGTCACAATAGCGTTCGAATATGGAGCGAATAGGGAAGAAATGTGAAAGTAGCGGCAGGAGTAAATTTTTTCGGGACAGCCCCTAAAATAAAGTCAGCACCTACGCGACGCCATGAATCCCGCTGCAGGTGGTTCTTTGCGGTTCAAATCCTGGGTCTCACAAAATTCCTGGGGTAACGGACTAACCATGCTTGACCAAGTTGCTGCAGGTGCCACCTGAATCTTCGGAGCCAATACTTCTTTTAATTATCAGAATTGGTGGGCGAAAATTAGTTTCGCTGGAAAGAATGGGTGACAATTACCGCCCCAAAAGGAATGAAACCATTCCATAACAGGATTTTTCTCAAACTGAAAAACTGCATTCTCTGAAGATATTCAAATTCTTGCGTATTTCAGAGAAGCCCTCGATTAGGTCATTGAGGGCTCCTATCGCCTGACAGTGGGTGGTCAGCAGGACAGTCGCATCCGTCCTGCCATTAGTGAACGGTAAATACATCGGAAGAGACCTGATATTCATTATTAACACTACTAAGCAAGAACGTTTCACCTCACACCAAATGGAGTGTTAATCGCCAGGCCCATCCTCAGAATCCAAGCCGGGCATCTGCCCCATGATTTCGAGTATGTAGCTAAATACTGCTCCGTCCTCCTCGCTGAACATGTTTCGGGCCAGGGACTCTATAAGCTCCCTCTCCTCCTTCAGCGCCTGTTTTAAATCACGGGACAATCGCAAAAGAATATCCCTGGAATGTAGCAACTGGTCATTCGACATCCGCTGCAGGGCCAACTCAAGGTCATGAAGTATTCTGACGGAATCGACGCCTGTGCTCTGAAGTAAATATGGCGGGGATTGTCTAATATTCATTGTGTTCATGGGAATTTTCCTCGACAACGGGGATTAGCAGGGCAATCCACAACCAAGCAAAAGAGATCGGTCAGTATTAGGCAGGCGGTAATTACTTCCGTCTCAACCCGGTAGATACCAAAACTACTCAACTTGAAATGGCAAAAATATCCTCCCCCCCAAAGGTCGAGCCTTGCCATATGGTGGTGGCCTTGGGGATCGATCAGGCAGAGGATGGCCTGGCCATCACGCACCCTCTGTCCCGCAGGATCGGTTATGTAAAGCATCAATTGTTTCGATTGCGATTGAAGCCGGCCGATCGCAGAACGGGTTGACCCGCCGAGGGATTGGTTGTCTTTGGTTGGTTGCCCTTTTTCCGGCATGTCCAGGATGAGATAGGAGAACCGATATCCTTCTGTGACCGAGGTGTATAGATATTCCCGGAGGTAAATACTTTTCATTATCTGAGATCGCGCCCCCTCTGCATAAGAGGAAGGCATCGACGTTGCGTCCGCGACACCAATGTGAATTTCTGGGGAAACGATTTTCATCATTCCAGCTCCATCATTAGGCATAGTTGGTTCGGGGGTATCTGTTTTTCGACCGAATGCAACACCACCACGGAGTGGTTCACCTGTTTAGAAAATCCGCTCAGGGATTGCGCCCCGGCCCGGGCGGTCGATCCGAACAGGACCAGGGCAAACAGGATCATGATCAATACCACCTGATAAAAATCCTTAGTCATGGGATCACTCCTTTCCCTTGCGCGCTGTCAATAAACGGAATCGATTCGGATTTGGAGATTTGGCTCCTGTTTGAGCCTGGTTGCCGGCAGATTGTTGACGTGCCGTTGACCGGTGGAGTTGACAAGGGCATTGAGAGTTGCCACCAGGTGTCTTAATTGTTGCGATCCGATAACTTGATTTTTCATTTGGGTCTCCCTTCTTCGAGTTTTCGAACCTGGGAGGTCAGCACGCGGGATGGGAAGGCATAGACCAAGCTCCCTGTTTCGAAGTATTCCGATGATCTGCACCCTTTTTTAGGATGCAAAGATGGAAGAAGGATGAACCAATTGTGGTTCAATTGTGGAATCACCGGGGTGGGGGGAATAACGGGGAATGTGAAGGCCACAAATGAATATGGAGATGACCATAAGTGTTCGACATAAAATCTTATCTGACATTCTATTTCTACACCCTGGTAACTTTTGAAAAGCATTAAGACTTTTAAACGACATCGGTTTCTTCAGGACATGTCCTTGATCTGCTTGGCAAAGGCCCTGCCAAAATATGGTTTTCGTATGTCTTTTAGGATTATTGAGTCAGGGTAATGAGAAAGAATGACCGGCTGGCTTTGCGCAAGATCGAAAGGATGGTTTTAGTTGATAATGGGTGGACTGGTTTTATTCAGATTACCTGGCTGGAATTGATCGGTATATGCAGTGTTGTGGAAATGTTGGTCGCCGGAATCAATCCTTCTTGATTTATTTATTGGAGGACTTTGCTCAGTTGTTGGTCGTGGATTTTTGACAGGAACAATAGCGACAGAATTGCCCCGAAAAGAGCGAAGACCATATCCGATTGAGTGTCCCACATGTAGCCCTGGGTTCCGAGGAAGGCATCTGCAGATTCACCTGATAGTTCTGCAACCCACCATTCAATCAATTCATAAAAGGCACTTATTGCCAGGCAGGTGGTGACGACGAAAAAGCTGAGCCACTTTTTTGCCTGAACAACACTTTTTCGAATCAATATTTCGCGGGCAATCAGGGCCGGGATGAATCCTTGGGCAAAATGCCCGATTTTGTCGTAATTGTTCCTGCCTGTGCCGATAAGTTCGCCAAGGGGTACCTCGGCATAGGTATAGTGCCCGCCGACCATTAATATGATGGCGTGGACGAGAATCAGCCCATAGGCAAGGGGCGTCAGCGGAAAAGACTTTTGCGTGCAGGCTAAAATGAGTATGGCTGCTACAGCAGGGAGCACCTCAAGAAACCAGGTAAAGTAACTTTTGGGACCGATAGCTGACCAGGCAAAAACGGTAATAAAGATGACGAGCCAGATGGTTTTTTTCATAGTCTTTTTTGCAGTCACGGTTGCGATGAGGTGCTGGTAAACAACGGGCACTTGAGTCAGTCGCTTTACGGAAAAGTCGGTTGCCGCTTCCCGTCCCTCCTGATTGAATAGTGTTAGGCAGATTTTTCTGCGGCCTCGAATGAATTTAACGATGCGATTGCCATTTCGCTCTTCGGAAACTCGGCCAGGGTTTGTTCATAGAATTCCTTGGCAAGGTTCTCGTTGCCCATTTGCGCATGGCAATAAGCAATATTAATCAGGGCCATTTCCCGGTAACTCATCCGTGAGGATGAGAGCAAAGTGAGATACCTGAATTTGTCCAGCCATTGCTGCCCGCTGAAAAAGGAGTAGCTCTTTTCGAAGTTAGAAATTGCTTCTGGATAGTTTTGGCGACTCAGAAGCTGCATGCCTTTATTATGGGCGTGGGGAATAATTCTGCGCAGCACATTTGATGTGATTAGATAAGTAATTGTGCCGGGAATAATGGGATTATTTGACCCGGTTGCGTAGAAAATACCGATAAACGCACCCATTGCAAAAAGATGAGGAAAGACAGATAGCCATGCTGCTTGTTTGATAATTTGTTGTTTTGTAGACATGTCTCTCTGCCTCATGGGTGACGGCTCAATAACCTTATGTTGAGGTCATCATACTCTCCCTTCAATCGATGAATCAAATCTTTGGCAAAATAGGGGGGATTTTCGAAGCAAGCAAGAACTCAACAGCGAGCCGATCACTTGATGAAGGGGGGGGGAGCGCCACGACATTAATATGATAACAGTGGTAAACTTGCCAATAGTGAACGTCATAAAGGATTCGAGATGCAAGCCAACCACTACCCCTTCAGCGCCATTATCGGCCAGGACGCCATGAAGGCCGCCCTGCTGCTCAACGCTGTCGATCCAACTATCGGCGGGGTGTTGATCCGGGGCCAGAAGGGGACCGGGAAATCGACGGCGGCGCGGGCGTTGGCCGCTTTGTTGCCGGACATCGAGGTGGTCAAGGATTGCCCTTATCATTGCGACCCGGCCGATCTCAAGAAGATGCATGAGGGCTGCCGCGAACGACTTGAGATCAATGGCCAGCTACCGAGCGAATTCCGGCCGATGCCGGTTGTCGAACTGCCGCTGTCGGCTTCCGAAGACCGGGTGGTGGGGACAGTGCAGCTGGAGCACGCGCTGAAAACCGGTCAGCGACGTTACGAACCGGGCCTCTTGGCCGCGGCCAACCGGGGCATTCTCTACGTTGATGAGGTCAACCTGCTGGAGGATCACTTGGTCGACCTGCTGCTCGACGTGGCCGCCTCCGGCATTAACCGGGTCGAACGGGAAGGGTTGTGCATCACCCACCCGTCACGTTTTATGCTGGTCGGCACCATGAACCCGGAAGAGGGCGAGCTGCGCCCGCAGTTTCTCGATCGGTTCGGACTGGTGGTGCATGTCGAAGGGCTCAGCGATCCGCGGCTACGCCGCCAGCTGATCGAAAACCGGCTCGATATTTTGAACAGAATCCTGAAGCTTTTACTGCTGGCTGGCAGCGGCAGGAGCAGTTCCTTGCCGGGCAGGTGCAGCAGGCCCGCCAGCAGTTGCCAGAGGTGACCATTCCGGATGTCGCCTACGATCTGGCAGTGGAGCTGGCGATCGAACTGCAGGTGCATGGGCATCGGGCCGATATCGCCCTGTTGAAGGTTGCCCGGGCGCTGGCCGCGATGTTGGAGAAGGAAGCCGTCAGCGTTGCCGAAATCCACGAAGCCGCTTACTTCGTGCTGCCGCATCGGCTGCCAGGTGGAGCACTGCTGGGAGTCGAGATGGCCCGCAAAACCCTCGATGATGCCCTGGCCAAGATGGTCGATGGGAAATCGAAGCAGGTCAACCTGGATGATCAGGACCCTCTCGACGATCTCGATTTTATGGTGGTTGATTACGAGTTTCCCGGCTCCGCTGCCGCAGGAACCATGCTGTTCCAGACGCTTAAAAAAAAACTTCAGAGCGGATCGTCGACCTCGATGAGCAGCTCTGCCTCACTTCGGTCTCTCTCGACCAGCTGAAGCTCTCCCGCAACGCCTCCGGTCGCCGGCGCAGCAGCGTTGCCCGCTCCCGCTCCGGGCGCCATATCCGCAGTCTGCCGTTACAGAAGCATCAGCGTGAGACAGCTCTCGACCTGCCGGCCAGTTTACGTGCTAATCTGGTGCGTGGTGGCGGGCCGCTTGATTTTTGTGATCTGCGCCGCAAGGTATTTCAACATCGACAAAAGGCGCTGATCGTCTTTGTCATCGATGCTTCGGAATCGATGGGAGAGGGCACCTTGGAGCGGATGAAGGCGGCCAAGGGGGCCGTCCTAGGCTTGTTGACCGGCGCCTACCAGAACCGCGATCAGGTCGCGTTGGTCGCCTTCCGTGAGCAGCAGGCTACGGTGCTGCTCCGGCCAACCTCAAGCGTTCTGCTGGCCCAGCAACAGCTACGCAAACTGCCGCTCGGTGGCGCCACGCCCTTTGCCGACGGCCTCTGGCAGGCCTGGCAGCTGATCCGCATTGAGCGCCAGAAACAACCGAACCTGCAGCCGCTATTGGTGATTGTCTCCGACGGTGAAGCGAATGTACCGCTGGTTTCAGGCGCGGATATTTTTCCGGAGCTGCACAGCATTGCCCGACAGATCGCCCAGGACCGGATAAGCGCCATGGTGATCGACAGTCGAGCCGGAGTTGGCAATATTCGCCTGCAACAATTGGCGCAGCAGTTGAGTGGGAGCTACCAGCAGATCCGTGATCTGCATGCCGGTAAATTGATCGAAGCGGTGTGGGCTGCCGAAGAGCGTTGACTTTGTTTTTCGATCCTGCTGCGGAAATCAGCCGGCGACTGCATGGCAGGCTGTCGTCCAATTATCTCCTTGCCCGGCAATCTTGCTGTTTGAACCCACCCTGTTAAGATTTATCATTATCTGTTTTGCGATCCCGCATAGGAGCATCCGGCCAGTGTCAGGGAGCCTGCGTCTTACCCTCATCTGTTTTGTCTTCTGCATTCTCCAGCACGCAAATCTTTGGGCGGCTGAGAAGCATCGGGTTTTGTTTGTCAGCGCTTACCATCCAGCCTTTCCAACGTTCTTTCATCAGGTCGAGGGGATTAAGTCGGTCTTTGACGGCCAGTCGATCCTCCTCGATATCGAGTTCATGGATACCAAGCGGTTCCCGGGCCGGGAGACCTTCGACGCTTTTCACCGGAGCCTGGCTGGCAAACTCTCCCGCATCCGGCCTTATGATGCCATCATTGTCGGTGACGATAACGCCCTGTCCTTCGCTCTTGATTTTCAACAGGAGCTGTTTTCAGGATTGCCGATCGTTTTTCTGGGGGTGAACAACGTTGAGCTGGCTTTGGAACAGAACCGGAACCCCTCCATAACCGGGGTCGTTGAGGCGGTTTCCATGCAGGAGACTCTGGAGTTGATGCTTAAGCTCCACCCGGATACGCAGCGGATTGTTGCGCTGGTTGATAGTTTGCCGAGCGGTCAAGGAGACTTGAAATCCTACTACCAGTACGCGGATGATTTTTCACAAGTCGAATTTTCCGAACTGTCTCTGGCCGGACTGTCCTTTGCGGAGTTCGCAGAGCAGCTGCAAGCCCTCGGTGCAAATGACCTTGTCCTGCTCCTTTCGGCCTTTCGGGATAAAGACGGCAAAACACTGCTGTTCCATGACAGCCTGGAACTGATTAAAAACAATCTCTCGAGGCCGCTTTACCACCTCTGGTTTCACGGCATGGGGCAGGGGGTTCTCGGGGGGAAGCTGATAAGTCACCGGCTGCAGGGAAGAGCAGCAGCTGAGATTGTTTTAGAAGTGTTGGCCGGGCGTCCGGTCGCAGAAATCGCTGTCAAAAGGGAAAGTCCTAACCGTTACCTGTTTGATTATCGGGAGCTGGAGCGATTCGGCATAGAGCACTCCGCCTTGCCGAGCGATAGCCAGATATATCACCAACCATATTCGGTTTATCAGGATCATAAGAGTGTCATCTGGGCGGTTGTCGGCGTCTTTTCAGGGTATAGTCTGCTGCTTTTCGGGATGTGGCGAACGATTCAGCGGCGCAAACAAGCTGAACAGGAGCTGCAAAATGCCCTGACCAAGACCGAGGAGACCAGAGACAGGATCGAGGCGATTCTAACATCGGTCGCCGATGGCTTGATTTTTACCGATATGGACAACCGCATTATTCTGCTGAGCGCTTCAGCAGAAGCGATCCTGGAGAGGAAGCTAACGGAGGTTTTTCTCCAGCCGATGGCTGAGGTGGTTACGGATCAATCCCTCAGAGAACAGATTTCCGCCACCCAGGAAACAGCGAAAAAAGAAACTGTGATGGAGCTTGAACTGCCAGCCAGGGACCAGGAGCCGGCGCGCTTTGTCCAGGCCAAGTCTTCCCAGGTTCGAGGGGCGGATGGCAGCATGTCGGGGGTCATCACCCTGCTGCACGATATCAGCCGGGAGCGGGAACTCGACCGGATCAAGAGCGAGTTTATTTCCACCGCAGCTCATGAATTACGCACCCCGTTAACCTCGGTCAGGGGCTATGCACAGTATTTGCTGAGTGAAAAGGGGTTAGCTGCCGAACAGCAAACGGAATACCTTTCCATCATCAATGAAAAGACCATGGTACTGGAAAAAATCATCGACGACCTGCTGGACTTAAGCCGCGTCGAGTCGGGCCAAGTTATCCATGTGGAAAAGGGCTGGTACGATCTCGGACCGCTATTGGCTGATCTGGTCGGTCAATATCAGAAAGAATACACGTGCCATCGTTTTGAAACGATCCTGCCGGAAAGTCCGCTGGAACTTTCGGTGGATAAGGGCAAGATTGTCCAAGTGCTGGAGAATCTGCTGACCAATGCAGTAAAGTTTTCGCCGCAGGGGAGTCTGATCCAGGTGCTCTGTGGAATGTCTGCCGGGGAGGTGCAGATTTCTGTCAGAGACGAGGGGGTCGGCATGACGGATGAGCAGGTGGAAAGGGTGTTTGACAAGTTTTATCGGGTCGATTCTTCGCTGGTAGCCAAAGAAGGACTGGGCCTGGGGATGGCGATCTGCAAAAGTATTATCGAGGCGCACGGCGGGAAAATAGGGGTGGAAACCCAGTTGGACAAGGGGACAACAGTGATATTTAACCTCCCCTTAGAGAAGAAAGTCGAAGAAACTAAATAACGGGGTGCTACCGGTGAAAAAGATCCTGATTGTCGAAGATCAGACGGATGTCCTTAAGCTGCTGGGAATGGTTCTGGGGGCTGAAGACCGCAAGATGTATTTGGCGGAAGGTGGTGAAAAGGCCCTTGGAATTGCCTTGAAGGTCCGCCCGGATCTGGTGCTGCTGGATATTATGCTGCCCGGTGGGATTGATGGCTACGAAGTCACCCGCAGGTTAAAAAACGATCCGACCACCGCTCACTGTGCCATCCTTATCATGAGTGCCAGGGTACAGGAACAGGATATGAAAGAGGCGAAGGACGCAGGTGCCGACGACTTTATCGGCAAGCCTTATAACTTGGAAGAGTTGAAAAAGAAAGTCGCTCGCTTACTGGAATAGAGCAGATTTAAGCCACACGAGCACGCTGGATCGTAGCATATGGAGAGAGTGTAAAGTCCTCGCACTCTGGGATCAGCGGTTCGTAGGCTACAATCGATCTTGGTGAAATTGACTGGAACTCTTCTTCCTCCAAGTTCCAGACGTGCATGTAACGCATCGAATTGTCAGAGAGAAAAACAACTCTGATTTTTTTTGAACTATAAATGGCGTCACTATTAATAAGATGAACGAGATAGCTTAATCCTTCCCGAAATACCGAAGTTAAATCATCCATTCAAGCTTCCTCTTGAGCATATTTGGATATCTGTTTTGATATTGAGAAATATGGCTTTGCTCTACTCGCTTGTGGCTAGCATGTGCCGTGAGAACAGAGTCGTTAAGTTTTAAGCACATCGGTCTTCCTGACGACAAAAGAGTTTACTTCTTCGCAGAGGAGATGGAATTCAGAAAAGTGAATATATGGCTATTTGGATTAATGGTCAATAGGTTTTATGCTTACGGTCCTTGGGACCTCATCAGGACAAGGATGATGAATTATCGTTTCTGCTCCAATGTTTTAAGATTGGTCAACTGCAGGGCGGCTGTATGGATCGCCTTTTGTGACGCTTCATGCTGTGGTTGAAACGAGAGGATTTTCTCCCAGGTTCCAATGGCTGTTTTGAGGTCCCCGGTCCGATAGGCACGCAGCCCATCTTCCATTAACTGGTCTGCGCAGGCATCGATTCTGGCCTTGAGCTGCTCGCTAGAAAGGGGGGCCAGTGCTACCAGTTCCGCGTCCCGGGGATATCGATCCAAGGCGGCCTTGAAACGGCTGCCGGCCTCGTTATAATCACCTTTTTCCATCAGTTTTTCGGCATGCTGCAGGACCCCCTGCAGCGCCCGGAGATATTCGCTACTCAAAGTTATTTCAGGGGGTCCATCTTCGACCATCTGGTGGATCATTGTCAGAGCCGCAAGGGGATTCTGCTGTTCCAGCAGCAAGTTGATTTCCTCTTTTGGGGTCACTGGGGGGACGATAACGGTCGGCTTGGCCTCAAGGATTCCCGCTGGCCCGGGGACGACTTCTGGGCGCTGGGCGCTGCAGGCGGCGAGGAAAATCAATACGAACGTCACGCCGATAGCATAGTTAAGCTGAATTCTCACAAAAGACCTCCGTATAACGACAGATCTTGTTCATCTTCATAGTTAACAAGAGTTTCCAGGAACAGATCAACCAGATGCGGAGCGAACTGGGTTCCGCTACATCTGCCGATTTCGGCTGCGGCGACCTCGTGCGTACAGCCCAGGCGATAGGGGCGTGAGGAGGTCATGGCGTCGAAACTGTCGGCGATGGAAACGATCTGGGCAAAGGGGTGAATCTCTTCAGCCCTCAGGCCATTGGGGTAACCTTGACCATTGTACCATTCATGGTGATGCAGGACTACCGGGACGTACTTGTTCAAAGACTCGGCCAGCCCGAGGATCTCGGCACCCTGGACAGGATGTTTTCTGACGATCTCCATCTCCTGCTCATCGAGAGGCGTCTGCTTGTTCAGAATGTGGTCCGGAACGTGAATCTTGCCGATATCGTGGAGAAAACAGGCCATTTGGAGATCTTTGAGCTGGCTTTCTGCATAATTGAGTTTCCGGCCGATCAATAGTGAAAGTCTGGCAACCCGGGAGGAATGACCGAAGGTGTAGTTGTCGCGGGCATCTAAGGCCGTCGCCAGGATACGGATAGTTGCAATAAACGATTCTTCAAGCTCTTTCGCCGATCCTTCAAGACTTTCTTTCTGCTTTTTAATGACCTTGGACATTTCGTTGAAGTTTCGGGTCAGTTCACTCAGTTCGTCCCTGGAGGAGACGGCGACTTTGACCTGATAGTCGCCTGACTTGATCTGGGAGACCCCGGTTGCCAGACGTTTGATCGGGTTGGTGATGAAGTTGGAAAGAATAAAGGTGCCGACCAGGCCAAATCCCATGGCCAGAATCGCGATGGCGAGAATTTTGCCATGCGCCGATTTCCTAGATGCCGCCAGCGTTTCGGCATCGATGCCTAAAATGACGGAACCGACCCGCTTATTGCTAAAGACAATCGGCACCAGGAATTCATAGCAGGATCGACCTTCGTAACTGATCTGCCTCACCGTATAATTCTCTCCCCTTTCAATCAGGGGCCCGTCTATTTTGTCGAGTGGGTTACCGGTTGCTTTCAGCCGACTGTGGGCCAGGGCATCATCTTTCTCGTCGAGGATAGCCAGAAAGAGAATGTCGTTCTGGGAGCTTTCGATCTGGGCAGCAAGGTTGTCAAGGGCCAGATGATCGTTGGCCAGAATGCTGTATCCGGCCGGAGTCGCAGTACTCAGACCAATAGATGTGCCTCTTTTGATCAGGGATTGCAGTAATACCCTGTCCATGATGTCGACGATCACCAGGGATGAACCGGTGGTGACCAGCGCCAGTAATGTCAGGGTCACCATGGAGACCTTAAATCTGATTCCCAGACGTAGTGACCGTCGGTGCTGCGGAGCTGTTTCCTGGTCCCCAGGAGTTCCGATGTTCCGTGGGCCAGGAATACTCCTTAGGGGTTTTTGCGAATTTTTTTCAATTGTTTCGGTCATAAGTTTATATGGCGCCCGATGATACTTCCTCTGCTCTGCCACTGGGACGGCACATTAGGGGTTGGCCGTGCCGGATAACGCTGGTGGGAAGTTTGGATTCTGGCGCAGACGTAACATGCCATATATGGGTAATAAATTCTACAATACCCGGCCTAATGAAGATATACAATATTGTATCGATATCACTTCTGGTTAAGGTTAACACGTGCGGATTTCTGCGCTGACTTTTATCCGCTTGCTGTCGAAACGTTATTTAGATCAGGAAGGATAAGCTCATCGTTGGCAAAGGAGGTTATATTTTCAGCTGCCTGTGACAAACAAATTCTCTGTCTCTGATGAATTGTCCAACGCGCTGTTCAGCCACAATATGTGACTCGCCGCTGTTCGGAGAGTTGGTTCAAGAGGTCTTGGCCTCGGGAGCCTTTTGGCTGCAGATATCCTTGCCGACCGAGTCACCTGGAGGCCATCTCCCTTAGCAGCTTAGTCCAGACGTGATTGGGTTCGCAGCCAATTGTTCATAAATTGACAAAAGATTGAAACCTGTTTTTTGGATTCAATAAATTCCTAAAAAATCTGACTCCTGTATCGAATCAGAGCCATCCTGGAGCTATTTTTTACTCGAATCAGTCTATTGCTCCGAGACGATTCACATTCAATAGATTTTTCGGCGTGAAAATGTCGAGCCGAGAACATTGAAGGTATTTTCCACGATAAACAGGGCATAGTTGTCGGTGGTAAAGACTAATTCTTCCAGTCTTTTCAACTGGATGTTGTTGATTACCACGAGCAGCACGGTGCGAGGTTGTTTTTGATAGGCTCCGATGGCCGGCAGCATAGTCGTACCTATTTTCAGGTGAGTCATCACCTGGTCGGCTATTTCATCTGGCTTTGCGGAGATGATAAATGCCAGCTTGCGCTGATTGAACAATGACAGGCAATAATCAATTGAAACCGAGCAGAGGAACACTGCGATCATGGATGCGATCACCAGATCATTGTCGAGACTGATAAAACTGATTGAAAAGAGCACCAGGTTGAAGAAAAAATAGACCTTGCCAATGCCAATATTGAATTTCTGGTTAAGAATGATTGCAATGACATCAAGTCCGCCGTTGGACCCGAGCGAGCGCAGAACCATCCCAGCCCCCACTCCAAGCAAAACGCCAAACACCAGAGCGGCATAGAGCTGATTACTGATGCTAATCTGGAAATCAATAAGTTGATAAAAAACGGAGATGAGAATCATCGCTAAGGCACTGAACCCGAGGAACCGGCGCGAGATATAGATATAGCCGAGAATGAACATCGGTACATTCAGCAGCAGGTAAAACAAACCGGGATTTAACCAGTGAGTTTGGTAGAAAATCAACGAGCCAACCCCGAACAGACCACCCGGAACGAAATTGTGAGGAATGGCAATTGCTTTGAGCGAAATCGCCTGGATCAAAGAGCCGACGGTAATGAGGCCGCAGTTCCAGAAGATCGAATAGACGAATTTACTTTTTTCTTCGGTCATAACAAATCCT
Organism: uncultured Desulfuromonadales bacterium; assembly: GCA_945787295.1. Next base: position 23,465 of record CALZHQ010000070.1, read on the forward strand.
CATAGTTGAGACGTACAAATCGCTAAACGATCGAAAGTTTGCACCCTGAAAGCTTCATGGCACCCTGATGGTTATTTGAATTGCTCTTCAAAAAAGAAAAAAGACAACCTTCATACGGTATTGCTATTGAGAAGCTTGCTGTGGGAATTTATGAGTTTAGCTGCGGAACGATAAACGGTACCAAGTTCATCAGCGTAAAGCGCCTCGGTTTCGTAGTCCTCAATCCGTTTTTCTGATTGAAGGTAATTATGCAGAGCCTCGCTAACGGGAATAGGTATGAGCGATGTGCCTGCATTGTTTAAATGAACGATCCCATAGCAGGAAGCCGTTTCTCTCCGCGCACGTGCGACATCAATTGCTTTATCCATCAATATCCCTCGGGTTGAATATTCGGAGCATGTCCAACCTTATGAAAATAGTTTGCACGTAAGTCCCCAGATGATTCCCTGAACTATAGATGAAGCCAATTTACCTAACAAGCTGTATCGACCGGCCTCGTGGAATGTTCTCGTTGTAGTTCTCAAAAATTGGCGCTTGTGGCAGGGGGGATTGGGCAGGTCGCACCAACGGTGGGATTATTACATCTAGCTGCTTTTGCGAAGAAAAGAGCTCTTTTGTCATGAGGGCCGCGACAGGACTGTTGGATGTTTTAGATCCGTGAGGCGGGGCGTTCAAACGTGAGCCTCGCCGAAGCGCAGCTCACCTACCTGCGTCCGATGCCGGATCATGACGTAGAGCAGCCAGCCATAGAAGATCACTACGCTCGCTAAGACGATCCAGCCGGGGATGTAGCCGACCGCGGTGATGTCCAGGAGTTCCTCAACCGAGTGGACGAACTCCGCCTCTCCCGTTCTGGGTTGCAACACTGCGGTGGTGGCCTTCAATATCCACGCCCACAGCAGAATGAGGAAAATCCAGCAGTAGTTTCGTGACAGGCGGCGTGCCATGGCCTGCCGTTGCGTGATGGTGAACCTTGGATGCCGCAACGTTTCCGCAAGCTCAGCCGCCCAATC
>CALZHQ010000071.1 GCA_945787295.1 uncultured Desulfuromonadales bacterium
CTTCTTCGACTTCTTCGACTTCTTCGACTTCTTCGACTTCTTCGACTTCTTCGACTTCTTCGACTTCTTCGACTTCTTCGACTTCTTCGACTTCTTCGTCAGCAATTTTTTCAGGTTCTGAAGGTTCGACGAAACTTTCCGACTCTTCCGACTCTTCGAGCATCGACGGCCCGATAGCCTCTTCAGGCTGTTCTGACGAGTCGGTTATTTTATTTTCTTCAGGCAACTGATCGACCAAACCAATAACTCCTTTGAAGGAATAGAGATATTAATCGTTTCGGTCATCTGTTGCTCAGACTTAAACAGGAATCAGCCTTTTTGTGATTTATCTTCAATAAACAATTCTGCAAGTCTCCGGGCGCGGTAATCGAAAATATCCTGCAACACCTTTTTTACCCAAATGTTGTGCACGATTTCTCCGACAATCCAGAATGGCAGCTGATAACTGACCCGGTCGATCATCCGGGTTTTATTTTCCCCGGCAGGTTCAATCAGATGCTGATGATACCAGTGGCGGTATGGACCGATCCGTTGTTCATCGACAAAATACTCTCCTTCACGGATATGCTTGATTTCGGTCAGCCAACGACGAGTCCCGAACAGCGGGATCCGGATTGCGTAAAGAATGGTCAGCCCGTTGTACATCTGGTCGGGCAGCTCGGAGAGGATCTGAAAGTGTAACTCCGGAGGAGTCAACTGGTTGAGATTGGCCGGGGTGGCGAGAAACTCCCAGACGGTTTGCGGATCGGCATTGAGGATGATTTCCCGTTCGAGAAAATGCATAAACCGTCCCAGTTACTGCGGCACACGGATCAAACCGCTGAGATCGAAATCAAGCTCCTCAGCGGTGGCGAGCAGCTGTTGCACGATCGACTCATCAAGCTGCCGGGTTCTCGCCAGAATCCACAGGTAATCCCGGTTGGGGCCGCAGACCAGGGCGTAGGCATAGTTTTCCCGATCTAGGGCGATCACATTATAGCCACCATAAAATGGCCAGAAAAAGGTAACCTTCAAGCGCGCAACCGTCGGCTCTGCGACAAAATAGGCGCGTCCTTTGGCGTCTTTCCATTGCCCGGTTTGTAGATTGTAGCCACGATTGAGGACATCGAGCCCGCCATCAGAACGCTTACTGTAGTTTGCTGAAATCTGACGGAGGCCCCGCTCAAAACGGTGATCGAGGCGGGCGATCTCATACCAGGTACCGAGATAGCGGTCGAGTTCGAATTCCGCGACCGGCGTCACCCCTTGCGGAGTCGCTGAGCAACCGACCAGGATTGAAACCCCGAGGAAAAGCAGTAGAGATTTCATAGAACCCGCACCGGGCCTTTGATAATCGGCTTCTGCAATTCTTTACCGATCCGGATCAGCACCCCGTTAAAAACCTGCCCCAGGATCGGCCCGATCAGGGCCCAGTAGAGAATTCCGAGCAGCCCACGCGTAAAAAAATCAGCCTTAAGTTGTAAAACGGTTTCATTGACCGAATTTTCGCTGAGCTGGAAGCTTAGGACCCCCCGCCCGGGGATTCTCATCTCCTTCACCATCTCCAGTTGCAGCAGTTCCGGTTCTTTGACCTGGCCGACCCGCCAGACATCAAACTGATCTCCAGGCCGCAACTCAGTTTTAAAAGCGGGTTCGTTTTCCAGCTCTATGCGGCCGACGACCCGGCCGATAAAACCGCGTAGTTTCCAGAGCCAGCTGCCAAAATTCCAGTCGCTCTCATAACCGCTACGGATCAGTGTGGCCCAGACCACCTCAGCCGACTCAGCGAGCAGAATCTGCCGTGAATTGGTCAGCCTCGTCCCGCCGGCCCAAACCGGATCGAAGGGTGTCGCCCATTCAGGGGGCAAGCTGCTCACGTCAGTGTCCGAAGGGTCTTGCAGCTGTTCGTCAGCCCGTTCCAAGGCCAGGTGGATCGCTTTTCGACAATCGAACAGTTCCTGCGGCAACAGGTCACGGATGCGCGTGTCATGACAGATCACCTCGTTGCGTAAACCTTCGGCCAGCGGGCGGGCCAGCACCGCAGGAACCGGCGTCACCAGGTGAATCCAGTAAGAGCTGAGCCGGGGCGTCAAGACCGGGACCGGGACGATGAAGCGTTTACTCAGTCCGGCTTCTTCGGCATAAATCGTCATCAGCTGCTGGTAGCTGATGACCTCCTCCTGGCCGATGTCGAAGGTCTCGCCGATGGTCGCCTCACTTTCCAGGCAGGCCGACAGGTAGTGGAGAACGTTGCGGACACCGATCGGCTGGCAAGGCGTGTCGACCCAGCGTGGCGTGATCATCACCGGCAACCGTTCCACCAGGTAGCGGAGAATTTCAAACGAGGCGCTGCCAGAACCGATGATCATCGCAGCGCGAAAGACCGTCACCGGGACCTTGCCGCGGAGCAGAATACTGGCCACTTCCGAGCGGGAGCGTAAATGTTCGCTCAGTTCGTTACTCTCTTCGCCGAGCCCGCCAAGATAAATGATCCGTTCAAGCCCGACCTTCTCGGCAGCGACAATCATATTTTCCGCCGCGTCGCGATCCGTCGTGGCAAAATCTTTGCTCCCCGGATCCATCGAATGCACCAGGTAATAAAAAGCACCGCCTCCCTGACATGCCCGGGTCAACGAATTCAAGTCGAGCAGATCGGCGCTGACAATTTCCAGGTTGGGGTGTTTTCCCCAGGGGCGGCTGATTATTTTACTCGGGTTACGAGCCAAAGCGCGAACACTGTAGCCGTTTTCCAGCAGGAGGGGGATCAAACGACTGCCGATATATCCGGTTGCACCGGCAACCAGAACGGGTTTGACTTGTTTCTCTGTCGTCATCACAGCTCCTCTGAAATCGATTTAGTGCCTTAGTGTCTATGTTGAACAGCAGTTTTCAGGATTCGGATGAGATTGCTGCTATAATTATAATCCGTTTTTTACATCTTTTTGGAGGAGACATGTCAGAAGAAAAAATCCGCCTCGGAATCAGCTCCTGCCTGCTGGGCGAAAAGGTCCGTTTTGATGGCAGCCACAAGCTCGATCGCTTCCTGACCGACACCCTCGGTCGCTATGTCGAATACGTCCCGGTCTGCCCGGAGGTCGAGGTCGGCCTGCCGACCCCAAGGGAAACATTACGCTTGGTAGGAAAACCGGACGAGCAGCGGCTGGTGTTTTCCAAAAGTGGCGAAGATATCACCGAGATGATGACCTCCTGGGCCCAAAAACGGGTTAAACAGCTGGAAAAGGAAGACCTCTGCGGTTTCGTCTTCAAATCCAAATCGCCCAGCAGCGGCATGGAGCGGGTCCGGCTCTACGATCGCAACGGGGTACCGAACAAAACCGGCGTCGGTCTGTTTGCCAAGGTGTTCATGGAGCATTTTCCGCTGCTGCCGGTCGAGGAAGAAGGCCGTCTGCACGATCCGCGGCTGCGGGAAAACTTTATCGAAATCATTTTCACCCTGAAACGCTGGCGTGAAAGTCTGGCAAAAGGAAAAACCGCAAAAAACCTGATCGATTACCACACGCGACACAAGCTGCTGATCATGGCGCACAGCCCCGATATTTACCGGCAGATGGGCAAGCTGGTCGCAAGAAGCGGGGAATTGGACGCGGACATTCTCTACCGTGAGTACCTGGCGCTGTTGATGAAAGGGCTGCGCTTGCGGACGACAGCGGCCAAACATGTCAACGTGCTGCAGCACATTCTCGGCTATTTCAAAAAGCAACTCAGCGCCGATGAGAAACAGGAGGTTATTGCGGTCATCGAGAGTTTCCGCGCCAGGCAGGTGCCGCTGGTGGTGCCGCTGACGCTGCTGAATCATTTCGTCCGCAAATACGATCAACCCTATTTGCAGCAGCAGGTCTACCTCAACCCGCACCCGGTCGAGTTGAAGCTGCGGAATCATGTCTGAAGTCCCGCCGCTGCGTATTCGCCAGCTGAACAGGAATTCAAGGAATAACAACGGCCAGTTTGTCCTTTACTGGATGACCGCTTTTCGACGGCCATTTTACAACTTTGCACTGCAGAGAGCGGTCGAACTGGCACGAGAGCTTCAGAAACCGCTGGTGGTTCTGGAAGCATTGCGTTGCGACTATCCTTACGCCAGTGATCGGCTGCACCGCTTTATCCTCAATGGGATGGCCGACAATGCCGAGCACTTTGCCACAACGGCTGCCTACTATCACCCTTATGTGGAGTCAGAAGGCGGGGCAGGCAAGGGACTGCTGTTAGAACTGGCCGCTTCGGCCTGCCTGATTGTCAGCGACGATTATCCAGGTTTCTTCTTACCGAAAATGAACCAGGCGGCCGCCACAAAAGTGAAGGTGCTGCTGGAGGCGGTCGATTCCAACGGACTATTGCCGTTGCGCAGTGCCGACAAGGACTTTCCCACCGCCTACGCTTTCCGCCGTTTTCTCCAGAAGGAACTGCCTGGACACCTCTTCGACTTCCCGCTGCAGGATCCACTACTTAAGGCAAACATCCCTCAGTTGACCGAACTGCCGGTTCAGCTAACCCAGCGCTGGCCAAGAGCCGCGAGCGATCTTTTGGCGACAGAGCCAGCAAGTCTGGCCGGCTTGCCGATCGATCACAAGGTCGCCGCGACCGATGAGTTGGGCGGCTTCCGGGAGGCCGGATTCTACCTGCAGCGCTTCCTCGATGAGCGGCTGCCTGACTATCCGCAGCGTAGCGAACCAGACCGCCAGGTCAGCAGCGAGCTCTCGCCGTATCTGCATTTCGGGCAGATCTCCAGCCATCAGATTGTGACGCAACTGTTCGAACAGGAGAACTGGTCGCCCGGCAGGCTCTCGCCTGAAACCAGGGGTAAACGGAACGGCTGGTGGGGCTTAAGTGAAGCGGCCGAGGGTTTTCTCGATGAGCTGATCACCTGGCGGGAGGTCGGTTTCAACACGGCCCGGCAGCTCCCCGACTACGATAAATATGACTCTCTACCAAACTGGGCACGGGAAAGTCTGGCTAAACACCGCAACGATCCGCGCCCAACTCTCTACAGTTTCGAACAGTTTGAGCAGGCCGAGACTCATGACCCGCTCTGGAACGCCGCGCAGACCCAGCTGCTGCGTGAAGGCCGAATCCATAATTACCTGCGCATGCTCTGGGGCAAGAAAATCCTCGAATGGAGTCCGGATGCCGAAACCGCACTGCAGATCATGCTGACCCTCAACGACAAGTACGCCCTCGACGGCCGCGACCCCAACTCGATCAGTGGCATCTTCTGGTGCCTGGGCCGCTATGACCGGGCCTGGGGACCGGAACGGCCGATCTTTGGTAAAATCCGTTATATGAGTTCGGAGAACACGGCGCGCAAATTTTCGCTTAATAATTATCTGCAGCGCTATGCTCCGGGAAAGGAGTCCGTAAAATGAAAACCCTAAAACGTTTTCTGCTCTGTGCCTGTTGGCTGTTGTTGGCCACAACCTCCTTCGCCCTGCAGGTCGGCGACAAGGCCCCCGATTTTACTGCCGCGTCGACCCACGGTGACCTCAGCCTCGCGGAGACCCTGCAAACGGGTCCGGTGGTCCTGGCTTTCTACTATGCGGATTTCACCCCGGTCTGAACGGGCGAACTGCAGGCTTTTCAACGCGATATCGAAAGCTTTGAAGAGCTCAACGCCCAGGTTCTGGGTGTCAGTAGTGACTCACTGAAAACGCATCAAAAATTTACCGACAAGTATGATATCAGCTTCCCGCTGATCAGCGATGATGGCCGGTTAAAAAAGCTTTACAGTCAACGCCGCACCACCTTTATAATCGACCGCCAGGGGATCATCCGTTTTATCCAGCAGGGTGTTCCCGACAATTTTGAATTATTGAACAAACTGGAAAAGCTACCGAAACAATAACCACAGAGAAAGATAGCTGATGGCTGACACTCTTCAAGACCAGATCAAGGAACTGCTGGCAACCCAAAGCCTCGGGGTGCTCGCGACTAGCGCCGGAGGGCACCCCTACACGACCCTGGTCGGCTTTGCCGTCAACGCCAATCTGCAAGAAATTTTTTTCGCCACCCATCGTTCAACCCGTAAGTATGCCAACCTGAGCGGTGATGAGCGGGTCACCCTGCTGATCGACAACCGCTCTAACCGGGCGGAAGATTTTCGCAGCGCCGCGGCCCTGACCGCCTTCGGTACCGCCAGAGAGGTTGCCGCTGAAGAACAGGACAATCTGAAGCAACTGTTCCTCGGCAAACATCCGATGCTGAAAGAATTTGTTTTGTCTCCCGGTTGTGCTCTGTGCCGAATTTCGGTGCAGAGATACAGTTTAGTGCGCCGCTTTCAGGATGTGGTGGAGCTGGTTCTCGATGACCCTGATCCTTCCGTTTGAGCAGATAACAGCAGAATCGACTCAACAGGGCGGCGGCAAAGCGGTCGCCCTGGCGGAGCTGCAGCGACTCGGTTACCAGATTCCTGTTTCGCTGGTCATTTCTACCAGTGCCTATCGACGCTATCTCGTTGAGACCGGACTTGACGCACAAATCCTGATGGAGCTGGGGCGCAAGGATTTTCAGCAAATGCGCTGGGAAGAACTCTGGGATGCTGCGCTGCGGATCCGCAACCTGTTCCTCACCACCCCCCTCCCGGCAACGTTGAAAGACCAACTGACGGATGCGCTGGCAACAAGCTTCGCTGACCGACCGCTGGTCATCCGTTCTTCGGCCCCCGGTGAAGATTCGAGCCAGTCTTCCTTTGCCGGGCTGCACGATTCCTTTGTCAATATCTGTGGCCGCAATGAGCAACTGCTGGCGATCCGCAAAGTCTGGGCCTCGCTCTGGTCCGACCGGGCGCTGCTCTACCGACAGGAGTTAAAACTCGCGGTCGAAAACAGCAGCATGGCGGTGCTGATTCAGGAACTGATCGACGGCGAAAAATCGGGCGTCGCGTTCAGCTCAAGTCCGAGCGAAAGCAGTCAGCTGGCGATTGAAGCCGTCCACGGGCTCAACCAGGGACTGGTCGACGGCAGCGTTGAACCTGACTATTGGGCACTGGATCGAAACAGTTTAGAGATCGTTGATTTCCGTCCGGCCGGCAAAAAGAAAAAGCTCGCTCCTGGCGCCAGCGGCCTGCAATTGGTCCCCGTGACAAAGGCCGAACAGGAGCAGCCGGTGTTGACCGATAACGAAGTTGCCAGTGTTGCGCAAACGGCGCTCGATCTTGAAGAGAGCTTTTCCTCGCCGCAGGACATCGAATGGACCTGGACAACAGACAAAAAACTCATTCTGTTACAGGCGAGGCCGATTACCACCGCTCGGCAGGAAGAGGACCCGCGCAGCTGGTATTTCAACCTGCATCGCAGTCTGGAGAATCTGCAGCAACTGAAAACCCGTATCGAGACAGAGATTATGCCCGGCATGGAGGCGGAAGCCGCCAGCATGGCTGCAATCGATCTGCAAAGCTTAACCGACCAGCAATTAGCCGACGAAATTAACCGTCGTCGCGAGGTGCAGAGTTCCTGGGAAGAGGCCTACCGCAATGACTGCATCCCGATGGCCCACGGCATCAGGCTGTTCGGTGAATATTATAACGATGCCCTCCAGCCGGCAGAGCCGTTCGAATTTATGGAGCTGTTGCGTGGCGCCGAGCTGCGCGCGGTGGCCAGAAACCGTAAATTGATCGACCTGGCCACAACGCTACGGGCCAACCCAGAGTTCTCCAAACCACTCGTCGAACAGCTGCACGGTCTGGCAGAGGAGATCGGTCTACCGGTAGCTCTGGCAAAGAAATTACTGCTGGAACTGGCCCGAAAACCGGTCACGGCAACGCGGGAGTCAAACCGCGAGCTGGAGAAGAACTACCTGGAGCATTTCCCTGCGGCTATGCGCCAGCAGGCGACAGAAATTCTGGCTGTCGGTCGGGCCAGCTACCGGTTGCGCGATGATGACAATATCAGCCTGGAGAGAATCAACCGGGAACAGAAACGGGCCGAGCGGGTGGCTGAACAGCGGCTTCGGGGAAGAGATGCTGCGTGTCTGCGTTCAGCCCTGACAACCGCCGGCAACCAAACCGGCTTGAGCAGCCCGCCGCTGCATGCCGAAAAGAGCGAGCTTGGTGATTTCAGGGCCCGGCAGCTGCAGGGACAACCGGCCAGCCCCGGTCTGGCAACAGCAGCCGCGCGAGTGATCCATATCCCTGAGGATCTGGCCGATTTCCAGGCAGGAGAAATTCTGGTTTGCGACGCCATCGACCCGGCGATGACCTTTGTCGTACCGCTGGCAGCAGGGATCGTCGAACGGCGCGGCGGCATGCTGATTCATGGCGCCATCATCGCCCGTGAATACGGTATCCCCTGCGTCTCCGGGATTGCCGCGGCCGCCGATATCATCCGCACCGGTGACCAGCTGACTATCGACGGCTATCTCGGACTAATCTTCTTTCCGAGCTCCTCCGGCAAGCTGTCACTTGCTGGTCAAACCCCTGCCATACGTAAAGAGCTGGATGACATTGCAGAAAGTTAAGCTCTTCGTCCTGAATTCAGCCCAACATTCAACAACCTTTTAATTCGCCCGAAACTGCAATACCGGTCATTCCGTTTCAAGAGTCGCGACAAGAGTTAACTCACCGGCGGCATCCCGGCGAACCACCACCAGCTCGCCAGCACTTGGCAAGACATCGGTCAGCGCCGTTATGTTGACCTGGTGGGTCACCAGCACCAGCGGCTGTTCAAGAGATTGTTGCCTTAGCCATTCTTGCAGTTTTCGGGTTTGCGGGCCCTTACCCCGGAAATAACTGAAGAACGAGTTGAGAGCTGGCAACTCCTTTACCGGACCGAGATCAAGTAATTCGGCAGTTTCCAAGCAACGGCACCATTGGCTGGAAAAAATTTTGGCCGACTGAATTCCGTTGGCCTTGAACAGCTCGCCGATTTTGAACGCCTGGCTGCGCCCGTCAGCAGACAAGTTCCTTTGCGTCGTACAGTCGCCAAGGGTGAAATCCTCTGGATCGCCCAGGCCGGGGGCGCTGGCATGACGGAGCAGAACCAAATGCCCTCCAGAGCGCAGAGCACTCCAGAGGTTAGTCCCTGCCTCTGCGGACGAGACAGCTGCATTATTCAGAAAACAGAGCAGTCCAGAGAGAACCAGTACTTTTCCAAAGACTGACAGCCGCTGCCTCAGGCAGTATGCTGAATGCCGTAAGATTTTAAGTTCTCGTTTCATCTCAAAACCCTGCCATCGCCCTGTCATATTGAATCCTCAACTGACGCCAACTGAGTAGCAATTTCCATCCCTTTTTGCAGGTCGGGCAGGTGGGTAATGGTTGGCACCACCTGCAGGTAACGAACGATTCCCCTTCGGTCAACAACGATCACCGCCCTGGCAAGCAGATGGATCTGATCAATCAACAGTCCTGTAGAGCGACCGAAGCTCGCCTCCGCATAATCGGAAAGATAGTAGAGTTCGCCTTCATGTGGCACTTCATCAGAAAAGCGCTTTTGGGCGAACGGCAAATCACGACTGATGGTAATGCGCTTGACTGTTTCCGGCAAACTGTCCACGCCTTCGGCGAGGGTGCGCGTCTGGCGCTCGCAAACCTGGGTATCCAGGGAAGGCACAACGCTGATCAAGAGCACGTCCCCTTTGAAGCCCGCAAGATCGACCGACTGAAGATTTCGATTGAACAAGTCCACGGCTGGCAGCAGGTCGCCAACCTGCAAAGGCTTGCCGAGCAGTTTAAAGCTGTCACTGCCACGCATGACTTCGGTTCCCGGATCAATACTCCGGCTGTCGATCGGTATTTCTGGAACGGTTGCAGCGCAGGCCGTCAGAAAAACAAGCATTCCAAGCAAAAGATATCTACTCATAGCAGTCTCCAAATGGGTATCCGCTTAAATGATTAATCACCTAAATTCTACTCCTGATGCCGGCTGAAAAGCAAAGTTCTGCCTTCCAGTCAGGCCATCTGCGCCGGCGGCAAAAGAGAATGCAGGGTTATGCCCCTGAAATCCCCCGGACCGTCGCTAACGCTTCCTGCACATGTTTATCCGCTGCCAGTTGCGCGCTGAAAAGATGTCGCACAATCCCTTGCGGATCGATGACATATGTCACCCGCCCCGGCAAGAGGCCGAGCGATTTCGGCACGCCAAAGGCTTTGCGCAGACGACCGTCGACATCGCTGAGCAGATGAAACGGCAGCCGGTGATTAGCGGCGAAGCTCTGGTGGCTGTCGATTGAATCGGCACTGACGCCGATCACCACCGCCCCGGCATCGGTGAAATCCTGGTAGGCGTCACGGAAGGCGCAGGCCTCCCTGGTGCAGATCGGTGATTCATCGGCTGGGTAGAAAAACAGCACCACTGTTTTTCCCTCCCGAAAGTCGGCGAGGCTGATCTGCTGCCCTTTCTGATCGGGCTTAGAAAAATCGGGGGCTTGGTCACCAATTTTGACACGACTCATCTTCAGCCTCCGAGCAAGCGATCACGAAATGCTGTATTAATCGGCTTTTTACCCAACCAGATTCCGAAGTAGGCCACAGCGAAGTCGGCCCCCGGCGCTACCCCCAGGAACTCCTCATTGAACCAGAGTTCGGTCCCGCTGTCGGGGCGATAGATCAGACGATAGCGATCGCCCGGCCGAACATCGCGAAACAGGCCGTAAAAAATTTTCAATCGGTCTTGCAGCGCTTGGTATTGTAAATCAGTCAGGTTGTTGCGCAACAGTCTGTCAGAAGAGGTCCCAAAATCACCGGCAGCAATTTCACGGAAATAGGAGAGTTCCAGGGATTTAGGAATCCCATCGCTCCATTCCTTTCCGCTCTTGCCCTCCGGCAGGTAAAACGCGCCGGCATAGACATCAAAGAGCAGCGCCCATTTCAAAACCGCAACGCCTCTTAGTTTCAATTCGGTCTGTTCGACAACCAGCCTGTCGGCAAAGGTGACGCCCTCGATCTTTGCTGCTTGAGCGCCGGCTGTCAGCAGCAGGCATAAACCTGCGGACAGCAATATCAGTTGGTAACGTTTAAGTATTTCGTTCATACATATTCCTGTTTATCGACCGAAAAGCTTGACGCTAAAACCGCGATAACGCCCTTCTCGGCAGTCAAATCTGGCACTCAGCCAGAACAGCAACGGAGTCACCAGCGCCCAGACCAGTGCCAGTAATGAAAAACTGAACAGCAGATTTTCTCCGAATTGTGCGGCCCCCAGGCGAACTCCGCCCCAATAGGCGAGCGGCCCACCGACCAAACCAAAGGCTGCGGCCAGCAGATAGCGCCCGGACAACCAGTACAATGCGTAATGGAACAGGGTGGCGAACTGTGCCCAGATGACGAAAATCCACAGCGGCAGCCAGAGCGGCCAGCCTGGTTCAATTTTAAAGCTGAAAACACCGAGCGCCTGCTGGCTGCTGTCGATAGTCACCCCGAGCAGACAAGCACACAGCATCAGCTGGAGTTCGGATTTACGCTCATCAGCCAATAGCAGATGAATCGCTATCAGCGACAGGGCTCCGACAGCACCACTGAGCGGATAGCCCCAGGCGGCGCCAAGCACGCAACAGAACCAGCCGATCTGATAGAGCAGAAAATTGATGATCTTGCTCAGCGTTGCCGACAGCATAAAAACTCCGCTCAGCCATTTTCCGGTTTCTGCAGCACCAGCTGTGCCAGGTCGATGATCTGTGCGGCAAAGCCGGCCTGGCAGTAGGCGAAGTAGTAATCCCATTTGCGCAGGAAGTTTTCGTCGTAGCCGAGCTCGAATATCTCCTGCCGCTTGGTCAGTAGAGTCTGCCGCCAGAGAACGAGGGTTTTCGCGTAATCGAGCCCATACTGTTCCAGGCTGTTGATGTTCAGGGATGATTCAGCCGCCATCGATTTGGCGAGCACCCCGACCGAAGGCAGATGCCCGCCGGGGAAGATATGCTTGCGGATCCAATCGGAACTGTATCGGTAAGCAGTATATTTCCGATCCGGGATGGTGATCACCTGGATCACCGCTTTGCCGCCCGGCCGCAACGCCTGATCGCAGGCGGCAAAGAAAGATTTCAACCCGGCGTGGCCGACCGCTTCGAGCATCTCGATCGAAACGATTTTCGAATAACGCCCTTCGATGTGGCGATAATCACGCAGCTGCAGATCGATACGATCTTCCAGCCCGGTCTCTTGCACCCGCTGCCGAGCAAAACTTAACTGTTCCTGCGACAAGGTGATGCCGGTCACGCGGCAACCGGTCTGTTTCACTGCCTCAATGGCGAAACTGCCCCAGCCGCAGCCGATTTCCAACACATGGTCGACGCTGCTGATAGCGGCTTTTTCAATGATCGCCTGGATCTTGTTGCGCTGCGCCTGCTCCAGACTGTCAGAATCAGTTTCGAACAGGGCCGAGGAATAAGTCATGCTCGGATCGAGGAAGGTCGCGAAGAAATCGTTACTCAGATCGTAGTGTTCGCGGATATTGCGCGAACTGCCTTTAAGCGTATTGGCCCGCAGCAGGTGGCGCAGAAAATTGATCCAGCGACCGAGAGTCGAGGTGACGATGCTGCGATCATCCAGCACCGCTTCGTTGGCCGCCAGCAGGGTCAGCAGCCCGGGAAGATCGTCGGTTGTCCAGTCACCATCGGTGTACGCTTCGCCGAAGCCGATATCGCCTGAAAACAGCGCCCGGCGGAAGAAACGGTACTCGCGGATCGACAACTGCAGTGAGGGCTTTGCCCCTGCCTGTCCGAAGCGATAGCTGCCGCCGTCGGGCAGCGTCACCCGCAGTTCGCCTTGCGGCAGGCGGGAAAGAAACTTGAAACAGAGAATCATCCCGATGCGGTCGAGCAGACTCGGGGCAACGGGACGAATGGTCATGGCGTGGTCGGGAACCGGCTTGTTATACACTGGGAGCCTCCTTTGCCAATGGAGTTTGGCCGCCTGCCAGAGGATGCGCGGCATGGTCAGGCTGGCACTGAGGGGATGCTTGAGGATGGTTTTCAGCAGACTGCGGGTGGTGAGCGGTTCGGCCTGCCCCTGCATCCGGGCGATCAGGGCCAACTGCTCTGCCTGATGATAGTGAATCTGGTTGTCGAGCTGCTGGTCCGGTTCGGTCACCTGAAATTCGTAACGACCGTCACGGGAAAAAAATGGTGAGACATGAAACTGCTTGTCGCTGGTGTAGACCAACCGGTCAGCAACTGCTTCGCCCGCTGGGCTGGAGAGCAGATAGACGTGCATTTCACCGAAGGTGTTATTGACCTGGGCCAGCACGCAGATCAGTTGCCCGGCAGCGTCGTAACAGTAGAAAAAACTGATCGGGTTGAAGACGTAGTTGAAATAACGGGCGGCGGTCACCAGCACCACCTTGGCAACTGCAGCGGATATTCCGGCTTCGCGCAGAAACTGATCCAGTTTATCGCGCAGCGGCCGCTCACCCGGCTGCAGGTAATCCTTGTCATGAATCGCCACCGGCCGGAGCTGGTTGTAGCCGAACAGGGGGTTAATGCGGGCCAGTTCCGGCAGCTCATCAAGTTCGAAGGCATAAAAATAAACCGGATAACAGAAACTGTGCGCCACCGGTGTCAGCCGGGCATGGCTGACTTCTCCCTGGTAAATCAGTGATTTCATAGCAAGCACCCTAAGTCCCCTGCGACCGCGACAGCCGATCTGACAGCATCCTCATGGAAACCATAACCAAAGTAGCTGCCGCAAAACCAGCTGTTGAACTGGCCATTGAGGGTTGGCAGTTCCGCCTGGGTCGACAAGGAATCGAAACTGAATTGCGGATGTTGATAATCAAATTTGGCGATCACCGTTTCCGGCCGGAACTCCTGTTGGCGATTGAGAGTCACGCAATAATCCCGGCGGGCCTGCAGCCCTTGCAGCAGGTTCATGTAATAGGTCACGAACACCGGCGCGGCAGCGGTCTGCCCCGACTCGCGGGTAAAGTTCCAGGCCGCCCAGGCGGAGCTCTGTTCCGGCAGCAGGGACGAGTCGCTATGCAGCACCGTGTGGTTGTGTTGATAGTTCCAGGGGGAGAGCAGCCGCAGTTCATCAGTGCTCGGATCGCCCAACAGACGGAGAGCTTGATCGGCATGGGTCGCGATGACAACCTTATCGAACTGCTCAGTCCTGCCATCGGCAAACCGCAACCTGGCACCATCGGTATCGCGGAACAGCTTCTCCACCCCGGCATTGAGCCTGAGGTCACCCTTAAAGTCACGCCGGAAGGCTTTGACATAGGCAAAACTCCCACCAACCACGGTTTTCCAGAGCGGTCGGTTGCGGAATGACAAGAGCCCGTGGTTCTTGAAAAAACGCAAAAAAGCCTCCGCCGGAAAATCGGCCGCCCGCAACGCCGGGGTCGACCAGATCGCCGCCGCCATCGGCAGCAGGTAGTTATCGATCAAGAACGGCGAAAACCGCCCCTGACGAAGATATTTGCCGAGGGTGACAGGCGGGACTGATCCGGCCTCAAGGTCTTTGCGGGCGGTGCGACTGAAGCGGGCAATTTCGATCAGAAATCGGTAAAAACTGGGGCTGACCAAATTACTCCGCTGGGCAAAAAGACCGTTCAGATCGTTACCGGCATAAACCAGCCCAGTCTGCCGACATTGGAAGCCAAAAGACATCTCAGCAACCCGTGTCTCAACACCCAGCCGGGCAAGAAACTTCTGAAACAGCGGGTAGGTCGCATCATTGAGAACGATAAAGCCGGTATCGACCGCCAGCCCGGCATCCGGCCCCTCGGTAATTTCGATAGTGTTGGTGTGGCCGCCGAGATAGTCGTTCTGCTCGAACAGGGTCACCTGATAGCGCTGTTGCAGCA
>CALZHQ010000072.1 GCA_945787295.1 uncultured Desulfuromonadales bacterium
CGGAATCTGCCGCTGCGTTATTTTGAATTGGGTACAGTCCACCGTCATGAGAAGTCCGGCGTCCTGCACGGGCTGCTGAGGGTGCGTGGTTTTACCCAGGATGATGCCCATATCCTCTGTCGCCCGGATCAGATTGACGCTGAAGTAAAAGGTGTCATGCAGTTCGTTCAGGACGTTGCCGGAATCTTCGGTTTCGATTACACCATGGAGCTTTCGACCCGGCCGGAAAAATCGATCGGCAGTGATGCGGATTGGGATCAGGCCACCGCTGCTTTGCAGGGTGCTCTGGAATCGAGTGGGCAGGAGTTCGAAATCAATGCAGGGGACGGTGCTTTCTACGGTCCGAAGATCGATGTGAAGCTCAAGGACGCGCTTGACAGGGAATGGCAGTGTGCTACAATCCAGTGCGATTTTACCCTGCCCGAGCGTTTTGACCTGAACTACATCGGTGCTGATGGGGATAAACATCGCCCGGTTATGTTGCATCGAGTCATCCTCGGCTCGATAGAACGGTTCATCGGTGTACTGATTGAGCATTACGCAGGCAGCTTCCCGCTCTGGCTTTCGCCGGTTCAGGCGATTGTTGTTAATGTCACCGACAATCAGGCAGAGTATGCTGAACAGGTATATCAGCAGCTGCGCGCTGCGGGTGTCCGGGTAGAGCTTGATCTGCGGAACGAGAAACTTGGTTTCAAGATTCGCGAAGCCCAGGTCGCCAAAATCCCGTATATGCTGGTGATCGGTGATCGGGAGATGGAAGAGCAGACAGTCGCACCGCGCTTCCGCAATGGTAAAAATCTCGCTCCAATGAGCGTTACTGACTTTGTCAGTTTTGTTGAAAGTGAAACAGCTGAACATCGTTAATCTAAAAGGGACCCGATGTGGGTCTTTTCGCCGTTGTGAAATGTGATTTTATTGCTGCAGATATCTGCATAAGAGAGTAGAGGAGTTAGGCTCATAGCTAAAGAAGCGAACATCAACGAAGCCATCAGTGCCCGAGAAGTGCGGGTTATTGATGATGAGGGTGGTCAGCTTGGTATCCTTGATACCAGGGAGGCATTACGGTTGTCTAGAGAGCAGGGACTGGATCTGGTTGAGGTTTCGCCACAGGCTGAACCGCCGGTTTGCCGAATCATGGATTACGGCAAGTACAAATACCAGCTTGCCAAGCGTGCTTCTGAAGCCAAGAAAAAGCAGGTCAAGGTTGAGATTAAAGAAGTTAAGATGCGACCAAAGACCGACGACCACGATTTCCAATTCAAGATCAAGCATGCCCGTCGTTTTCTTGAAGAGGGGAATAAAGTCAAGATGACCATCATGTTTCGCGGCCGAGAAAATGCTCACCCTGACCAGGGTTTGAAGCAGCTGGACAAAGCCGTTGAAGCGTTGAAGGATATTGGTCAGGTTGAATCGAGACCGAGCAAGATGGGCCGTTTTATGACCATGATGATCGGCCCGATAAAGAAGTGAACCGGAACACCGGAACATATAAACAAAAGGTAACAGGAGAGTATAATGCCAAAAATTAAAACCAACCGTGGTGCTGCCAAGCGGTTTCGCAAAACCGGCACTGGAAAGATCCGTCGGAACAAGGCTTTCACCAGCCACATTCTGACCAAGAAGACGACCAAGCGGAAGCGTGACCTGCGTCAGTCAGTTCTCGTTCACAAAGCTGATGAGCGTAACATCTCGCAGTTGATTCCGTACCTGTAACGATTTGCCTGCTCCCGTTTATGGGCGCGGGTTGGTTGTGAACTGTGGGGACTATCTCCCCCTGCAGATCCGACCGCGGCAGATGCCGAAACCTACTTAATAGAGAAGGAGAAGTGAGATGCCAAGAGTAAAAAGAGGCTTTAAAGCCAGACGTCGTCGGAACAAAGTACTTAAACTTGCCAAAGGCTACCGTGGCGCCCGCAGCAAGTTGTTCCGTTCAGCGACAGAAGCAGTCGACCGTGCACTGAATTACGCTTACCGTGACCGTCGTGTCAAGAAGCGGGATTTCCGTGCCCTGTGGATTGCCCGTATCAATGCTGCGGCCCGTGACAACGGACTCTCCTACAGCCGCCTGATTCATGGTTTGAAGCAGGCCGAAGTGGCTCTTGACCGTAAGATTATGGCAGATCTTGCCGTCAACGACCCCGCAGGTTTCACCGCAGTTGTGGACGCTGCTAAGGCTCGACTACAATAAACTGTTTTCAGCCGTTCAAGGGAGGTGGAGTTAGGCTCCATCTCCCTTTTTCGTCTCCGGTTCACTCCCTTTTGTTAATGACTGGCGCTGAATTATTTCAGCGTCAGTTTCTTTGCATGATCGAACAGACAAACCCTGGTGTTTGTTTAGCGTGGATTAACTGATGAAAGAACAAATAGAGCAATTGCAGGAACAGGCCCTGACCTCTTTGCAGCAGGCAGCTGATCTGAAGACCTTGCAAGATGTCCGAGTCCAGGTGCTGGGTAAAAAAGGTGCGTTAACTGAAGTCATGAAGGGGATGCGTGACCTGTCTCCGGCAGATCGCCCGGTGGTTGGTAGCTTGGTCAATACCCTCAAAGACCAGTTTGAAGCTCGCTTCACAGAGCGTCAGGAAGAGCTTCAGCGTCTGGCGATCGCCGATAAGTTGGCCAGTGAGAAGATCGATGTGACCCTGCCGGGACGCCGTAATGTTACCGGCAGTAAACATCCGGTGACCCTGGTGAACGAAGAGATTGTCGATATCTTTTCCCGCCTTGGCTTTATGGTCGAAGAGGGCCCTGAAATTGAGCAGGACTTCTATAATTTTGAAGCCCTCAATATTCCCAAAGATCACCCCGCCCGTGATATGCAGGATACCTTTTACATCACTGATGATCTGGTGCTGCGGACCCATACCTCGCCAGTCCAGATCCGAACCATGCTTAAACACAAGCCGCCGGTGCGGGTGATTGCTCCTGGCACAGTGTATCGCCGTGACTCCGACTTAACCCACAGTCCGATGTTTCATCAGATTGAAGGTTTTCTGGTCGATGAGAAGGTCACCTTTGGTGATCTGAAGGGGATTCTAACCCACTTTCTCAACGAGTTTTTCGGCGAGAACCTGGAAGTTCGCTTTCGCCCTTCCTTCTTCCCTTTTACCGAGCCGAGTGCTGAAGTTGATATTGCCTGTGTTATTTGCGGCGGCGAGGGCTGCCGCGTTTGCAGCCGTACCGGTTGGTTGGAAATCCTCGGCTGCGGCATGATCGACCCCGCGGTCTTTGATTCAGTCAATTATGATCCAGACGCTTACAGCGGTTTTGCTTTCGGTATGGGGTTGGAGCGGATTGCCATGCTCAAGTATGGCGTCAACGACCTGCGCCTGTTCTTTGAAAATGATCTGCGTTTCCTCAAGCAGTTTTGATGTTGGGGAAGGATTGAATAAATGATTGTTACCTATAATTGGTTAAAAGAATTCGTCGATTTTGATTACACGCCACAGGAGCTTTGCGATCGACTGACCATGCTCGGTCTAGAAGTCGATGCTCTCGAAGCGATCGGTGGAGGGCTCGATTCGGTTATCGTTGCCAAACTGGAAGCTGTAGAAAAGCACCCGGATGCAGACAAGCTGACTGTTTGCCAGGTCAATAACGGCAGCGAGGTTGTTCAGGTGGTCTGCGGTGCGACGAACCACAAGACTGGTGATCTGGTGGCACTGGCCCAGCCGGGCACGGTTCTGCCGGGTGAATTTAAGATCAAGAAGTCGAAAATCCGCGGTCAGGTGTCGATGGGCATGCTCTGTTCGGAAAAGGAGCTGGCTCTGGCAGAGGACTCTCCGGGAATCATGATTCTCGCTGACGACCTGCAACTTGGCCAGCCGGTTTTCGATGCGTTAAAGCTGAAAGACTTCATGATTGAGATCGGCCTGACTCCAAACCGTCCTGACTGTTTGAGTGTGGTCGGGGTGGCCCGTGAAGTTGCCGCCATGTGTGATAAAAAACTGAATCTGCCCGCTCCGCAGATCAGCGAATCGGCCGAGTTGATCACCGATCAGACTTCGATCAAGATAGAAGACGCTGAATATTGCCCGCGTTACGCAGCACGGATGATCAAGGGGGTAAAGATTGGTCCATCACCCGATTGGATGGTGCGTCGTCTCGAAGCGGTCGGCATGCGTTCGATCAATAACGTCGTCGATGTCACTAACTACGTGATGATGGAATTGGGACATCCGATGCATGCCTTTGATTACAGGTTGCTGCAGGACGGCCGGATCGTCGTCAGGCGCGCTCAGGAAGGCGATAAGTTCACCACCCTGGATGACCAGGAACATACCATGTTGGCCGAGGATCTGATGATCTGTGATGGGCAGCGTCCGGTTGCCATGGCCGGTGTTATGGGCGGTCAGAATTCCGAGGTGCAGGAGGATACAGAAACGATCCTGCTTGAAGCCGCGTATTTCAAACCGACGGCGATCCGGCGCACCAGCAAACGACACGGTCTGCATACCGAATCTTCACACCGTTTTGAACGGGGTGCCGATATCGATATGATCCCTGTTGCTCTGGATCGGGCCGCCAGCCTGATTGCTGAGCTGGGGCAGGGGAGTGTTTTGTCGGGTGTGATCGATAACTATCCGCAAATCCTGGAAACCCCGGTGCTGGCTCTTGATGTTGAAAAAGTTGAAGCTTTGCTCGATATCCCGGTCGACCGGGACACTGTTCAGGTCCTGCTTGAGTCGATCGGCTTGCAGGTCGAGGATGGAGCTGTCGCCTCACAATTGCAGGTGACCGTTCCGAGTTTCCGGCCAGATCTGGAGCGCGAGGTTGACCTGATCGAAGAGGTTGCGCGGCTTTACGGTTACGAGCGGATTCCGGTGACGATGCCGGTCGGTACTGTCGATGCGACGCCGCCGCCACTGCGTCAGCAGGTGCAGAGTAACCTGCGGAATACCCTGGTTGCTTGCGGTTTTTCCGAGGCGATGAACTACTCTTTCTACGGAACTGAGGCGGTTAAGAAATTAGCTGTTGCTGCCGATGACCCGAGAACTGAGCAGGTTAAGATTCTCAACCCACTGTCGGAAGATCAGGCGGTGATGCGCACCAGCCTGGTGCCGAGTCTCCTGGAGACAGTTGCTCGCAATCTGGCTTATCGCAGCAACGATCTACGGTTGTTTGAACTGCGTCCTGTGTTCTTGCCGAAAGCTGGTGAGACCTGCCAGGAGCGCCTGACTTTGACCGCTGTTGCCTGCGGTCGTCGGCAACCGGAAGGCTGGGCACAGCTGAATGATCCAGTCGATTTTTACGATCTCAAAGGGGTTGCCGAAGAGTTGCTCCATGCCGTCAATGTTGCGGATGTGGAATTTTCGATCGAGAATCCAGAGCCCTATCTGCATCCCGGAAAGTCATGTCGTTTGCTACAGTCAGAAACGCAGCTTGGCAGTATCGGGGAAGTTCATCCGCAGGTACTGTCCGCTTTTGATATTGATCAGCCGGTTTATCTTTTGGAGCTTGATGTCGAGAATCTGCTTTCTGTGGTCGGTGAGTTTAATAAATTCAAGCCGCTGTCCCGCTATCCTGATGTCATGCGTGACAGTGCACTGTTGCTCGATGAGTCGATCAGTGCTGCGCAGATTATGGATATTATCGGTCGGACCAAGGTCAAGTATATTGAGAATGCCGTACTTTTCGATCTTTATACCGGCAAAGGGATTCCGGAAGGGAAAAAGAGCCTTGCGGTAAGAGTTCGTTATCGTGATCTGGAAAAAACCTTGACCGAAGATGAAGTTGCTAAGGCCCATAACAAGCTGATTAAGTCACTTTGTCATCAATTAGGTGCAGAAATTCGTTGATAGCAGTTGCACAGAGTGTTTCGCTGTGATATAAGTCCTTAAATATCAAATAGATAGTAGATTTCCATATAGCACCTGCAGGAGCAGCGCGGGAGGGATTATGACCAAGGCTGATCTGATCGAATCTGTTTACATGACCACCGGTTTTTCAAAGAAAGAATCGGCAGCAATCGTCGAGATGGTTTTTGACCTGATGAAGACGACGCTGGAAGATGGTGAAAAAATCAAGATTGCCGGTTTCGGTAATTTTGTCGTGAAGGAAAAGGCGTCTCGTCGCGGTCGTAATCCGCAGACGGGTGACGAGATTGAAATTTGTGCCCGTAGAATATTGACCTTCAAGCCAAGTCAGGTTCTGAAGGCCTCAATTAACGGCGAAGATGCCTGATTGGCGTATTGAGCTGCATGACGGTCGAGATACCTGATAAGCTCTATTTTAAAATCGGCGAAGTTGCGACTCTGCTGGATATCAAGACGCACGTTCTGCGTTATTGGGAAACAGAATTTACAGCGCTGCAGCCGGTAAAAAGCCGTGCAAATCAGAGACTCTATCGTCGTAAAGATGTGGAAACGGCCCTGCTGATAAAGGATCTGCTTTATCGGCAGGGCTTTACTATTGCTGGTGCTCGAAAAAAAATCAGTTCCGACCTGCGATCGCAGGGCCCGCCTGAAAATATCGAGGAAGCTCCAACAGAAATACTGAAACAGGTCAAGAATGATCTGTTGCGGATTCGTCAGCGCTTGAGTCAGAGTCCTGATGCTGATTAAAGGTTATTTGTGTTAATACTGGTTACCAATGACGATGGTGTTCGATCACCTGGTGTTCGGGCGCTAGCCGCAGCATTGAGCGAACTCGGGCGAGTCGTTGTGGTTGCTCCAGATCGGAACCGTAGTGCTGTCGGGCATGCGCTCACCCTGGAAAGACCTTTACGGGCCGAAGAGATCAAGCCCGACGTGTTTGCGGTGGACGGTACTCCGACCGATTGCGTGAATCTTGGGATTCACGGTCTGCTGCGACAAACACCGGACCTGGTGGTTTCGGGAATTAACCGGGGCAGTAACCTCGGTGATGATATTACTTACTCCGGGACTGTCTGTGCGGCAATGGAGGCCTCATTGATGGGCCTGCCTGCTTTTGCCGTTTCTCTCGATTGTACTCAGTTTGAAGCTGCAGATCTGGATCTCGCTGCCGGATTTTCACGCCAGTTGGCGCATGAAATAATGCAAAATGGCCTGCCACCAGACACCTTTCTGAATGTCAATGTGCCTGCTGGTGGTTGTGAAGGAGTTCAATTCACCCGGCAGGGAAAGCGAAAATATGGCGAAGCGGTGACGGTTAACCAGGACCCGCGCGGTCGACATTACTACTGGATCGGTGGCGGTGATGTCGGGTTTGAAAGTATTCCTGGCAGCGATTGCAATGCCTTAGACGAAAAACTGATCTCAGTCACTCCACTCCATACTAATCTGACCAATGATGATTCATTTACGGCCTTAAAAAACTGGTCATTTGCTGCTGGAAAATCTAATTGATGGAATATTCTGTTGCCCGTCGCCGGATGGTCGAACAACAATTGATCCCTCGTGGTATTGAGGATCAGCGCGTTCTCCAAGCCATGATGCAGGTCCCTCGCCATTTGTTCGTCGAGCCGGGACTGCAGAGCCACGCTTATAGTGATACCTCCTTGCCGATCGGTGAGAAACAGACAATTTCTCAACCCTACATGGTAGCAGCCATGTCTGGCAGCCATGTCTGCAGCGCTGGAGCTGCAGGGGCATGAGCGAATACTTGAAATCGGTACCGGGTCCGGTTATCAGAGTGCGGTTCTGTCTATGCTGGCCAAACGTGTATACTCGATTGAGCGAATCTCGGTTTTGGCAAACCGGGCCCGAAGAATCCTTGATCAGCTGTGTTTGAGCAACGTCAATATCAAGGTCGGTGACGGTACGATCGGCTGGCGAGATCAGGGGCCGTTTGACGGTATCCTGGTTGCCGCGGGCGCACCAGATATCCCGACTGAATATCTCGACCAGCTGGATGTCGGGGGGAAGTTGGTGCTCCCGGTCGGAGATCGTGCACAGCAGATTCTGATGCGAGTTGTCCGCCAGGAAGATGGCTCTTTTAAACGTGAACAGTTAATGGGCTGCCGTTTTGTCCCTTTGATCGGGGAGCAGGGCTGGCAGTCGGCTGGTAATGACTGAAGATCTTTTGTTATGAAAATGGTTCGGCGCTTATATGACTGGGTTTTGTCCTGGGCTGAAACTCCTTATGGCGTTCCTGCTTTAGGTTTATTGGCTTTTGCAGAAGCAAGCTTTTTCCCGGTACCGCCCGATGTTTTGCTGATTGCACTATGTCTGGCAATCCCTGCCAGATCGTACCGTTTTGCTCTTGTCGCGACCATCGGTTCGGTCGCTGGCGGGTTGCTGGGATACTTGATTGGCTGGGGGCTGTGGGACGGATTAAGCCCGGTCTTTTTTCAGTACGTGCCTGGTTTTACTCCAGAAGGTTTCGCTCAGGTCAAAAGCTTATTCGATCAATACGATTTCTGGACGGTTTTTGCTGCTGGTTTTACACCCATTCCATATAAAATCTTTACCATTGCCTCTGGCGCATTTCAGATTAATTTTCCTGTGTTTGCCGGTGCCTCATTGATCAGTCGCGGACTCAGATTCTTCATGGTGGCGGCGCTCTTTTACTACCTTGGTCGCCCGGCACGGGTCTTGATTGATAAATATTTTAATTTACTGACGATCCTGTTTCTGGTTTTACTGATAGGGGCACTGTTTCTCATAAAACTTTTGCATTGATGATTCTGTAGGTGGCGGATGTACAGGGCTAGGACGAAATATGTGTGTCGCAATCGTTGTTCGTTTATGAGCCGCCGTAACTGCCTGCTTGTTCTGTTGTTTCTTCTGACCGCCTGTGGTAGCGGCATTTATCATACCGTCAAACCTGGTCAGAACCTTTACCGTATCAGCCGCACTTATGGGGTTAGCGAAACAACGATCGCTCGGGTAAATAATATTTCCGATCCCACACGGGTGCGTGCAGGAACCCGCCTGTACATTCCGGGTGCCGATCGATTACGCACCGTGCCTATAGTTAAAACGACTCCTGCCAAGCCAAAGATCACCAGCACACAAAAGACGGTCAAAAAACAAACCGTGCCAGCAAAACCTGTCCCCAAAAGTAGCCCGGTCAAACCTAGAGTTGCTCAGAAAAATACTGGAACGAAAAACTCTGTTAAATCGACAGAAGTAAAAAAGTTACAGTGGCCACTAAGGGGTAAGATCGTCCGTTCTTTCAGTTCCAAGGCAAAAACTGGTGGTGGCAAGGGGATAGAGATCGCGATACGTTCCGGAAGTGCTGTGCAGGCTGCCGAGGCAGGCAAAGTGATCTATAGCGGTGATGGTGTCAACGGCTACGGTCACCTCATCATTCTGCAACATGAGAATGACCTGTTTACCGTCTATGGGTTCAACCAACGCAACTATGCTCGACAGGGTGATTTTGTCAGCAAGGGTGAGCAGATAGCCCTCTCAGGGGTGCCCCCTGCAGGCGGTCCCCCGAGGCTGCATTTTGAGGTGCGTAAAGGCAAGCAGGCGGTCAATCCGATTTTATACTTGCCATAAGCTTGCGGCGAACCTAGACTGCGCTTTAACATACTAATGTTATTTGTTTTACAGGGAGGCTGGGATGGACGAAATGATGTCTGAATTTGAGCGTGCCAACATGGAGGCTGAAGACAGTAAAGAGTTGGATGGCTTTACTGAAACCGATCCGTCTGCAGATCCGGAAGCGAATTCTGAAACAGAGCCAGAAGAAAAAGTCACTTATGAAGAAGAATACGTCGCTGCCGATGCTATCAAGCTCTACCTGAAAGAAATTCAGAAAAGTAACCTGTTGACAGCAGAAGAAGAACGTCAACTCGCCGGCTTGATCGCTGAGGGTGACGAGGCTGCTCGGGCGCGGATGATCGAATCGAACCTGCGGTTGGTGGTCAAAATTGCCAAACGTTATATGAACCGTGGCCTGCCTTTTCTCGATCTGATCGAAGAAGGCAATATGGGCCTGATCAAGGCGGTGGAGAAATTCAAAGTCAGTAAGGGCTGCCGATTCTCCACTTACGCGACCTGGTGGGTGCGTCAATCGATCGAACGTGCTCTGGTCAATCAGAGCCGGACCATCCGCTTGCCGGTTCATGTCGCCGATGATATCAACCGACTGGTCAAAGTCAGCCGTGAGCTTGTGCAACGCCTCAAGCGTGATCCATCTCTGGATGAGGTCGCCGATGCGATGGGCGCAGATGTTGCCTATGTGCGACGGATGATGATTCTGCTGAAAAAAACCTATTCAATTGAACACCCAATGGGTGATAACAACGATTACAGTCTGATCGATACAATCGAAGACAAAAATTTGGTTGATCCCGGGAGTATGATCGAGGATTTGGATCGTTTTGCTCATGTCATGGAGTGGATGGACGATCTGACCGAGAATGAGCGGGAAATCCTTGCGCTCAGGTTCGGTCTCGGCGATCGTGAGCCACAAACATTGGACACTATTGGTCAGAAGTTCGGGGTGACGCGAGAGCGGATCAGGCAGATTGAAGCCAAAAGCCTAAACAAGCTGAGAAAAACCTTGGAAGAACGAGTTTTGAATGCCGATGTGGACGAATCGTAAGGAGCTGTAATGGACGAGTTGAAGGATATTATCCGGGATATCCCCGATTTTCCGAAAAAGGGGATAGTTTTCAAAGATATTACCACCTTGTTAGCGGATGCAAAAAGCTTTCATCGGATGGTTGATCTACTAGCCCATCGCTACCTAGGCGAGAAAATTGACCAGATTGTCGGTATCGAAGCACGTGGTTTCATCCTCGGGTCGGCTTTGGCGTATAAATTAGGGACCGGCATCACCCTGGTGCGAAAACCTGGAAAACTGCCTTATAAGACCCGCAGTATCAGCTATGATCTTGAGTATGGCAGTGACACCCTGGAGATCCATGAAGATGCTTTCAAGCCGGGTGATAAGATCATTATTGCCGATGATCTGCTCGCGACCGGTGGAACCATGGCCGCAGTTGTTGATCTCGTCAAAGGATTCGGTGCAGAAATTCACGAATGCGCTTTTATGGCTGAGCTTGAATTTCTCGACGGGCGGAGTAAGTTGCCGGAAGGAAAGGTTTACAGCCTGCTCAAATTCTAGGGGACAGCTGAGTAGCATTGGCTTGAAAAAACGCCAGCGCTGCGGTATAAAGCGTGCGCATGGCCCCGTAGCTCAGCTGGATAGAGCGGCACCCTCCTAAGGTGATTGTCGGAGGTTCGAATCCTCCCGGGGTCGCCAATTATATTAAAGGGTTAGCGATTTTTCGCTAACCCTTTATCTCGTTAGTGTCCAAACGGTGCCCGCCTTGTGGTCACTTTTTTTAGAACGACCTCTACCACAGATGCTCTCGTTCTGGCTGGATTCGTCTTCAACATATTCCATCATATCGCCAACATTGCATTTGAAAAGCCTATATAGACGATCAATATTCTCTGTATTGATGCAAATCATATCTACATCAAGCGCAGGGTCTGGAACTGTCTTGCTGCGTCGCCATGGCGTTAGCAACCCGAGAACCAGAAGGACGACCTAGGAACTCGGAAATATAGAGTCCTGCCTCAGCCAATGCTTGCAGATCGACACCGGTTTCGATGCCGAGCCCTTTCAGCATATAAAGCAGATCTTCACTGGCAACATTACCGGATGCACCAGGGGCAAAGGGGCAGCCGCCGAGCCCGGAGACTGAACTGTCGATAACGGTGATGCCACGCTCAATAACCGCGAGAATATTGGCCAGTGCCTGACCATAAGTGTCGTGAAAGTGGGCTGCCAGTCGTTCGTGCTGAACTTTTTTTGCCACACAGTCGACCATCTCCTGGGCTTTGCCCGGTGTGCCGACGCCGATGGTGTCTCCAAGGGAAATTTCATAGCAGCCGAGCTCAACCAGTCGGCCAGCCAGCCAGGCGACGTTGTTCGGATCGACTGCGCCTTCGTAGGGACAACCAAGGGTGCAGGAAATGTAGCCGCGTACCCGCAGGTTTAGTTTTTTTGCTTCGATGCAGACCTCGGCGAAGCGATCCAGGCTTTGGGCGATGGTGCAGTTGATGTTTTTCCGTGAAAAGGATTCCGATGCCGAGGCGAAGATCGATATCTCATCGATGTCAGCCAGTTGCGCGCTCTGCAGCCCTTGCAGGTTCGGCACCAGGACCGGATAGCAGACCCCGGGGCGCCGCTTGATTCCCTGCATCACCTGCAGGCTGTCAGCCATTTGCGGCATCCATTTCGGAGAGACGAAGCTACCCCCTTCAATCGCAGCCAGACCGGTTTCGGAGAGTCGGTTGATCAGTTCAATCTTGACCTGGGTCGGGACGATTTTGGTTTCGTTCTGCAGTCCATCCCGCGGCCCGACTTCGACGATTTTTACCCGTTTCGGTAAGTGCATATCAGCCTCCCTCGCTGACGATAGCGATCAGTTCAACCCCCTCTTCAACCATCTCGCCAGTCTGGAAATATATTTCGCTGACGACCCCTGTATGGGGAGCATTGATGGTATGTTCCATTTTCATTGCCTCCAGGGTCAGCAGCGGCGTGCCGACATCGACATGCGCCCCCTTGTCGGTATGGACGGCGATAATCTTGCCCGGCATCGGTGCACTCAGGCTGCCTTCGCCAGCCTGCTGATCGAGCAAGCCGTAGAGTGGATCATCCAGTTGCAGGGATCGGGTTTCGCCACTGACAATCAGGGTCAGCTCCATGTCCTGCTGGATGATACGGGCCCGGCAACGATGGCCATCGATGGTCGCCAGCAGGGTTCCGTCAGCGGATAATTCACCATGTGCCGTCAGATGACTCCCGGGCAGTTCCAGCAGGAATCCGTCTGGCCGGTAATGGAGTACTATGGAATACTCCGTGTCGGAGTCACGCAGTTGCAAAGAGTAATGATTGTCACTGTTCAGGCGCCAGCCGCTGGTATCGTTCCAGGGGGAATCCGGTTCCATTGAGGCCGCTGCAGCGCTGAGTGCTTCTTTCTTACGCTTTAGCAACAGGTAAAGCGCCAGCAGCGACAGTTGCTCGTCACTGATGGTTGGTGGCTTGCTCAGCAGTTCATCACGATGCCGTTCAATAAAGCCGGTATCAATGTGACCGGCGGCAAATTCGGCATTGTCGCAGACGCGGCGCAGAAAGTCGCGATTGCTAATGAGTCCGACCACTTCTGTGGCGTCAAGCGCCGTACGCAACCATTGCAGCGCCTGCTGACGATTCCCGGCATGGACGATCAGTTTAGCGAGCATCGGATCGTAGTGGATGCTGATCTGATCACCCTGTTGGACGCCGGTATCGACCCGCACGTGCTTATTGGCAGGTGGCAGCTGCAAGTGCTGCAGCAGGCCGGTGGCTGGAAGAAAATCACGTTGTGGATCTTCGGCGTAGAGCCGCACCTCGATGGCATGGCCATCGATCTGCAATTGATCCTGGGAACAGGGCAGGGGGGCGCCAGCGGCAACCTGCAGCTGCCAGTCGACCAGATCCTGACCGCTGATCAGTTCGCTGACCGGATGTTCAACCTGCAGCCGGGTGTTCATCTCCATGAAATAGAAGCTGCCATCTTCGTCGAGCAGGAACTCGATGGTCCCGGCACCGACGTAATGGATCGCTTTGGCAGCGGCAATCGCCGCTGTCGCCATCTGCTGGCGCAGTTCTTCGCTCATCCCAGGGGCCGGTGCTTCCTCGATCACCTTCTGGTGCCGGCGCTGTACCGAACAGTCCCGTTCGAACAGGTGGACACAGTTTCCCTGAGTGTCGGCAAAAATCTGGATTTCGACATGCCGCGGGCGCCGCAGGTAGCGTTCGAGCAGCATCCGTTCATCACCGAAGGCACTTAATGATTCCCGTTTAGCCGCTGCCAGGGCGGCTGGAAAATCTGCTACCGATTCAACCACGCGCATCCCTTTGCCGCCACCGCCGGCACTCGCTTTCAGCAGTAAGGGAAAGCCGACCTGCTCGGCCTGCTTTAACAGCAACTCCGGCTCTTGTTCCTCACCGTGGTAGCCAGGCACCAGCGGGACCCCGGCCGACTCCATCAGTTTCTTGGCGCGGGCCTTGTCTCCCATCGCATCGATGGCGCTGGCCGGTGGCCCGATAAACGTCAGACCGGCCTCTTCACAGGCACGGGCAAATTGCGCATTCTCGGCGAGAAAACCGTAGCCGGGGTGGATCGCCTGGACAGCGCTTCTTTTCGCCGCGGCGATGATTTTGTCAATACACAGGTAGCTTTCACTGGCCGGTGCAGGACCAAGAAATACCGCTTCGTCGGCGAGTTGAACATGGCGGCTGTTGGCATCGGCTGCGGAATAAACCGCGACCGAACGGATGCCGAGCTTTCTGGCACTGGCGATGATTCGACAGGCGATTTCACCGCGATTGGCAATCAGGATAGCCTCAAACATCGTCTAAATCCTCTGTCCAGTAGGGCTTGTGTTTCTGAAGAAAAGCGTTGAGCCCTTCGCGACCTTCGTCACTTGCGCGAATGGCGGCAATCCGTTCCGCAGTTATTTTCTGAAGTTCTGCGGTAAGCGGACGATTGACCACGTCACGAATTAAGCGTTTCGCTTCGGTCAGTGCTTGCGGCCCGTTCTGCAGGAGTTGCTGACAAATAGCCGCTCCTGTCGGTTCTAACTGTTCTGCCTCCACGACCTGATGTAGCAACCCGATACGCAGGGCTTCGTCAGCAGTGAAACGTTCAGCGCTAAGGAAATAGCGCCGGGCCGCACGTTCACCGATAGCGGCAAGAACGTAAGGGGAAATCGTTGCGGGGATCAGGCCCAGTTTCACTTCAGATAAACAGAACTGAGCCTGCGCGCTGGCAATGGCGATATCGCAGGCCGCAACCAGGCCGACGCCGCCGCCGAAGGTGGCGCCCTGCACCAAGGCGATGGTCGGTTTCGGTAACTCGTTCAGGGTTTTCATCAGTTCCGCCAGCGCCAGGGCATCCTGCAGGTTCTCTTCCCGTGAGTAGTCGGCCATGCGCCGCATCCAGTTCAGGTCCGCCCCGGCCGAGAAGCTTTTACCACTGGAGCAGAGGGTCACCACCCGCACCTGTTGATCCTCGGCCAGCTGCTGAAGTGCTGCGGTCAAATCAGTAATCAGCCGGTCGTCAAAGGCGTTATGCTGCTCTGGATTGTTCAGGCGCAGGGTTGCACAGCCGCGCTTGTCTATTTCAGTTAACAGCCGTTGCATAATCACATCCTGAAAATTCCGAAAGAGGTTTTTTCGATCGGCGCGTTGAGGGCAGCCGAAAGACTCAGCCCCAGCACCATGCGGCTGTCTGCCGGGTCGATGATCCCATCGTCCCAAAGCCGGGCACTGGCGTAATAAGGATGCCCCTGATGTTCGTATTGATCGCGAATCGGGGTTTTGAATGCCTCTTCCTCTTCAGGACTCCACTTGTCCCCTTTGGCTTCTATCCCATCACGGCGGACCTGGGCCAGGACCGAAGCCGCCTGTTCGCCGCCCATCACCGAAATGCGCGCATTCGGCCACATAAACAGCAGGCGCGGACTGTAGGCGCGGCCACACATGCCGTAGTTGCCGGCCCCGAAGCTGCCCCCGATCAACAGCGTCAGCTTCGGCACTTTGGCGCAGGCCACCGCAGTGACCATCTTGGCGCCGTCCTTGGCAATGCCGCCTGCTTCGTATTTACTGCCGACCATAAAACCGGTGATGTTCTGCAGAAACAGCAGGGGGATGCCGCGCTGACTGCAGAGCTGGATGAAATGGGTTCCTTTCAGCGCCGATTCGGAGAACAGGATACCGTTGTTGGCGACGATGCCGACCGGGATACCGTGCAGGTGGGCAAAACCACAGATCAGGGTGGTGCCGTAAAGTTGCTTGAATTCATCGAATTCGCTGCCGTCGACGATCCGGGCGATCACTTCGCGAACATCAAACGGTTTACGGGTATCGCTGGGGATCAGACCGTAGAGCTCGGTCGCAGCGTAGCGTGGCTCACGACTGTCGCGCAGGCTGATGTCCGGCTGCTTGTGATAGTTGAGGTTGTAGATAATTCGTCGCGTCAGTGCCAGGGCGTGGGCGTCGTTCTCGGCATAGTGATCGGTCACCCCGGAGGTGCGGCAGTGAGTGTCAGCGCCGCCAAGTTGTTCGGCGCTGACCACCTCGCCGGTGGCGGCTTTGACCAGGGGCGGTCCGCCGAGAAATATAGTGCCCTGCTGCTTGACGATAATACTCTCGTCGGCCATCGCCGGCACGTAGGCACCGCCAGCGGTACAGGACCCCATGACCACGGCAATCTGCGGAATTCCCAGGGAGGACATCTGCGCCTGGTTGTAGAAAATCCGGCCGAAGTGGTCGCGGTCGGGGAACACCTCGTCCTGCTTGGGCAAAAAGGCGCCGCCGGAATCGACCAGGTAAACGCAGGGCAGCCGGTTTTGCTCGGCGATTTCCTGCGCGCGCAGATGTTTCTTGACCGTCAACGGGAAGTAGGTGCCCCCTTTGACCGTAGCATCGTTGACGACGAGCATGCACTCGCGTCCTTCGATCCGGCCGATTCCGGTAATCAGACCGGCTGCCGGGACTTCGCTGTCATACGTCTGCCAGGCGGCAAACTGGGAGAGTTCGAGAAAGGGTGAGCCGACATCCAGCAGTTGGCGGATCCGCTCGCGGGGGAGCAGTTTGCCGCGCTCGGTATGCTTCTGACGGGACTTTTCATGACCACCACGTTTGATGGTTTCAACCTTGGCGCGCAGGTCATCGACCTGTTGCTGGATTGATGCAGCATTATCGTTAAATTCAGCGCTGCCGGTTTTAAGTTTGCTCTTCAGGACAGTCATGCACAATCCTCTCAGCTGGTCTGCTCGAACATTTCGCGGCCGATCAACATACGGCGGATTTCGCTGGTTCCGGCGCCGATTTCGTAGAGCTTGGCGTCGCGCAGCAGGCGACCGGTGGGGAATTCGTTGATGTAGCCGTTCCCACCCAGACACTGAATGGCATCGAGAGCTATCTGGGTGGCTTTTTCAGCCGAGTAAAGGATCACCCCGGCGGCGTCCTTGCGCAGGCTGCGGCCGCCGCGACGGTTTGCTTCTCTGGCTACCGCGTAAACGTAGGCACGGCACGCGCTCATGCTGGTGTACATGTCGGCCAGTTTGCCCTGCATTAACTGGAATTGGCCGATCGGTCGGCCGAACTGTTTCCTTTCGTGCAGGTAGGGAACGACCACGTCGAGACAGGCACTCATGATCCCCAGCGGCCCGCCGGAAAGGACGATCCGTTCGTAATCGAGGCCGCTCATCAAGACCTTGACTCCCTGGTTCAACTCGCCAAGGATATTCTCGGCCGGGACCGGACAGTTTTCGAAGACCAGTTCACAGGTGTTGGAGCCGCGCATCCCTAACTTATCCAGCTTCTGCGCGGTGGAAAACCCGGGCAGACCTTTTTCTACCAGAAAGGCGGTGATGCCGCGCGCACCGGAGGCGGGTTCGGTTTTGGCGTAGACCACCAGCACGTTGGCATCCGGACCGTTGGTGATCCACATTTTTGTGCCGTTGAGGATATAGACATCCCCCTCGCGATCGGCCCGCAGAGTCATGCTGACGACGTCGGAACCGGAACCTGATTCACTCATGGCCAGAGCGCCGACATGCTCTCCGCTGACCAGTTTCGGCAGATATTTAGTTTTCTGTGCGTCGTTGCCGTTACGGAAAATCTGGTTGATACAGAGATTGGAATGGGCCCCGTAAGAAAGCGCCACCGAGGCCGAAGCACGGCTGATTTCCTCCATGGCAATGACATGATCGAGATAGGTCATTTCGGCACCGCCATACTCTTCACCGACGGTGATGCCGTGCAGGCCGAGCTCACCCATTTTTTGCCAGAGGTCGGCAGGGAACAGATTCTCGCGATCAATGTCAGCAGCCCGAGGGGCAATTTCCGTGGCGGCAAAATCTCTGACTGTCTCGCGCAACAGTTTCGTGGTGTCGTCCAAGTCGAATTCCAGGCCGGGAAAATTGATCGCTGTCATCGCTCTCTCCTGTTTTGGGTTTCTATCAGGATCAAATTGCAAGGCAGGTGCCAAGCTCCTGTTTTGCTATGAATTCCCTTTCTTTTCTTAAGATGCTGTAAATACAGAGATAAATCGATCGTTAAAAGAGACTGGGATTTTTCTGTTTTAAAGTGTCAACGGATAGAGACGGCTGCTTGCTTACAACTGTCTCCGTCCGTTGACCCCAAAAAACATGTTGCATGGTTATCTGGTGATTGCCGCGCTGATGACAAGTCGCTGTACCTCGTTGGTCCCTTCATAAATCTGGGTGATCTTGGCGTCACGCATCATCCGCTCGACCGGAAAATCGCGGGTGTAGCCGTAGCCACCGAAAATTTGCACCGCTTCGTTTGTGACCTTCATGGCAACATCGGATGCGTACAATTTTGCCATCGCCGAATCCTTGCCGTAAGGGATGCCGGCGCTGGCTTTGTAAGCGGCCTGGTAGACCAATAACCGGGCGGCTTCGATTTCGGTGGCCATGTCGGCCAGCTTGAACTGAATCGCCTGGAAGGAACTGATCGGTTGATTGAATTGTTTGCGTTCCTTGGCATATTCAATCGAAGCCTCAAAGGCTCCCTGGGCAATGCCGAGGGCCTGTGCCGCGATACCGATCCGTCCGCCGTCGAGGGTTTTCATCGCAACCTTGAAACCTTCTCCCTCTTCCCCGAGCAGGTTGTCAGTCGGTATCCGGCAGTTCTCAAACACCAGTTCCATGGTCGGCGAGGCACGGATACCCAGCTTCTTCTCTTTTTTACCGAAACTGAAACCGGGAGTATCTTTTTCGACGATAAAGGCACTGATGCCGTGATGTTTCTGAGCTTCTTTATCGGTGCGGGCAAAGATGATATAGATCTCGGCGTCGCCGCCGTTGGTGCAGAAAATCTTGCTGCCGTTTATTACCCACTCATCACCGTCACGCACAGCGGTGGTCTTGGTGCCACCGGCATCGGAACCGGCCGAGTTTTCGGTCAGACCGAAGGCGCCCATCTTGCTCCCTTCGGCGAGCGGCTTGAGGAACTTTTGCATTTGATCTTCGGTGCCGAACAGGTAGATCGGGTTGGCACCGAGGGAGAGGTGGGCCGAGAGGGTGACGCCGGTCGAGGCGCAGACCCGCGATAGTTCTTCGACGGCGATGGCGTAACTGATGTAATCGGCTTCGGCGCCGCCATATTGCTCAGGAAAGACGATTCCGGTCAGTCCCAGTTCGCCGAGTTTGTCATACATCAACTCACGGTCGAAGCACTCTGCTTCGTCCCGCTCTTCAATCCCGGGCGCGATTTCCGCTTCGGCGAAATCCCGGACCATCTGTCGCATCAATTTGTGTTCATCAGTCAGTTCGAAAATCATGCTGCCACTCCCTTGGTTGGATTCACTATGGAATTATGAAAAGTTGCGTAAAATATCCCGAGCGATAATCAGACGCTGAATTTCACTGGTGCCCTCGTAGATCGAGCAGATCCGCGCATCGCGGCAGTAGCGTTCGACAGGGAAGTCGGTGGTGTAACCGTAGCCGCCAAAGATTTGCATCGCTTCGTAACAGGCGCGGTTGGCGGCTTCACTGGCGAACAGCTTGGCCATTGAGGCTTCTTTGCCGAAACTGCGGCCCTGCTCTTTTTTGAATGCGGCGTTCATCAGCAGTAGTCG
Source organism: uncultured Desulfuromonadales bacterium (assembly GCA_945787295.1). The sequence continues at coordinate 19,547 of CALZHQ010000072.1, forward strand.
TGCGGCATCCAGTTCGGTATAACTGTCAGCAATCTTCCATTGTATGGCCTGGAAATCGGCGAGCTTCCGCTCGAACTGTTTCCGCTCCAGAGAATAACGGGTCGCTGCATCCATGGCTGCCAGGCCAACACCCAGTGCCAGGGAGCCGATGCCAATCCGGCCGCCGGCCAGTTCGCCGACTGCGACGCGGAAGCCGTCGTTCAGTTTTCCCAGCAGCGCGTTTTTGGGGATGCGACAATCCTGGAAAAGCACTTCATTGGTGGCCGATGCGTGCTGGCCCAGTTTTCCTTCCTTTTTGCCGACGACCAGTCCGGGGCTGTTCTGTTCAGCCAGGAAACAGCTGATTCCTTTGCCTTTCGGAGCGTTCTTGTCGGTGACCGCCCAGACGACGAAGACACCGGCATAAGGAGCGCTGGTGATGAAAATCTTGCTGCCGTTCAGGACCCAGTGTTCACCATCGAGGGTTGCAGAGGTGGTCATCCCGGCGGGATCTGATCCGGCCCCGGTTTCGGTCAGGGCAAAAGCGCCGGCCAAATATTCGCCGGTACAGATTTTCGGGATGTACTGCCGGCGCTGATCTTGGTTGCCGACCGCCTGAATGATTTCACAGACCATGTTGTTGACCGAGAGGGTGACAGCCGTTGAGGCACAGGCCCGGGCGATTTCGGTCAGGGCGACGGAAAAAGCAATGACCCCGGCCTCGGTACCGCCGTATTCTTCGCGGACGTTCAAGCCCATGAAACCGAGTTCAGCCAGTTTGGCCAGATTGTCGAAGAAGACCTGCTCATTTTCACCACGATCGAGTGCAGCGGCGACCGGAAGCAACTCTGCGCTGGCGAACTCGCGGGCTGTTTCCTGGATCAATTTTTGTTCTTCCGTTAAGTCTAAGTTCATCCGATGCTCCCGAACCTGTAGCAGGTCGCACGAGTTAACCACTATTAGCCACTGAAATTAGCCGGCCGTTTTTCCAGAAAGGCCTGCATCCCTTCCTTCTGTTCGTGACTGGCGAAGCAGAGTCCGAACAGTTCAGCTTCGTACTGGTTCGCTTTGTCGAGATCCATTTCAAGGCCATTGCGGATCGCTTCCTTGGCCAGCTTGACCGAGAAAGGACCTTTGCTGATAATCTTGGCCGCCATCTCTTTTGCGGCATCGAGCAGTTCGGTTTGTGGGTACACTTTGTTCGCCAGCCCGATACGATGCGCTTCGCCGGCTGTGACCATGTCACCGGTCAAAATCATTTCCATCGCCAGCCCCTTGCCGACCAGGCGTGCCAGTCGCTGGGTGCCGCCGAAACCGGGGATTACTCCCAGGTTGACTTCAGGCTGGCCGAAGCGGGCGTTGTCAGAGACCAGCCGGATATCACAGCTGAGTGCCAGCTCACAGCCACCGCCGAGAGCAAAGCCGTTAACCGCAGCGATCACCGGTTTGGGGCAAGCTTCGATGCCGCGCATGACTTCGTGTCCCTGCTTGGCAAAATTCCGCGCCTGCAGGGCGCTCAGCGGTTGCATGGCGGCGATGTCGGCACCGGCCACAAAGGCTTTTGCGCCACTGCCGGTAACGATGACCACCTGCACCGCATTATCCTCGGCAAAACTGCGAAAGGCGCCTTGCAGCTCACACAAGATCTGTTCGTTCAGGGCGTTAAGTGCCTTGGGGCGGTTAATGGTGACAACGGCAATACCATCAGCCATTTCGACCAGCAGGTTTTCGTAATTCATTCTTCGTCTCCTTTGTGTTGCATTGAGCAAACCGATCAGACCTCAGCTCGACATCAAGACTGGTACCGTCATCTGTTTCAGCAGGTGATTCGCCAGCGGACCTAATTGTGAAGCAACCATGCCACCACAGACGATCAGATCAATGCCTTCTTCAGCGGCGCGATTAAGCAGAGCATCCCCTAGACTGATATTAACAATCAGACGATTTTCCCGTTTGGCCTTTACCCCGTGCCGGGACAGGTGATAAGCCATCTTTTCCAAGGTACGCTCGTTCTCCTTACGCTCATCGTCTGTGGTTGAGAAACTCAGCAGGATCACTTCTTCGGCTTTGATTAAAAAAGGCATAGCGTCAGAGATCGCCCTGGCAGATGCCCGGCCAGCTTTCCAGGCAACCATGACTCGGGTGCCGACCGACTTGAAATTGCCGGCAAAGGGGATGGTGATAATCGGATGACCGGAGGAAAGTATCAATCGCTCGGGAAGGTCACGCGGCGGCGGCGGTTGTTTGCCCGGTTGTCCGATAATGGTCAGATCGGCATAAGCGGACTGATAGATCACCCGGGTGG
>CALZHQ010000073.1 GCA_945787295.1 uncultured Desulfuromonadales bacterium
ACCATCAAATATGCCAGCAGTGACGGCACCCTGCTCTGGGAAAAGGGCTTCAACGGAGCCGGCAACGGCTACGATATCGGCGAAGGGATCGCCTTCGATCCGGTCGATGGCAGCATTATGGTCGGTGGCACCACCTTTGTCGGTGCCGGCAACCACGATTATCATTTGCTCCGCTACGCTGCTGACGGCACCCTGGTCTGGCAGCGGACCCTCGATCGGCCGATCTCGGATGAGGCTCTTTACGCCATGTCGATCGACCGCTCCGGGACCGTCGCCTTAACCGGGACGACCTATAGCGGGGTCAACGACGATGTCCTGACTGTCAAGTACGACAGTGACGGGGTTATCCTCAGCGCTTCCGTTTATAACGGCTTGGATGACAGCGACGATGTTCCCTCTTCGATCGTCACCAACGCCTACGGCGAAACCTTCGTTGCCGGCATCACCACCACCGCCAGCGGCGATACCGATTACATGGTGTTTCTCGCCGAGGGCCAGACCATGCAGTCGCCGACTCCCTTTACCGCGACCCAGCTGTACACCGAGATCGATCTGCAGTGGACCGATAACTCGCTGGATGAGACCGGCTTCGAACTGGAACGCAAAGTCGGCAGCTGTGACTCGACCAATCCCTGGATTTCACTTTACATGGCCGCCCCCGGCGAGACCAGTTATATGGATACCGGTCTGAGTATTGATTCAACCTTCTGCTACCGGATTCGTTCCTATAACGGCAGCGGCGAGTCCTCCCGCTGGGCCCAGCGGGAAGCCACCACCGCCGACCCGATTGCCCCGAACAGTTTAACGGCTGCAGTGCTGAACACCACAGAGATTCAGCTCGACTGGAACGACAATACCGGCAGCGAGGAAGGGTTCACCCTGGAGCGTTGCCTGGGCACCGCTTGCGACTTCTCGGCCATCACCAGTATTAATGTCCCTGCCAACAGTACCAGCTTCATCGATGATTCGGTGTGCGCCGGGCTGACTTACAGTTATCGGCTTAAAGCCTATAAAACTAACGAATGGGTGACTGCTCCCAGCAACGTCACGGCCGACCATGTTGCCGATTCTACAGTTGCGCCTTCAGGTCTCGCTAGCGACTGGGTGTCTGAAGAATGGACCGAGTTGAAGTGGACCGACAACAGTGCCGACGAGACAGAATTTCTCATCGAGCGTTGTAGCGGCAGCGGGTGCAGCAACTTTTCGCAGGTTGCCTCCCTGGTCAGCCCGGCCGGAAACCTGCTCCATTACCGGATGGACGAGGCGAGCTGGAACGGGACCGTCAACGAGGTTGTCGACCTCTCCGCGGCTGGCAACCATGGGCAGTCTTTCGGTGGAACCACCGTCTCGAGCGGTAAATATGACCGGGCCGGAAATTTTGACGGAACTGATGATTACCTCGCTACTCCGCTGCTGCTCGATCAGTCGGCCACCACGAGCGGTGCAACTATGGCAGCCTGGGTTTATCCGCTCAGTGTCAGTGCCAACAATCACTTTGTCTTCGGTACTGATGATGGTGGCAACGATTGGGGCTTGCTGCGTAACGCCGGCACCTGGTATGTCGCCGACGGCAGCGATACTGCGTTGGTCAACACCGGGATCGCCGTCGATCTGAACAGCTGGCAGCATCTGGCCGTGGTTTTCAGCCCGGCGAGCGGCGTCACCCTCTACAAGAACGGTGTTGCGGTCTGGAGCAACGCCGCCATCGATTTTGATGACAGCAGCGCGGTGCTGACTCTTGGCCGCCGTGGCAGCCTCAACCAGGAGTTCTTCGACGGGCGGCTCGACGAGGTGGCGGTTTTTGCTCAGCCGCTTGTTCCGGCCGACATTCAGACCCTCTATGATCACGGCCTGGCGCGCTACAACGACTGGAGTGTGACCGATTCCACCACGTATAATTACCAGGTCAAGGCGTACAAGGGCTCCAGTTGTAGCTGGACGTCTACTGCGTCCAACTCCATTGAGCTGACCACCACACCGCCGGTTCCCACCGATCTGGTTGCCAGTGTGGTTGACAGCGGCCATATCGGGCTGACGTGGAGCGACAATACCACCACCGAGACCGGCTTCCGTATTGAACGCTGTGCCGGTAGCGGCTGTAGCAGTTTCACCGAGCTGGACACGGTTGGTGCCGATATCACCTCCTATGCTGATTCCGCCGTCTGTGCTGATCCGAATGTGGCGGTGGCCTACAATTACCGAGTGGTGGCGATCAATGGGGTTGTCTGGAGCTCTTTGCCCAGCGCTACCTCCGAAGCGTCGCTCCCCGCGCTTGTTGTACCGACCAGCTTGAGTGTTGCCAGCGTGTCAGAAGATACGGTCAACCTTGAGTGGGATTACCTTTCCAGCGACCTGGCCGGATTCCGCATCTCCCGCTGTGACGGGGATGCGGCCTTCTGCGCCAACAGCGGCAACTTCGGGGCAGATCAAGAGATCAGCGTCCTCCCTGCCGGAAATCAGCTGTTGTTGCCTATGAATGAGTCAAGCTGGAATGGAACCGCCGGTGAGGTGACGGACGCCTCCGGCAACGGCAATGCCGGCACCGGCTACGGTGGGGTGACCACTGTTGCCGCCGGTAAATATGGTCACGGCGGCTGGTTCGACGGCGTTAACGACTATGTTGCCACCTCGCTCAATATCGACCAGTCGGCAACCTCTCCGGGGGTTACCTTCGAAGCCTGGGTCTACCCGACGGTGAACAATGCCAACTATAAGTATGTCATCAGTACCGACAACGCCGGTTATGACTGGAGTCTCTACCAGCGTAACACCACCTGGTACATTATGAACGGCAGCAGTTATATCTCGACCGGGATTCCTGCCACGCTCAATGCCTGGCAGCACATGGTGGTCACGTTTCATCCCTCAACCGGGGTTGCTGTTTACAAAAACGGCAATGCAAATACCTGGAGTTCGCCGACCATCTCTGTCGATACCAGCGATGCCAACGTGACGATCGGCCGCAGAGGGTCATACACAACCGCCTCCTACCATTTTCAGGGAGGAATTGATGAAGTGGCGGTTTATAATCGGGCTCTTTCCGCCACCGAGGCGCTGGACCGTTATCAGCGGCATTACCGTTATAGCCAAGCGGGTCTGACTCCCGATTCACCCTATTATTTCCGGGTCAAGGCCTACAAGAATCACCTGGCCCCCGGCTGCAACTGGGAGAGTAACTACGACGAGATCGGCAGTGCGACCCAGGCTCCGGAAGCTCCGACTGGTCTGACGGTAACCGCTGTCGATTCGACCCAGATCGATCTTGAGTGGACCGACAATTCGACCTCGGAAACCGCTTACCGGGTGCAATGGTGCCAAGGCGCAGCCTGTACTTTCGACGCCGACCCGAACGTGAACTCTGTGGTCTTGGCGGCTGACAGCATCAGTTACTCCGATATCAGCGTTTGCCAGGGTGATACCTACAAATACCGGGTGCGGGCGGAAAAGGATGACGGCCCGGTCTGGGAAACTGCCTGGCTTGTCGGACAGACCACGACTGTCACTGCAACGCCCCCCGGCAATTTTACCGCGAGCGCTCTTTCCGAGTCGGAGATCGGTCTGAGCTGGGACGACTTGACCGCAGACGAAGATCAGTTCGTTATCGAGCGTTGCCAGAGCGCGACCTTTGACTGCGGCACTCCGGACCTGATCAGCAATTTCCCGGGCACCGTGCTCGGCAAACAGCTGCATTACCGGATGAACGGAGCGCTCTGGAACGGGACGGCCAACGAGGTGGTTGACGCATCGGCGCAGGGCAGGCATGGCCAGTCCTACAATGGTGCGGTGACCGTCGCCGCTGGGAAATATGACCGGGGCGGCTCTTTCGATGGCAGCAACGACTATGTGGTCACGCCTCTCGTTCTTGATCAGACCACCGGCGGCACCGGTGCTACTTTTGAGGCCTGGGTCAGGCCGACACTCAGCGATACCACCTATCGCACTGTTTTCAGTACCGAAAATGGCGGTTATGACTGGGGGCTGCAGCACTATAATGGCATCTGGTATGTGTTCACCGGGGAAAATAGGCGCAGCACCGGAATTGCCGTTGATGTCGACGCATGGCAGCATGTTGCAGTCGCATTTTCTCCGGGTGGTGCAGCGATCAAGTTCTACAAGAATGCTGTTGCGACGCCTCTGAATGCTAGCTATATCGGTTACGACAGCAGTACCAATCCTGTCTATCTCGGCCGTCAGGCCAACAGCAGTTATTACTACCAGGGCTACCTGGATGATGTGGCGGTTTACAACCGGCCGCTGACGCAGGCAGAGATCGATCAGCACTATCAGGGCCAGATCGACTTCTACGGCCTGACCGATGCCGGCCTCAGCCCCGGACTTCCTTATAGCTACCGGCTCCAGGCAACCAAGAGTGCCAGCTGCAGTTGGTCGACCGCCGAAGTTTTTGCGACGGAAACCACCGACAATCCACCAAAGCCATCCGATCTGGCGATTGCCGCGACCGATACCACCACCCTTGATCTGAGCTGGACCGACAACAGCGGTTCGGAAACCAGTTACAACCTTGAGCGTTGTACCGGTTCGGGTACCGCCTGTGACGAGGATACGGAATTCAGTACGTTGGATGCGTCCCTGCTGCCGGATACAGTAATCTACACAGATCCGACGGTCTGTGAAGGAAGCACCTACAGCTATCGGTTGCGGGCAGAGAAGTCAGATGGTCCGATATGGCAGACCGCTTGGGAAGGGCCTTTGTCACAGACCACCGGCGCTAAAATTACACCGACCGGCCTTACTGCCAACCAGGTTTCGGAAGTCCAGATCGACATCTCCTGGGCTGACAGCAATGCTGACGAAACCGGCTATAAAATTGAGCGCTGCGCTGGTGTGAGTTGCAGCAGTTTTGTCGAAATTGCGACCACGGCGGCAGATTCGACCTCCTACCAGGACGATCAACTCGATCCGGATACCAGCTACAGCTATCGGGTCAAAGCCTACAAAACAGCCGCTTGCTCCTGGGAGACGGCTTATTCAAATACCGCGACAGCAAGTTCTGATATCATCGTTCCAAGCAGCTTAGTGGCAAGTACGGCCAATACGACACGGATCGATCTGACCTGGACCGATAATGCGGCCACCGAAACCGCGACGGTCATCGAGCGCTGCGCCGGCAGCGGTTGCAGTAGCTTTGTCGAACATGGTGAAGTCGGCCCGAACATGGTCAGCTACTCGGATACCGACGCTTGTTACGGCACGACCTATAACTATCGTCTTAAAGCAATAAACGATGGGCTCTCCTACGATGGCGGTGGCTGTTGGACCCGCCGGGTTCCATTGACCTTCAGCGGTTTTGTCGCTGGTGCCAATGCCGAGATCGTCGTTCCCTACGATACCGATATGCGCACCGATTTCGGTGATATCCGTTTCTACGATGAAACTGGCAAACGTGAGCTTGCTTATGGCCTCCTGGATAAGGTGGACGGAGTTTCCGCGACCTTCACGGTGAGATTGGGCAGTAATCAGACTGTCAGCATCTATTACGGCAACGCTAATGCCACCCATTCCGGAAATCTCGACCAACTTGCCGAGTTCCAGGATACTTTCTCCGGAACCAGTATCGATAACAGCAAATGGGTGGAGATCGATCCCGATGGCTCCATCGCTCAGAGTAATGATTTGTTGATGATTGATGTCTCCGACAGTTGGACGAAGGCGTTGGTCTCACAGCAAACCTTCACCCGGGTAGCGGGCAAGGAACTCTATCTGGACCTCACCGTTCCGGCCGATACGGCCGGTAACAATCATCTCATGATCGGTTGGGAGTTGGACCAGACCGGCAGTGCCAACTACACCCAACTGGTCCACGGGCTGTACTGGAACAATTATGCTTTTAGCGCCTATGAATATGGTGGCAACTTCGGAGCGACCGGGGGGTATACCGCCAGCACCGACTACGAGATGAAGGTTGTGCTCAAGGCGGTCGGAGCCCAATATTACATCAAGGGCGGAGCCTATGCGGATTGGACACTGATCAAAGAAACCTCGATTTACAATGATCCGACCATGCGTATTGCTTTCCACCAGTATTCACATCAGATGAATATTCACCGGGTAAAAGTCGTGGAGCCGAGCATCGATGCCGGTGCCTCACTGGGAACCGAAGAGGCCAACGCCTGTTACAGCTACAGCAACACCTGGCAACGGGGTTACAGCAACGAGGATGAAGCCACGACCACCAGCCCGGTGGCACCGAGTGGCCTGCTGGCCACAGCGCTCGCCGATACCCAGATCGATCTGAGCTGGACCGACAACACCGATGCCGAGGCCGGTTTCAAGATCGAACGTTGCAGCGGCAGCGGGTGCAGTAATTTTGTCCAGATCGACACAGTGGCGGGGAATGTCACCAGTTATTCTGATCTGAGTGCGCCGCCCTCAGTTGAAAGCCGCTACCGGGTCCGGGCCTTTAAAAACAGCAACTGCCCCTGGGATAGCGGCTACAGTAACACGGCCAGTGACTTGACCTTCCCGGCGGCATCGACCAGCCTGACCGCTACGGCGCTCAATTCGTGGATGATCAAACTGGACTGGGACGACAACGCGGCGGATGAAGATGGTTACGAGGTCGAGGTATTAGCGGTTAGTGGTGAGTATGTCAAGGTCGCCGACCTGCCGGCTGACAGCGTCGGCTTTGTCGATACCATGTCACTCGAGCCGGAAACCGAGTACAGTTATCGGATCCGGCCTTATCGCAGCGTTGATGCTTCGCCGTACAGCAATGTTGCCAGCGCGACGACCTTCGAATTTATCGAAGGGGATGGGACCTGCGCACCTTAGGGAAAACTATGCTGCGGAAATTCCTGCTTGGATTACTGGTTATAGGCCTGATTTGTAGTGGTTTCGGTGAGCTGCCGTCGGCTCGTGCCTGCGCCGGTTATACTCTTGCCCTGGGCACTGACGGCAGCCAGAGTCAGGAATTGCTGGCGCAGATTATGGCGGAGTTGATCCGCCAGCGGACCGGGACGAAAATTCAGCTGGTTCGGTTTAAGTCTCAATCGGAGCTGCTGGCGGCCGCCAAGCGACAGGAGGTCGATCTGTTGGTTGCTGTTGTCACGCAGACCGGAGCGGCCGAAAATAACCTGTTCCATGACGGCCAGTTGCGGCTGCTAAAACCTTTCGGTTATCAGGATTCTCAAGTGCTGCCAGCGTTTCAGGCTGCAACCCTGAAAAGGTTTCCTGCCTTGCCGCGGCTGATTAACCGGTTGGCAGGAATAATCGATGATGCGACATTGCTGCGTCTGCAAGAGGGCCTGAGCGCAGGGAGTGACTTGCGCGCCTCGGCGAAAAAATTTCTCACTGAACAACGGCTGATCTTCGGCAGCTGATTGATCTTTTTTGCAATATTAACAGGTTGAATTTGATATAGACCGATGGTTAAGTTTTGACCGACCATCGGTTTGCTGAACGTCGTCAGACCCTATGCCACTCAAAAGGCAAACAACCTAAGAGACATGTCCCCGAAACTTAACGGGATTAATGGTTTCATTTTTCAGTGAGGCTAAATCCAGGTTTTCCCTACTTCTGCGTTCTAGTATTTGTTCTTTGACCCAATCGCGGCGCTGCTTGATTTCTTTTGAGCGATTAAAGTAAACATCAGCCGCAGGCAGCCAGCCGAATATAATTTGGGCAGATCCGTACCAATCAAGCTTTTTGAGCACAAGCTTCTTCAAAGACAGTTCCACTCAAGTATGTGGATATGCTCTTAAAGATTTTGCTCTTATCCCTCCCGAGTGGCGATGATGTTTTTGCTTTTTTCTTAGCCGCGTCCGTAATGATTTAGTAATAATCCCGAATAGTGGTTTGTTATTTTTCTATAATTTTCAGATACTTAAAAAGTGGGCAACGTTTGGCTGTAGTTGAGTAGAAGACTCAACTTACAATAAAGCCCACTGTTTTTAGCGACTTTGATGCGCTGAAATTTATTTCTCAGATTTATTTAAAGTCTTGGTGTGATTCTTGCCTCCCTCATGTCGGTTAACCAGCCCAGCGAGAAAAAGTTTCACGGTCTTCTTGGCGGGTTGACATTGGCCTTCCTGATATAAATTGGCGGTTTTTGCCGTTATTTGATCTTTTATGCACTACCAATTGTTTTCATCGGGGTAAACCTGGCGAATTTACCGTTCTGATCGACGGCCGCTGGCGGTTTACAGTGCCGCAGATATAAATCCTCGGAAAAGCAACTTTTTATCAACTTATCCAGTCGTAAGTTGTTGAAAAATAGAATGGTATCAGTGGCATCTTCTCGAATAATACCAACTCGATAAATACACTTTGATATGACCAAAAAGGGTGGCCTCATGGCAATGGGTAAAAGAGTCAGTATCGTTTTCGCATGTATCTTGTCGCTGCTTCTCATCTCCGTTCCGGGGATCTCATCAGCGGCGGTCTGTTCGCAACCGGCCAAAATTGTTGGTGATGACTACGTACCGACCTCGGTTCAGGATGCCTACAATCACGCCAGCGCCTCGCAGCAGAGCTTTACACTGCAGATCGCGGGCGATGTCAACGAGAATCTGGTTCTCGACAGTGGCGACGCCATGTTCGATGCTGGTTACGACTGTGGCTTTTCCAGTATTGGTTCAATGTCCGGTTTCGGCGGGACTATTACCATCCGAGGCGGTTCAGCGATTTTCTCGAATATTATGGTCATGGATGATGTTTCCCAGTGTTCATTTGATAACGATAACGATACTTACTATGTCGGTTCCTGCGCTCCTCTACCGCTTGATTGCGATGACAACGATAGCACCATCTATCCCGGTGCCCCCGAGATTTGTGATGATAAAGATAATAACTGTGATGGTCAGGTCGATGAAGTATTTACGCCCGTAGACGCAGACGGAGACGGCTATTATGGCCCCGGTTCATGCGGCACTGACTTTGATGATGACTGTAACGATAATGATGCCACGATCCATCCCAATGCTCTGGATACGCCTTACGATCTGATCGATCAGGACTGCGACGGGGTGGATCTGACATTCGCTGAAGCGGACCTAGAGAGCGATAACTGTACCTGGTGTCACGGTGCAGCGAACACCTGGATGGGTCTACACTCTGACATACCACTATCGGAAACAAACAAGTATCCTTATACGACTGCTCCAGATAATACCTGTACCTCCTGCCACGCCGCGACCGTGAGCAACGTCCTGCCGGGACACTATGGGAAGACGGTCAGGACGACCGGCAACAATATGAACGCCGGTCTTAAGATCAATTGCGGTTCTTGTCATGATCAAGTTTCTAACTTTCATAACTTTGTCGCAGATGTTGTCTGGCCGAAAGTGGAGTTAAGTACACCGAACACCACCTGTGACAGCTGTCATGAAGGTCGCGCTACGATCCATGATAACACCGTCTTAGCGCATGATAACCGGGTTATCAATAGCGGTTGTGCTATTTGTCATACCAGCGATACTACGTTTCTCGGCTCCCGCGGCAGCGGAACGCTGATCAGCTCTGCCGACGTTGACACCCTGCACCGCAACGACTGTGAGCTTTGCCACAACTTTACCGGTATGACCACTGATGCAGGACGTGTGCGGCAGGCGATCGAGCAAGGATTAAATGGCACACCAGTCACTTGTCTGGACTGTCACGATGACCATAGTAATATTCCACACGCGATCGAGGTTGGCCCCAATGATCTCTCGTGGACTCCTCCTTACCAGCTATGCAGTAACTGTCACGCCGAGGCGAATGATTGGGCCTCAATTCTAATCGAGCACGATGTCCCGACCAACGGTGCCGACTCTTGCTCTACCTGTCACAGTAGCTCAAGACAGGAAGTCATTGATGTTTTTGCTCAGCCAGGCAACCCGATTTATTGTCTGGATTGCCATTCCGACAAAGATAGAGTTGAGCACAATATTGACCATACGTTGGCCGGTTATGTGACTGCAGCGGTATACTGCCTGGAGTGTCACGATCCGAACGATCCGGACCCGATCGAAAATGCGATTGTGGTCAATACCCATAGTAATAATTGCCTCTTCTGTCATACGACTCCGACTGGTCCGGAAGTGAAGCCAGAGCTCCCTCAAAATGGAGGCAATTGTGAAGCCTGTCACGGCGCTGATCCGCACCCGGACATGAGCTGTGAACTCTGCCATAGCGATGGGGCCCCTAAACCCTTGCCTCTGCCCCATGAGAAGCATGTCGGTAGTCTCTATAATGTTTCCTGTGCCAAGTGTCATGCGGATACGGTCAGCAGCAGCACTGTTATCAGTGACCCGGCATTGCACAACAACGGGCAGAACGATGTCAACTTGGAGACCGGGAATTACACCCCTGGGACCCAGGCTTGTGACAACCTCTATTGTCACAGCGATGCTCAGGGCGGTGCGCCGAACCTCGCTGTTACCTGGTCAGACAGCACGTTCACCACTTGTATCTCCTGCCATGGTGATCTGGCTGATCCCGATCCGAAACTGGTGAGTGATCCCTTTAAGATGACCAGCAACGCCCATGATGTTCTGGCCAGCACCAAGTGGATTCGTCAGTATCCCTGTGATTTCTGCCATTACACCACGACCGATGGTGGCGGCGTGATCAAGAATGCCGGCTATCACGTCAACCAGCAGCTCGATGTTGTTATCAATGCCCTGTGGCAGGTCGCCGGTCGTCCGTCTCCGACTTACGACAGCAGTCCCGGCGTCAATAACTGCGATAATCTCTATTGTCACAGTGACGGCCGGACCGTGAACCCGGTGATTACAAACCTCAACTGGAAGACCAGCGAAGCCAAATGCGATACCTGCCACGGCCATCAGGGTACTTGTGTGACCTGTCACGATGGATCTGATGGCAGAGATCCGATTGAAGAATGGCCTCCGGGGAAAGAGTGGCTGAATGCCACGCCGATGTATGCGAATACAGGCCCTGGCAGCAGTAACGCCAACTCGCATGTGCGCCACCTGCAGACCAACTTCTCCTGCGAGAAATGCCATTTTACTACCATCGTAGATGCAGATTGCAGGTCGTGCCATGTTGAAGGCGCGCTTCCTACTGGCTCGATGGATGAAACCGGTCACGTTGACCCGGCCGTCCATGTCAACAAGGCAAAGGACGTAGTGTTTGCAGATGGTGGCACCTACGATCCGATGACCAAGACCTGTTCGAACACTTCCTGCCACAACGGCGCCTACGAGGATCCGGTCTGGGGCGGCAAGGTCAAGTGTCTGACCTGTCACGGTACCAGCGGTGCCGATATTGATGATTTTGACGGGACAAACGCGACTGCGGCACGGATCAACATGACCGAATGGGAAACCAGCGGTCATGGCCGTCAGGCTGTCTCCGGTAATTACCCGTCATCGGGTAACCCGCCGGCCAACTTCCCGGCCGACAACCCCTGCTGGCACTGCCATGACCGCACCGTGGTGCATGATGACGACGACAACCCGTTCCGCCTGCAGATACATTCGCAGTTTGAAAAGCGTTTCGAGAAGGAATGTGTCTACTGTCACATGGAGGGAACCGATACGGAGTGTCTCGGTTGCCATAATACGACAGGATTTAGTCTCGCTAGGCAGCTGACGGCGATTGTACCACCGGACTATGCCCCGGAAGATGACCATAGTTCTTATGTTGATGGCCAGACGTCCTGTCTGACAGCGAACTGCCATCCTGACGATGTAAACCAGCATAACACCGACTCCGGCCGCTGGACTCCTGCACAGCAGGCCGACATCAAGAACCAGTACGTGATGATGGGTGTTTGTCTGCAGTGCCACGATGATAATGGTGAAAATAACGAGCGTTGTAACAGTTGCCACACCTGGGAAGGCGACCCGGCGGACGATCCGTACCAAATTGGTTTCGATCCAGATGGTACAGGTGAAATAGAAGAGATAACCGGCTCAAGCAAGGCGAGCTCCGGGCATTTCGGTCACAAACACTGGCAAACCTACCTGGATACCGGCAAGTGGAAGGGTGGCAAGTTCTGTTGGGATTGCCATGATCCACACGGTGACAGCAACATCTACATGATCCAGGACCAAGTTGCGGTGGAGACTGAAGGTAAGTACGGCAAGCCGGTCACGCGAGCCGAAGTGGTCTTCACCAAGAACAACAGTGGTCTCGACTACGCCAATACCGAAGCCCCGTACACCGGCATCTGTAACGTCTGTCACACAAATGCCGAACATTACGTCGATGATTATGGCGATGGCCACCGGGCCAGCCGCAAGTGTACCGAATGCCATAACCATGGTTTCGGTGGCGGACATGCCTCCGGCGGCGATTGCAACAGCTGCCATGACAACAAGCCGATCCCGAACCACCTCGGCTTCGGATTGCCGCGCGACTGCACCAAGTGCCATGACGGCGCCATCCTGCTGCGGATGGATATCATGCGCCAGTTCAACGGCCAGTCGCACCACGTCCAGGATGTCGAAGTGACCAACGAGCACTGCTACGAGTGTCACTGGGAGTCGACCCCGGAAGGGCTGATCGATAACGACTATCATCTCGGTTACAACTACAAAACCTACACCACGGTACCGAACTCACCGAGCGACCTGGTCATCTACGGCCCGGAAACCCGGCCGACTGACTACCAGCTCGGGGTAACGGCGGTGACCTTCGATGCGACCAAGATCGGCACCGTTGACGAACGGGCAGAGGTCAACAAGGTAACCGACCACTGCCTTGGTTGTCACAGTGATCAGAACAACGAATTCGTTCCCTTCGGTGATTGCAAGACACCGAATCAGTACGCATGGGACCGCACCAGTATCGCCGCCCGCTATGAAGAAAGCGGCACCACGACTTATGGCAAGTCAGGTTCTATGAAGAATATTGCCAAGGCGTACTCTGCACATGGCAATGCGGTCGCCAACCAGGGTGGCTGGAGTGCGACGACCGGTGAGGATTCAACCATCCCGAATACCCGGAACGGCACCCAGAACGTGCAGTGTTTCGACTGCCACAGCTCTCATGGCTCCTATACCACCGGTGTCACCTCAAGCTACCGCACTTTCAACGGTGAACAGCAAGGAGCCAATCTGAAGGAAACCCAGGCAGGGAAGGGTGGATACAGCGTCACTTACCGGGCTCAGGCGGTAACCGATGGTATCAGCCAGGTTGCCCCTGGCGCTGCCCAGTGTTTCGACTGTCACGAGAACCTTGCTGCCGGGACTCTGCCGTGGGGTTACAATTCGACATTCGGAGCTACGACACCGATTCACGGCTACAAAGACAGTCCTCGTTTCGAAGCGACCAGCACCGGGCGCCAGGAGCGATTAGCCTACCGGATGAGCAATAACAGTAACTGGAGTAGTCACTTCAAGGCTTCGGCAGAGTCGGACGGTGAACTCCAACGTCTGTGCGCCTCCTGTCACGATCCGCATGGGGTCACCCCGACCCTTGGAGGCGATATGGCTTACGCGGTGCCGCTGCTCAAGGGCACCTGGATGACCTCACCTTATCAGGATGATCGACCGAATCCGACCACAGGTTCTGGTAGCAGGTACAACAAGAATGGGCCGAAACTTTCCCAGGAAGTGCACCTGACCGCGAGTTATTCAGCGACGGATACGCGCTTTGCCGGGCTGTGTTTGCGCTGCCACCCACAGGACACCTTGACCAGCGCGGGTACACCGGCCTGGAGGAGCAAGGATCGGGTCCACAAGTCGGTCAAGGGCTGGGGCGGTAATCAACACTCCTTCACCTGCTCCAAGTGCCATGCACCGCATGTCTCCAATCTGCCAAAGCTGATGGTGACCAACTGTCTTGATGGGAAACATCGCACCGCAGTTGTGTCAGGCGGGGCACCAAGTCGCAACAGTGGCAGTAAGGGGAGGGGAGCGTTCCCTGCAGGCGGCGGCTATGGTGCTAATTCGACAACCTATTACACGAGTCCGTGCCACGCCACTCAGACCGGCACTTGGAATAACCAGCTGTGGAACAATGTGACGCCGTGGTAAGGGTGGGGCAGATGATGAAAAATATAAATAAGATGAAACTTTCCAAAGGAAGCTGTCTTATGTTGATGCCGAATATGATGCAGGTTGTTGCGCGCGTTTTCCTTCTGCTGTTGAGTGCCGTTGTCCTGCTGCCGTCCTTTGCGGTGGCGGCTGGTGGCGATTACGTCTGGCCACCTTACACGGTAACTGCAGTCGGTAACCAGGAAGCCAAGGCGTCGATGGCCGATTCGCAGGGGAACCTGATTCTGGCCGGTTCCACTGAGACCAATGGTGGTGATATTCACCTGGTCAAGGTGCTGGCGGACGGTTCCGGGACTGCCTGGAGCGTCAGCAAGGACGGCAACGGCGGAGTCGATTCGGCGACCGCGGTGGTGATCGACAACAACGATGATGTTATCGTCACCGGCTATATCTGGGATGGGATAGCCTATAACAATATTTACACCGCCAAGTATGC
>CALZHQ010000074.1 GCA_945787295.1 uncultured Desulfuromonadales bacterium
TCTTATGGTTTTATGAAAAAGGGGTTTTGAAAGGATATTTGACCAATAGACGGCAGGCTTTTGGGTCTGCTGCTGGTATCTATCACAGATCCTAAGTTTTGCCAAAGGCGTAACGGCCCGATAGACTAGGGACGATTCAGTCAGACCATGAAAGGGCAGGCAGCATGAATATCATGCTTTTAGATGGAGGCCTGGGCCAGGAACTCCTGGCGCGTTCTACGTCAAAGCCGACAGGGCTCTGGGCGACACAACTATTAATCGACCGACCCGAATTGGTGCGTGCGCTGCACCGCGATTATTTCTTGGCCGGTGCGGATATTGCCACCACCAACAGCTATGCCATTCATCGAGATCGACTGAGATCTTTTGGCCTTGAGCACCGCTTCGCCGAGCTGCACCGTCAGGCGTGTCTGCTCGCGGTTTCAGCAAGAGATAAACACGGTCAGGGACTGGTCGCGGGGGCTATGGGGCCAACGGGGAGGTCCTATCGTCCTGACCTTGCCCCCTCGACAGAGGACGCCGCTGACCTTTATGCTGAAATTGCCGCCTTACAAGAGCCTTATGTAGACATCTTCCTTTGTGAAACCATGTCATCAGTGGCGCAGGCACGTGGGGCCGTCATGGGTGCAAGGTCAGGGAGCAAACCCGTTTGGCTGGCGGTCAGCGTTGATGACGAGGATGGTTCAAGGCTCCGCTCTGGGGAGGCACTAACAGAGATATTTCCGCTGATCTCAGAATTTAATCTCGAAGCATTACTGGTCAATTGCTCGACCCCCGAGGCCGTTAATCAAGCGATCCCCTTGTTGGCAAATCAAGGCATTCCCATTGGCGCTTACGCCAACGGATTTGTGGAAATCGCGCCGGATTTCATGAAAGAGGGCGCGACTGTCGATCTACTGGAAACCCGCGCCAACTTAGGACCAAAGATTTATGCGGACTTTGTCGACGGCTGGATCAGGGACGGCGCTACTATTGTTGGGGGTTGTTGCGAGATTGGTCCGGCTCATATCGAGGAACTGGCAAAACGATTGAAATGTGGATAAAATTAAACAGCGTCATTCATTAACCTCAGGTGTAAAGATGGAAAAACATCCAACAAAACAGCCCTTAGCAACAGAGAAAGAGTCGCTTAGCTTCACAGGGGGTAAACCAGGCACTTTGCTGCTAGTTATTACCACCACGATCTTTCTTGCGGAATTGTTCATCATGATGATTTTGGATAATATGCAGCAACTGAACTCTTTTCAAGAGGCGTTATTCGATTCCATCCTACTGACAACGATTGTTTTCCCAACACTTTTCTTCTTGGTCTTCAGGCCGATGATTAACCACATCGCTATACGGCAACGGGCCGAACAGGAAAAAAACGCTCTTATCACTGAACTAAATGAGGCTCTGGCGGAAGTTAAGATGCTGCAAGGGGTTATTCCCATTTGCAGTTCGTGCAAGAGCATCAGAGATGACGAGGGCTACTGGCACCAAGTGGAAGCCTATGTTTCTGCTCATTCTACTGCTGAGTTTACACATGGAATTTGCGATAAATGCCTTAAAGACCTTTATCCAGATAAATACGAGGCTATAAAAAAAGGATTAAAAGAATAATCAGGGTTTTCGCTCTAAAGCAAAAGGGAATGACAACCGAACCAGCGGCGGCCGGCATCGACGCGCTGGCAGCCCCTGGACCGCATCATTGAGGCTGGAGAGAAACCTGTCCCAAAAGCCAGGTAAACCCTTTGAAAGGATAGGATATGAATATAAACACGCATATGAAAATTTCTCCCAGGTTGGTTGGTGAGGTCGTTGAGATTTCAGAGGGGAAAGCAACTGCCAGCCTTAAAACAAGCACCGAAATGGCCTCTGATGAGCAATCTCTGGTTCATGGAGGCTTTACTTTTGGCCTTGCCGATTATGCTGCTATGCTTGCGGTCAATGATCCCTTTGTTGTTCTTGGTGCAGCCGAGGTGAAGTTTTTAGCGCCGACTCGTGTCGGGGATTCTCTTACCGCTAAAGCCCAGGTCGTAGAATCCCAGGGTAAAAAGCGGCAAGTGCGTTGCAGCGTTTACTCCGAGGACGCTGGGATCGAGGTTTTTTCCGGCACCTTTACCTGCTTTGTGCTGGAAAAGCATGTCTTGGAATCCTGATTTGTCAGCACTGTTAATCGCTGCAAAAAGGGGACGAATTTATTTTGCCAGGCTGAAATCTTTAGAGAGGCGCGAAGCCTTGCCTTTGGCTTGTCAAAAATCGGAAAATCACGTGTGATAATAGGTTTTTCCAGAGTCCTCCGATTTGTCAAAAATAGTTGCATGTGAAAATCCCACCATCTGGTCATTTCCCGTTCAAACAATTTCACCTTTCATCATCGCTAGTTTTGACGCTATCCACGCAGCCCCTTGTGAGTCGCCTTGTCTGGGTGGCCCAGTCTTTCAGCTGAGAAAGTTTTTTAGCCCGGTGAAAAAAATCTGCGCGGCGATGGCCGAGACAAAAAGTCCAGTCAGTTTAGTAAGAATTGTCAGACTTTGCTGGCCAAGGAATTTCTCTAGCCGGCCTGCGGCGACCAACAGACCACCAACCGTAAGAACGGCACAGAGCAGGCCCAGGCTGGCGGTGATTTTTTCAGGAACGGTTTTGAGCCCGGCGCCCATGACCAACAGGGCGCCGATGGTTCCGGGGCCGACGGTAATCGGAATCGCCAAGGGAACGACCGCCACATCCTCCCCGGACTCCCGAGGGGAGACGGTTGCCCTCCCCTGGATCATCGAAACGGCCGAAAGAAAAAGGATTGCGCCGGCGCCTATGCGGAATGCATCGAGAGTAATGCCGAACAGGGCAAAAATATAGCCGCCAAACAGAAAGAGAGCAAAGCAGGTCAGGATGACCGAAAGGGTGACCTTAACCGCGATCCTTTGCCGCTCGAATTGCGGAATATCTTTGGTGAGGGAAAGAAAAGCAGAGATGACGAAAAAAGGTGTGAGGATCATGAAAATCTTAAGATAAACATTGATGAAGAGGGTGAGCATTTCAGCCATGTCTAAACCTTTTAAAGGGGAGTCGATGCTAAAAACAGGTAAGTAATTAATCCCTAGAAAACAAGAAAGATCAACATGAAACCTATCTATTTCTTACTCCCATCAGGAATCAGCGAGGACTGGACAGGTCACGTGGCAAAACGGCCTCTTTATGCCAGGACATATGTGAAAGGCTTGGCCATAATATGCCGTTTGTTTTAAACCAGATTGGGTCGCCAAAAAAAGCATGGTTTGCTAATGGAAATTACTGTTTTTGACTGTTTTGGAGATTGAAAAAAGTTGAGAAAATGTCTATATTCGCACCTTAGATGCTGAAAAGGAGACGATATGCTGAAGATTGCCATGATGGCTTATGATAATTGCCTGTTGTCCGGTATGGCCGCACAACTTGATCTGTTTACAATTGCCAACTGGGAGCAGCGTCGCCTGCAGCCACAAGCGAAGGAGCCCTTTTGCCGGCACGAAATTGTCACTGCGGGTGGGGGGGCGGTGACCAGTTTCAACCGGATGCCGGTGATGCCGAAGCGCGCTTTGAGTGATTGCCTGGATGCGGACTTGATTTTGGTGCCGGGCATGATGGGTCGCCCTGACCAGCTCGTTGAGCAGCAGACGCTGATCGACTGGCTGCGCCAACAGTCACGGCGCGGGGCGATTATCGCCAGTGCCTGTTCCGGGGCCTTTCTGTTGGCGGAGGCGGGCCTGCTCGATGGCTGTCCGGCGACCACTCACTGGCAGCTGGCCGAGCGTTTCCGGCAGCGATACCCCAAGGTCGACTTGCAAATTGACCGGTTGCTGATTGACGGTGAAAGTTACCTGTGTGCGGGCGGGACCAGCGCTCATCAGGACCTGGCCCTGCACCTGATAGAAAAGCTCGGCTCGGCCAAGCTGGCCAAGGCCTGTGCGCGGATGATGCTGATCGACAACAGTCGACGTGACCAGGCACCGTTTGTCAATTTTCGCGGGCGGAAGAATCATGGCGATACGCCGATCCTCAAGGTCCAGCAGTTTGTCGACAACCATTACCGGGGCAAGCTGGTGATCAAAGAGTTGGCTGAGCTTTCCGGCTTGAATGAGCGGACCTTTTTACGCCGGTTCCGCAAGGCGACCGGTGAGTCGCCGCTGGAATATCTGCAGCGGATGCGGATCGAACAGGCCAAGCGGATACTGGCCGGCAGCAAAGAATCACTGGACAGGGTGACCCGGGCGGTCGGCTACGAGGATGTCAGTTCCTTTCGCCGTTTGTTCAAGCAGATTGTCGGCATCTCCCCAAGCGTCTACCGGCAGCGTTTTTCAACCCTATGAAGTGCTGATTCGGAGTTGCGCCGAACGCATGCTGAGCAGGGTGTGACAGCTCAGGGTGCCGAGGATCAGCAGACCGGCAATCAGGGTTGCGGTGGCGGGCACTTCATGGAGAAAGGCCCAGACCCAGATCGGCCCGAGAACCGTTTCAATCAGTAATACCAGGCTGACTTCCGGGGCCGGCAGGTAGCGTGGTCCGAGGGTGATCATGGCAAATGAAACCGGTAGCAGCAGGCCACCGAGCAGTAACAGGTAGCCAGTATCGGCCGGAGAAATCGGCAGGGGGGTGGCGCCGAACATAAAGGCCACCGGAACCACGGCAAGATTACCGAGGACATTAGCCGGAATCATGTTAATATCGCGGCCACGGCGTAAGATGACCAGGTTGGTCGCCCACATAAAGGTTGCCCCGAGGGCCAGCAGGTCGCCCAGCAGAAAGCCGCTATGCAAACTGCCGGAAAATATCAACAGAATCCCGCCGAAGCAGATAGCGATGGCAAGCCAGGTCCGGCGGGCAATTTTTTCCTTTAAGAACAGATAACTGAGCAGGCTGCTGAGCACCGGCGTCGCGGCAAGAATAATCAGGGTGTTGGCGGCGGCAGTCTGTTTCAGGGAGTTGACGAACAGGATCGACCCGCAAACAATCGTCGCAGCGGAATAAATTCCGGCGATACCGATGGCGCGAAAGCTTTGCCAGAAGCGACTGCGGTAACGGACCAGCAGCAGAACTGATGTGGTCAGCGCGGTCAACAGGCAACGCCAGAAGAGCAACGTCCAGGTATCGCAACTGATCAGGCGCACCAGCAGTGCATCCGGGCTGAGAATCAGCACGGCGGTTATCGTCAACAATAAACCTTTAAAGTGATCAGAGCGGTTCATGGCGGCGATTGATCGCACAGGCGGCAGCTAAATGCAAGCGCATTTGCTGCCAGTTCAGAGTTTTAGCTTGTTTGCTACGGAGGGAGCGATGGCGATTAGCGGCAACCCGAAAAAAATAGCCCAAGATATAGCCGGCGGTTATCAGAGCCTGTCACCACCAAGCCTGAAAAAATACACTCCGGCCGATTTAAAGGTGATTTTGAATAACCTGGGGATTGTCCAGCGGGAAGTGAGGCAGACGCAGGTCCCTTCTGAAGCTGTCGATTTGATTAAAGCAAAAAACATGCAATTGACACGCCTGAATCAGGCAGAGATGGTATTGCGAAGCTACTGCAAGAAGAAGCGGATTCCGATCTGATCAACCCTGTTTCAGCCAGTGAAGAAATTCCCGGTCGACGGCATCGCCATCGCCAAAGTTCAGCTCCAGAAGCCGGCGCAGATGCCCCATGGTCACGGCATCTTCCGAAACAAAGATGAAGCCGTAAAAATGACCGCGCTGGTGGATCAGTTCGCCGGTGAACTCCATGGTCAGGTCGGAAGCTGGTAACACGATCGTGATGATACCCTGCTGGCCGATCTCTACCGGAATTTCCTGCTCTGATTTGAATAAAGCGCCCTGTAACGCCAGATCAACCAGATCGCACGGATAAGGAGTTGCCTTTATCTTAAGTTCCGCTTCGGTGCGGAATGGGATGCGCCGATAGATTCTCTGTTCACTCATACTGAGACTCCTTCGATAGGCCGTTGCGCCGATGTCGGTAGTTGGGGAGTTGGCTTGCAATGCCTCTGCCTTACTCAATGAGCCCTCCGTGACATGGTCAGGCTGCCATCCTAGGACTGGCAGGCGGTTAGCAGGTTGTTCCAGTTTAGCAGGAATTCAGTCGATTGCTGGAATGCACAGACCCGTTTGTGGGAATCCCCCTTGTGGAGAAGCCGTGGTCGGGAGTACATTGTCTTAATAATTTTAAATCTTATTTTTGGAAAAACAATGCCCCGGGTAAAGATTCTTAGTATCGCCCTTATTTGCGGCCTGTTGTTCGGTTGCCTCTCTGCGACAAAAGAGCTCTCGCTGGCTGAATTGGAACGACCGGAAACGGGAGTCTTCGGCTTGGTGACAGCGGCCGCCAAAGAGACCGCCGGCAATCTTTGGGTGTATGCCTACCGCAGCCAGCAGGGTGGCTTTCGCGGCCCGGCTGATTTTGCCAGCAGGGTTGAGGGCGACGGCAGTTATTTGCTCGACCTGCTGCCGGGGCGCTGGTATCTGGTGGCTCGCTCAAGGCCGCAGGGACCGTTGACCGGTCCGCCCCAAACGGGTGACGCCTGGGCGGTTTATCAACAGAATCCGATCACACTTAATGTCGGCGATGTCCAGCGAATCGACCTGCAACTGCAACCGGTTGCCGCGACGATGCTGCTGAGGGGGGGCGCTTTAAGCCATAGCGACACCGGATTTACCGGGGTTCTTGTCGGTCCGGAGAACAGGCCGGTTGCCGGGGCGATCGCCTTGGCCTATCAGGATGCAGATTTTCGCCGGATGCCGGACCACAGTTCAGCGCAGGTCGCTGCCGATGGCCGCTTTACCCTTTTCGTGACGGCGGCAGGGCGTTATTGTCTGGTCGCCCGGCAGGGAACCCGGGGGCAGCCGATCCAGGGAGAGCTGTATGGCTTGCTCGGGAAGGGCGATTCGGGTTGTCGGAATGTTGCTGATGGTGAAATTCTTGATGTCGGGGAGATTCACTTGCGGCCATATATGCGTTAAACTGAAGGTATTGTGAATCTTTCAGACTGTTTCTGATCGATTAATCACGAACATGTTCTGGGGAGCTTATGCGTACGCTAAGATTATTATTGATCCATCTTCTGTTGCTGTTGTTGTTGCCTTTGGGTGCCTGGGCAAAAGATGCCGGGAGTTTAGACAACAATCGAGCCCGCCTGCTCGGGCATATGATTCAGCAGCAGCTCAGCCGTAATCACTACAGCCAGAAGCCGACCGATGACGAATTGTCACATGCGGCCTTCGACCTGTATCTCAAGCAGCTCGATTTTCAAAAGCGGTTTTTGCTGCTCGAAGATGTTGCTCAGCTGAAAACCTTTCAGAATCAGATTGATGATTCAATTCGCCGCGGTCGCCTCGATCTGCCGAAAACCGGCCGCAATCTTTTAAATCAGCGAATCGATCAAGTGCAGAAAATGGCTGCTGAACTACTGAAGGAAAAGCTTGATGTCACGCGGGATGA
This sequence comes from uncultured Desulfuromonadales bacterium, assembly GCA_945787295.1. Next base: position 7,442 of record CALZHQ010000074.1, read on the forward strand.
AGTCATCGAAACCGATCCGGAAAAACTGCAGTTCGTTGCCGACCTGAAGCAGATGCGGGAGCGCTGGCGGAAAATCCTCAAGTTTCAGATCCTTTCCCGCTATCTGAGTTTGCGTGAAGACGAAGTCGGGGTCGATGATGAAGGCTCCCTGTTGCCGGTCGATGCGAAGCAAGAACAAGAGCTGATGCAATTGGCCCGGGAAAAGGTCGAAAAGACCAACAATAACCTGTTATCCCGGATGCGTGATGAAACCGAGCAGGATCATTACGATCGTTACCTGAATGCGATCTCTCGGGCTTTCGATCCGCATACCAGCTATCTGCCGCCGACCTCGAAAGAGGATTTCGATATCCAGATGAGCGGCTCGCTGGAAGGGATCGGTGCCACGCTACGCGAAGAGGATGGCTACATCAAGGTGGTGAAGATCATCCCCGGCAGCGCCGCCTATCGACAAGGGAAGCTGGCGGCTGACGATATCATTCTCAAGGTTGGTGAAGGGGCTGATGAGCCGGTCGAGATTACCGATACCCGCATTCGTGATGCGGTCGCCTTGATTCGGGGCAAAAAAGGGACTGAAGTGCGGCTGACGGTGAAGAAGCCGGATGGTCGCCGGTTGGTGATCCCGATTGTTCGCGATGTGGTCGAAATCGCGGAAACCTTCGTCAAGGGAACTTCGGTTGAAGATGAAAAGAGCGGTCAGAAATTCGGTTATGTCAAGATCCCTTCGTTTTACCGGGACTACAGTGGCAAAACCAAGCGTAACTGTACCGATGACTTGCGCAATGAATTAAGGCGGCTGAAAAAAGAGAACATTTCCGGCCTGATTCTCGATCTGCGCAACAATGGCGGTGGTTCGTTGGCCGATGCGGTCAGTGTCACCGGGCTCTTTATCGAGACTGGTCCGGTGGTCCAGGTGCGCAGTGGCAACGGCCGGATCAGGGTCATGAGTGATGATGATCGTGACCTGGAATACGAAGGCCCGATGATCGTGCTGGTCAATCGCTTCAGTGCCTCCGCTTCCGAGATTCTCGCCGGTGCTTTGCAGGATTACGGCCGGGCCTTGATCGTGGGTGATGAACATACCCACGGCAAGGGGACGGTGCAGGCATTGCTCGACCTTGATCGTTATATCAACATGCAGGGCATGGAAAAGTACATGCCGCTCGGTGCCGTCAAGGTGACGATTCAGAAGTTCTACCGCATCAGTGGTGAATCGACTCAGGAAAAAGGTGTCACTCCCGATGTGGTCCTGCCGTCACGCCTCGATGGCCTCGAAAGTGGCGAGAAGTATCTCGATTACGCTCTGACCTGGGATCATATCAAGTCGGCCGATTATCGGCGCTGGGACAAGTCGCCGAAAAATGTTGTGGAGTTGCAGCAGCACAGTCAGGCCCGGATCTCCAAGGATGAGGATTTTAGCGAAATTATTAGCGAAGCTGAAGAGGCCAGGTTGCGGCGCGAGCAGACCGAGCAGTCGCTGCTGTTGAGCAAAATGCTGCAGGAGCGTGAGCAGTTGCGCGACGGCAATGAGAACGTCTCTCCGCATGGTGATAGCATGGCCTTGCACAGTCAGGAGGATGGTAAAGAGTCACCGACGCTGCAGGAAGAGATCGCCGAGGATCCCTATGTTGACGAAGGGGTGACGCTGCTGCTGGAGCTGATAGCGCGGCAGAGTTAGTAGCTGTTGAGTTGATTGAGCGGGGTCGAAAGACGGCCCCGCTTTTTTATTGCTCGGATTCGCCGGTTTTCAGCAGTTGGTGCAGCATGCTGGTTCGCGGCATGTCGATGCCAGCCGCCTCGGCCCGCTGCAGTGGCAGCTGATAGATCGCCTCCAGCTCCAGCTGGCGACCTTCGCGGCGATCGAGCAGCATGCTCGGCTTGTAGTGGTCCATCTGCTCGGTCAGGAACAGCATACGGGCGATAAAAGCTGGACCATCGATCGGCTCTTCCAGCGGTTGCGCGTTGGCCCCGGCCACCACCTCCTGCATGATCTGCTGCACCAGTTGCCGTCCTTCGTGATGTGCGAGTAGCTGTGTGGTGTCTTGGTTCAGCAGTGCACAAAGGCCGTTAAAGGGGATGTTCCAGACCAGCTTTTCCCAGCGGGCCCGGCGCAGGTCACTGACCGCTTCACAGGGAACCTCGGCGGAGTTAAAGAGTGCTGCCAACAGCTGACTACGTTCACTGAGGCCGCCGCTGAATTCACCGAGGCGGATTTTCCCTTCGCCAAGATGATGGACGGTCCCCGGTTCACCGCGATTGCTGCAGAGGAAGGCAACGCCGCCGAGGACCCGCTCTGCACCGAACTCTCCGGCCAGCAGTTCCTCGTTGCCGAGGCCGTTTTGCAGGGTCAGGATAGCCGTTTTCTCACCGATTAACGGCCGGACCAGTTTGATCAGCTGGTGGTTGGCGAAGGTTTTCAGGCCGACGATTACCAGGTTGACCGGACCGATCTCTTCCGGGCTGGCAAAGCCGGAAACCTGCGGCAGGTGAAAATCACCATTGACCGAATAGACCTGTAAGCCGTTCTGCCGGACAGCATCGAAGTCGCGACGCAGCAGAAAACGGACATCCTGTCCGCTGCGCTGCAACTGCGCGCCGTAGTAGAGACCGAGTGCGCCTGCCCCGATTATGCCGATTTTCAGTTTTGCTGCGGTCATCAGAATTTAAACCTTGCCTGCAACCAGGGGGCTTGATCGCGGATTCCCAGTGACAAGCCGCTGCGTTGCCGGAGTTGCTGTTTGAACGCCTCTTCGCGGTCACGGTTGATTTTGTGGGCATTGTTCATGGCGTTGTAGATGTTGCCACCATACCAGCCGATTTCGAACAGCGAGAGAATGCCTGCCACCGCGTAGTTCTCGTTGTTCCAGGCTTCGATAGCACCGTAGATAAATGCTGCGTTAAGGGCAAAGGCCACCCCGGCCTGTTTGGGGCGTTCGGCGTAGAGTTGCCCGGCTCCAGGCAGAAGCGCTGACAGGGTTCCGGCCAGCCGAGGTGATTTGCGCGGCAATTGGCGGTAGTCTTCCAGGGCCTTTTGCAATTCCTGGGGGTGGGGCTCAGGAAGCGCGGTAAAGCTTTCTTCCGCCTCCGGGAGGAGGTTTTCTTCCAGGTAGCTGAGGCCGATCCGGTAATCAGCCTGTTCGGCATCAGGCGCTGACAGCTTTTTCAGCTGCTGGTAGCGGTGCCGGGCCAAAGCATAATCTTTACGCTCGAAGGCCGATTGAGCGTAAAGCCGCTGCGCCTGCAAGGCTTCCGGCGTGCCGGGATAGGTTTGCCAGACTTTTTCCAGCGCTGCGTCGCTCTCTGGGAAGCGCTGACCCGCGAGCAGGCTTCTGGCGATGCCGAGTTGCGCCTGTGGTGCCCGTGAATCCTGCGGAGAATAATGCAGAAAACGTTTATATTCGGTGATCGCCCGATAGTGATCCTCTTCAGCAGCCAGGCTTTCGGCAAAACTGAGCAGGTCGGGCGGCTCGGCGCAAAGCAACTGCGGAGAAAACAGTACCAACAGGAGGATTAGCAGGACAGGCATGGAGCGATCAATCCTTGGCTGAAAATTAATGGGAGATCGGGAAGTGTTGATATTATCATAGAGAAAAAAATCCCTTCCATTAAAAAGTTTTTCTTTTTAGGATCAAACATTTATCCCCTCTTCAGGGTTTGACGAAAAGGGTTAGTTGTGATACTTTAGAATATTCGAGCAAAGGAGTATCATTTTGTTTAAAATTGGAGATATGGCAGTTTATCCGACCCAGGGGGTTGGAGTAATCGAGGATATCGAGTCGCGCGAATTTGGTGGCCATTCGCAAAAGTTTTATGTTCTGCGGATCGTCGACAGTGATATGCGGATCATGGTGCCGACCGGTAACGTTAGCAATGTTGGTATGCGCCGATTGATCGATGAAAAGCATATTACCAATGTGTTCGATGCTTTGGCCGAGCCGAACGATAGTGGCAAGATCGCTTCCTGGAGCCGTCGTCAACGCGAATATAACGACAAGTTGAAGACTGGTGATCTGCTGGAGGTTGCCGAAGTGTTGCGTGATCTTTACCAGATCAGTTCGGCAAAAGAGCTCTCTTATGGAGAAAAGAAGGTTCTTGAACAAGCCCGTAAGTTGTTAGTCACGGAAGTGGCTCTGGCTGAAGGGGAGAAAGAGGATCAGGTCACGAAGCGGTTGGAGAATATCTTTCACTAATCGGACCAGACATGGCAGAATATTAGACCAGGTGATTCCCACCTGGTCTTTTCTGTTTTTGGACTATTTTTTTCGATGACGGCTTAACAATGAAAGCAACCGTTCTGATCCCGGCTGCCGGGATGGGTCGCCGTATGGGGACTTCGGTCAACAAACAGTATCTAGATCTGGCCGGCAAGCCGATTCTGGCGCATACTTTGGCCCTGTTTGACCAGCATCCGCAGGTTGAACACATCTATCCGATTCTGCCCGCCGATGAAATCGATTATTGTCGGCAACAGATCATCGAACCTTATGTTTTTAGCAAGATTCGCAAGCTCGTGCCAGGAGGGGTCGAACGGCAGGATTCGGTGCGTAACGGTCTACTGGCCCTCGCCGAGGATGGCTTGGACCAGCCGGAGCGCATTGTGCTGGTGCATGATGGTGCGCGACCACTGTTTAATCCGCGACTCTTAGCAGAATTGATAGAGATTATAGTCGCCAAAGGGGCCTGTATTGTTGGGGCTCCGGCAAAGGATACAATTAAAGAGGTGGATGAAGGCGTGATCCGCGGGACCCTGGTACGTCAGCGCCTCTGGCAGGCTCAGACTCCGCAGGGGTTTCGGTATCGGTTACTCGCAGAGGCGTTTCGCAGTGCTGATGCCGCCGACTTTCTCGGGACTGATGATGCCTCGTTGCTCGAGCGGATCGGTCAACCGGTGGCAATGCTGGCTGGCGATTACCGCAATATCAAGGTGACGACGCCGGAAGATCTGGTGATCGCGACAGCTTTACTTGACAGTTTGCAGGAGGAATCGGCATGATGCGCATCGGTCACGGCTACGACGTTCACCAATTGGTCAGCGATCGCGAGCTGATCCTCGGTGGGGTGAAGATCGATTATCATTACGGGCTGCTCGGTCATTCTGATGCGGATGTGTTGCTACACGCCATCTGTGACGCGATACTCGGTGCCCTGGGGCTGGGGGATATAGGTAGGCATTTTCCCGATACCGACCCGGCTTTTAAAGGGATCGATAGTCGTAAACTGCTGCAGCATGTGGTTGCCAAAGCGCAAGCGGCCGGCTACCAGATTGCTAATCTCGACAGTACCATCATCTGCCAGAAACCAAAACTGGCTGGCTACATTGGGCAGATGGTTGAGCGGATTGCCGAGGACTGTCAGGTTGATGCCGGGCAGATTAACGTTAAGGCAACCACGACCGAAGAACTCGGCTTTGCCGGGCGTGGTGAGGGGATCGCTGCCGATGCCGTGGTGCTATTGGAGCCAGCAACAAGCTAAGTGAAATTTATTAAAAGGCGACTCAATGAGTGTATCTGAAACAGCGTCCAGTTCGAATTTCATCCGTACCATCATCAACGAAGATCTGGAAAGTGGCAAGCGGAACCAAGTGGTCACCCGTTTTCCACCGGAGCCGAATGGGTACCTGCATATCGGTCATGCCAAGAGTATCTGTCTCAACTTTGGCCTGGCGGCTGAGTATAAGGGGCGCTGTCATCTGCGTTTTGATGATACCAACCCGACCAAGGAAGAGGATGAATATGTCGAGGCGATCAAGGAGGATGTTGCCTGGCTCGGCTTCCATTGGGGTAAACACCTCTATTTTGCTTCCGACTATTTCGAGCAGCTTTACCAGTGGGCGATTCAGCTGATCAAAAAGGGTAAGGCTTACGTCGATAGCCAGAGTGCCGAAGAGATGCGCGCCAACCGCGGCACTCTGACTGAGCCTGGTACGAACAGCCCTTACCGCGATCGTAGCGTTGAGGAAAACCTGGAGCTGTTCGAAAAGATGAAAAATGGCGACTTTCCCGACGGATCACACGTCCTGCGGGCGAAAATAGACATGTCCTCGCCGAATATGAACCTGCGCGACCCGGCCATGTACCGTATCCTGCATGCTCACCACCACCGTACCGGCGATAAATGGTGTATCTATCCGATGTACGATTTTGCCCACGGGCAAGAGGATTCCATCGAAGGAGTGACCCATTCGCTCTGTACCCTCGAGTTTGAAGATCATCGACCCCTGTATGACTGGTTTCTGAAGGAATTGGAAATCTTTACTCCGGAGCAGACCGAATTTGCCCGCTTGAATTTAAGTTACACGGTGATGAGCAAGCGCAAGCTGCTGCAGTTGGTGACCGAAAATCATGTCATTGGTTGGGACGATCCACGCATGCCGACCGTTTCCGGGATGCGTCGTCGCGGTTATCCGGCCGCTGCAATCCGTAACTTCTGCGAGCGGATCGGGGTCGGCCGCAGCGCCAGTTGGATCGATCTTTCAGTGCTCGAAGACTGCGTTCGTGAGCAGCTCAACGAAACCGCTTTTCGCCGTCAGGCGGTGTTCAATCCGCTTAAAGTGACCATCACCAACTACGATAAGGTCGAAGATCTGGAAGCACCGAATCACCCTCAGCAGCCGGAACAGGGCAGCCGGGTGCTGCCGATGAGCAACGAACTGTGGATCGATCGCGACGATTTCATGGAAAATCCGCCGCTCGGCCCCGATCGCGAAGTGCGGCTGCGAAATTCCTACATCATCAAGTGTGATAAGGTGATCAAGGACGAAAACGGTGAAATCGTCGAGCTGAAATGTTCGGCCGACCTGAATACTCTCGGCAAGAACCCGGAAGGACGCAAGGTCAAGGGGATCATCCACTGGGTCTCTGCGCCGCATGCGGTGAAGGTTCCGGTGCGGATTTACGACCGGCTGTTTAATCAGGAAAACCCGGATAAAGCGGAGAACTATCTGGCGGCCCTCAACCCGGATTCGCTGCAGTTGACCGAAGCGCTGGCCGAGCCGAGCCTGCTTGAAGCCAAACCGGGGGAGACGTTTCAATTTGAGCGGGTCGGTTATTTTACCGTCGACAGCAAGGATTCGCAGCAGGGGGCACCAGTGTTCAATCGCACTGTGACCCTGCGCGATACCTGGGCAAAAATGAAATAAATGGAGTAAATACTATGGGGTTGCGTGTCTACAATACAATGAGCGGCCAGAAGGAAGAGTTCCAGCCGCTGGTTCCCGGCAAGGTCGGTATGTACGTCTGTGGTGTCACTGTCTACGACTACTGCCACATCGGCCACGCTCGCGCCAATATCGTTTTCGATATCGTCTATCGTTACCTGCAGTTTGCTGGTTATGACACGACTTATGTACGGAACTATACCGACGTCGACGATAAGATCATCAACCGCGCCAACGAGCGGGGCATCGACAGTAAGCAACTGGCTGAAGAGTTCATCCGCGCATTCGATGAGGACATGGATGCCCTGGGTCTGGCCAAACCGACCCATGAGCCGCGTGCCACCGAGTATATCGATAAGATTATCGAAATCTGCCAGGTGCTGATCGACAAAGGCGTGGCCTACCCGGCCGGCGGCGATGTCTATTACCGGGTCGATAAATTCGATAAATACCTGAAACTCTCCAAGCGCAACATGGAAGAGATGCAGGCCGGGGCGCGGATCACGCCGGGTGAGCAGAAAGAGAACCCGATGGATTTTGCCCTCTGGAAGGCGGCCAAGCCGGATGAACCTTCCTGGGAATCCCCCTGGGGGCCGGGCCGGCCGGGCTGGCATATCGAGTGTTCGGCGATGAGCTCCTCGCTGCTCGGTGACAGCTTCGACATTCACGGCGGCGGCCGTGATCTGATCTTTCCGCACCACGAAAACGAGATCGCCCAGAGCGAGGCGGCCAACGACAAGCCATTTGCCAAGTACTGGATTCACAACGGCTTCGTCAACGTCAACCAGGAGAAAATGTCGAAATCGCTCGGTAACTTCTTTACCATCCGCGACATCCTGCAGACTTACGACCCGGAAGTGGTGCGCTTCTTTATCCTGACCTCCCACTACCGTTCGCCGATCGATTTCTCCGATCAGAATCTGGTCGAGGCGCAGGCGGGTTTAAGCCGTTTCTACGAAGCGCTGCTAACCGCCGATCAGGCTGTTGAGGGGGCCCCGGAGTCGGATGTCGAAAGCACTGAAGGTGCCGCTCTGGAAGCCAAGTTCCGCGAAGCGATGGACGACGATTTTAACTCCGCGCTGGCGATTGCCCACCTGTTTGAAGGGGTGCGGACCATGAACCGCCTCTGCGCGACCAAGAAGTTCCGCAAAAAAGCCGAGCTGGTCGCCCAGGTGCGGGACCTGCGGGCAACTGTCCTGACGTTGGGCAAAGTGCTTGGCATCTACAACTCCGATCCTGCCAGCTGGCTGGAGAAGGTCAAGTTGGCGGGTCTGGCCAAGCTGGAGATCAGTCTCGAGGAGATCGAAGCGCAGATCGCCGAGCGCAAACAGGCGCGCAGCGATAAGGATTTTGCCCGTTCCGATGAGATTCGCGACGCCCTGCTGAAGAGTGGCATCGAGCTGCTCGACAGCCCACAGGGCACGACCTGGAAGCTGAAGGGGTGATTGTCTCAATTTGGGTAATTCGTACTGCATGGAGTATTCTTTGCTTTGCCTGGACCCTGGCTTGTGATATTAATAATTTGTTAGAAAAGAGTTTTTCTGTGGAGAGGGAGGTCCAATGAAGCGGATAGTCTTTTTGTTGCTGATGGTCGGGCTGATTGCCTTTGGAGCCTCAGCTGTTGTCGCTGAAGATCATATCGGCCCGAAAGAGGAGCCTCAGCTGTTGTCGCTGAAGATCATATCGGCCCGAAAGAGGTCGTTTTTGATACCACCATCGGAAAGATAAACTTTCAGCACGTCCAGCACCAGGGTAAGATCTCTGATTGCACCGAGTGCCATCACAAAGGGATCGATGGGGGCAAGTGTACCGACTGTCACGGCGTTGACAAGACAATCCCCCGGTTAACCAAGGCCTTTCATGGCCAGTGCAAGGGCTGCCACCGCAAATCAAGCGGACCGGTCAGCTGCAAAGGCTGCCATGTGAAAAATTGACAGGTGCAAATATTCAAAAAAGGGTCGCTCGCAAGAGCGGCCTTTTTTTTTCGGAACTATAACCCTAAAGAGGGTCGCAAACGAACCCCCTTATTCTAACGCAGAGGCGCTGAGAATGGAGAGGCGGAGAGGTTGGGTTTTCTCAGCGAACTCTGCGACCTCTCCGTCTCTGCGTTAAAAATCTTTTTTTAGGTTATAAGGCCGTTCTTTTTCGAGATTCACAGGTGCAACGGCGGTTCCTGCAGGTTCGCCAGTTGTTCCCGCAGTTCAAGGATATGCTCCCCCCAGTATTGCAGACTGTTGAACCAGGGGAAGGTGCGTGGAAAGGCGGGGTCTTGCCAGCGGCGCGCGAGCCAGGCGCTGTGGTGCAGCATGCGCAGGCTGCGCAGCGGTTCGATCAATTGCAGTTCGGCCGGGTTGAAATCATAGAAACTGAAATAGCCATCAAGAATTTTTTCCAATTGCTGGCGCTGCTGCAGCTCATCTCCGGAAAGCAGCATCCATAAATCCTGAATCGCAGGAGCCATGCGGGCGTCATCAAAGTCGACGAAATGGTAGCGTTGGTCGCGCCAGAGCATGTTGCCGCTGTGGCAATCGCCATGCAGGCGGATCAGCCGAAGCGGGTTCACCCGCTGAAAGATCTCTTCGATCTGCTGAAGAAGATCACCGGTCAGGCTCTGGTAGGCTTCGCGATACTCCGGAGGGATAAAATGTTCGGTGATATAGGCGACGCTCTGGCGACCGAAATTTTCTCTGCTTAGCTCTGGGCGGTGCTGAAAAGGGGAGCTGGACCCAACCAGATGAATCCGGCCGAGCAGTCGGCCGAGCATCTGCAAGTGCTCCAGATTGTCCAGCTCGGGCGGTTGGCCGCCTTTACGCGGGTAGAGGGCAAAGCGAAAGCCTCCGAAGTGGCGCAGGCTGACGCCGGCTGCATTCGCCAGGGGCGCGACGACCGGCAGCTCCTGGTCGGCCAACTCCTGGGTGAACTGATGTTCTTCCAGAATCTGCGCATCGCTCCAGCGATCGGGTCGGTAGAACTTGGCTATCAGTGGCTCTCCGTCCTCGATTCCGATCTGATAAACCCGGTTTTCATAACTGTTCAAGGCCAGATTACGGCAATCGCAGCGATAGCCCTCCGCTTCGACGGCATCGATAATGAATTCCGGGGTTAGGCGTTCGAAGGGGTGCTGGCTTGCTGCGGATTCCTGCATGACATCCTCACTGGCAGGGGCGGTTGGGGTAAAGATGAATCGTTACCGGACCTGCGCCTAAATAGTTTCTGTCCGGAAACTGCCCTTTTTCACCAGCTCGGCGTCAATCAGCACATTCGCTTGTGCGGCGTAAAGCACTACGCCTCCGCGCAAATGCTTGAGTCGTTCTCCTCATTGAATCGGGCGTAGTTTCGATAGGCAAACCTCCTTGCTGGGGTTGGCGAATCTCTTTTCTCTACATGGGTATCATTATATTGCCTGATGATATTTTTCTCAAGGCCCTGAAGGCAAGATTTTTCCTTGCGGCCAAAGCAGACCTAAGGCAATAGCCCACATACTCAAACAGACCAGGCCGTCCAGAAACCGCCAGGCCAGCGGTTTGCGAAAGAGCGGCGCCAGCAGCCCGGCACCCAGGCTGAGACTGAAAAACCAGAGGAAGGAGGCGGTCATCGCTCCGGCTCCGAACAGGTAACGATCGTTCTGCCCCAGCTGACCGCTGAGCCCGCCAACCAGCAGGATGGTGTCCAGATAGACGTGGGGATTGAGAAAGGTAAAGGCCAGGGTGGTTATCAGCAGCCGCTTGCGTGAAGAGATCAGTGCCGCATCTGCCTGCAAACTGTTGCCGCGCAGGGCCGAGCGGCAGGAGCGATAGCCGTAGAAAAACAGAAACAGGGCGCCGAGCCAGCTGGCCAGCTGAGTCAGCTGCGGATTGGCGGCAACCAGCGCGCCGACGCCGCTGATCCCGACCAGGATCAGGCTGGCATCGCAGATGCTGCAGACCAGTGCGGTCTGCAGCGGGTGGTTGCGGCGCACCCCCTGGGACAAGACAAAAGCGTTCTGGGCACCGATGGCTATGATCAGGCCGCCGCCGACGGCCACTCCCTGAAAGTAGGCAAACATCTCATTCTCTCCCTTAAACACAATTTTGAACATCAGCTTAGGTCACAGGTGTTTAAAAGTAAAATTCATTGTTTTTTCACCCCATAAGTTTTGCTAATATGAAGAAATGCTTGACTATAAACAGATTGAAGATTCAGCAAGGTGGTTTTGAGCGCGCGGCCCGGACGCTGTGTATTACCCAGTCTGCTGTTTCCCAGCGAGTTCGCCAACTTGAAGAGGTTTGTGGCCAGGTCCTGCTGACGCGGAGTTCACCGCCGCGTCCGACCGCTGCAGGGCAGGCGCTGTTGACGCATTATCAGCAGGTACGTTTTTTGGAAGAAGGTTTAAGTAAAGAGATCCTGCTCACCCCGGCCAGAGAGCCGAGCAGTTTGGCGATCGGTATCAACGCCGACAGTCTCGCCAGCTGGTTTCTCGACGCGGTTGCTCCTCTGCTGCAGCAGGACAAATTTTTGATCGACCTGCGTGTTGATGATCAGGAGCAGACCCATAACTACCTGCGGGCCGGGGAGGTGATCGGCTGCATCAGCACAGAGCCAGGGGCGATCCAGGGCTGTCGGGTCGATTCCCTGGGACGAATGAATTATCGTTTACTGGCCACCGCAGAATTCTCTGCCCGCTGGTTCGACCAGGGGGTAAATCGCGATGCCGCAGGCAAGGCCCCAGCGGTTATCTTCAACAGTAAGTATCGTTTGCACAAGCGCTTTTTTGAAAAATTTATCGGTGGC
>CALZHQ010000075.1 GCA_945787295.1 uncultured Desulfuromonadales bacterium
TTTTTATTGGTTACAAAACCGAAAATCAATGGGTCAGGCTGGACAACAATTGCAATATTTCATTGATGACCTGACGATCTACCGCAGTCTGTCCCGCCGACAAACCGAGTAAACGAATGACCGTTGCCTGAGAAATATCGAGCTCATGCAATTCCAAGCTATCAATCCCGGCCCATGGCGGCAAATCAAACACAAAAACCTGCTCACCCTGTGGCAGACAGAAGTTGCCGAAAGAATGGTTCGTAAGCGCCTGGCCGAATTCGACCTGTCCTACCAGTATCCCCGGCAGAGCGATTTGAATCGGCTCATGGCTGCGACCGCGTAAAACCAGCTGGTAGCAACCGGGCTGCGACAACGACAAGGGTAACTGCCACGTGGTCGCAAGGTGGCGGGCTCTGACCCAGGCTCGACCACTCGGTACGCCAAGGTGGCGATCATTGGTGACCTCGACGCCCTCCTGCTGCACAGCGGACTCAGCCTCAAAAGTCTGTTTTTGTCCAGAAAGGGGCAGGGTTGCCACGAGGTCGAGAGCCTGCAACGTCGTCAAAGCCAAGTCGGCGGCGTCCAACCGGTGCTCCGGTTGCCAACCCTGAAGCGGTGCAATCGACGGCAGCGGCGGAGCAAATAACCGCAAATAATCGATCCCGGCATTGGGTGGCAGAGTGACGAGAATTTCTGTCGGCCCGGCAAGAAGATTTACTTCTCCAAGCGCCTGATAGGTGAATCTGTTGCCAGCCGTAGCGGCAAACTCCTGCCCTGCCACAGCGAATTTCACTCCCGGAAGGCGAGTTGCTGCTGACAGTTGATAACGACCGTTGTGCGGGATCAATACAGCAATATGCAGGTCGACAATCTCTTTGCGACCGCTCACCCAACCGGAGCCACTGTACATACCGTAATTGGTAAGCCGCTTGATAGCGACCCGATCGGACCGCCGGTGGTTCTCCTCTGCTTCGACCTGAAGAGTACGCTCCCCGGAGAGCAGAGCAATATAATCATCGGCAACAGGGTCATCCGGCAAGCCGTAACCCCAACCGAGACTATCACTCAACTGCTCCATCCACTCCCGTTGCGTCAAGCTGTCAGCACTCGCAGCAACAGCCGTGCTGAACAACAGCAGCAGAAGTAGAAATCCCCATCGGAGCATTATGACGACCTGTTGTAGAACAAATTAGCTGACAGTGGCTTTTTTACGCGGTTTCTTTTCGGCAGCAGGCTGCTTATCGCCCTCTAGCCGGGCAATAAACTCTTCGGCCAATGCGACATCTTCTTTGCAGCCGATGAATACCGGTGCGCGTTCGTGAATCTGCTCCGGCTGCAGATCAAGTATTCGCTGATGCCCATTGGAGGCAGCGCCACCAGCCTGTTCGATTAAATAAGCCATCGGACTCAGTTCAAACAACAGGCGCAACTTGCCCTTGGGAAGATTCTGCAGATGCGGGTAGAAAAAGATCCCCTTCCCTTTGAGCAGAATTTGATTGATATCGGGAACAAAGCCACCGCTGTAACGCAACTTGACGCCCCGCTCTTCGAGGTGGTTAACAAAAGCTTCCGTGCCCGGAGTATATTGATTTCTCTGCCCCCCCGGAGAATAAAGATTCCCCTTCGGCTCGATCGTGATGTTCTCCTGAATCAGCGTGTATTCCATCAGGGTGTTCATGCCGAACTCATGAACACCTTTGCCAACGCTGTAAACCAGGGTGGTCCGGGGCCCGTACAGAATGTACATCGCTGCAACCTGATGGCGGCCGGGCTGCAACAGGTCACAACCTTCGAAGATTGAAACGATGGTGCCGACCGCGAGGTTAACATCGACCAGAGAAGATCCATCGAGCGGATCGAAAGCGACCGAATACTTGCCGTCGCAGTCCGGCGAGATCGGGATGATTTCATCCATCTCTTCCGACATCATGTTGGCGACCACCCGTGAGTGATCAAGGCGCTTGCGCAAAATCCGATCTGCCAGGACATCAAGCGCCAACTGCTGCTCACCGTAAAGATTTGACGTACCGGCAACACCCAGGTCACCAGTACGGATCGAGTTGATGATGTACTTAGAGGCTTCAGCAATCTCGGTAATCAGATGGATCAGATTATCATCAACCTCATGTTCTCGAAGATGGCGGCGCAGATCGATCTGAAATTTTGTTTTTCCTGCTTCACTCATGGTGCTGAAACTCCCGATGACGGTTAGATGGATGCACAGCATCCTGATTTGTACTCACATTAAAAATAAACTGGCAGTTTAGCTCAGATCAACCGGTACGGCAACCGTCATCTTTCTTGTTTGCGGCTCGGACAAATAACTGTCGGCAACTTTTTTCAGTCGGTAATCTGTTATAGTTTTTATCATCACAATTCAGGCAGACACAGGAGCAGTCGATGACCCAGAAAACCGATCAGTTACTGAAAGCAACCCGCAATGTGCTGAACTCGGCATCGTTCAGAGCCAATCAATACAAGCAAATAGTACAGAAAAAAATCGACCTGGGAGCGATCCACAAAAAGATTGAGCAGCTCCACGCTGAACTGGGAAAAGAAGTGGATGATCTGTATCAGGTGGGGCAGAAAGATTTTCTTGCCAACAAGGAAATTGCCCGACTGCTGGAAAAGCTGGTCGGCCTGAAGCAAGCTGCCGTTCTGCTGGAAGAAGAGATTGAGTTGATCCGCACAGAACCGCCCGAAGCTGTCAAGGAAACCGCCCAGGAGGAGGAACCGCAGCCTCCTGAAGAATGAGTCACAGAGTTTCCCGCCATTGCTGCTCGAAACGGCTGTAGCTCAATCCAAAATCTCCGAACACGGCATCAATAGCTTGCGAAATCGAGCGGCCTTCACTGAGCGAGAAAACCAGATCCCGCAGCTGGTGCCAGCCATACTGTTCAATCAGATAGTTGACCATCAAGTAGCTTTGCTCATAGGCCAACATGACCTGCATCCCGCTAAAGCGCTGGAATGGGCCCTCCAATGAGTTGAAAGGAAACAATTTATCCTTTCCCTGCCCTGACGACAAGAGAGACTGAGCAGGTGGCACAATCTGAGCCTCTGCCACCTCTGCCAACCCCTCATTCAGCCAGACCGGCAATCTGTTACCGGCAATATCCCGCAGCACCACGTGCATGAACTCGTGATAGAGCAAAGCGCGGACCTGTTTGCTCACAGCCGAAATACCACCGACCGGCAGACGGATCTTGCCATCGTAGAGACCTCCGGACCATTCTGGTGAATTGGTCACGTCTCGGAATTGCTGGCGGGAATAGAGAATCACCGTAACCCGCTGGTCCGGATAATGATCCAGCTGGGAGCCGATCCAATTGTATGCTTCTTCAAGCGCTTCAAGAACCTCGGCGCCCAGCTCATCATTTTCCTGCCCGTCAAAAGTGATGACAAAATGACCGCCATACTCTTTGTCCATCCCTCCTTCAACGGCCAGTTCGCGACGAACTTTTTCCAGCATCATGCCCGCGGCATGATGCTCCGGATCGTACAACAGAGCTGACTCCAACGAGTCGAAGGCCAGATACATCCGGTCGGTCTGGTAATAAATCATCCCCAGCTGATAGTATATCCCGGCATCCGGCTCGCCCATACCCAGCGCTTCCAGAAACTCAGTTTCGGCTTCATCATACCTTTTCAGCATCAGCAGGGCATAACCACGCAGTATCCAGAATTCGCGCCTTTCATCATCAAAATCCTGAGCCTCCAGCATCAGCTCAGCGAGCTGTTCGAAATGCTTTTGCCCCTGCAACATGTACCCGGCAGCCTGGTAGGCATGCAGCAAATTTCTCTTGATCTGGTTATCTTGGGGAACTTTCCCGTGAAGTTGCTTAAACAGTGCAAGCCCTTCAAGGGGCCTCCCCTGCGCTAAGAGAGCTGCCGCATGATTGTTCTCTTCGACCAACCCGGGCGACAGAGCAACCACAGGGATCGCGTAAAACAGGCAGAGGCATAAACCGAAGATTAAACGGCTAGCAAAACGCTCAGCTTTCATTCGGGCTCCTCACGTGGAAAATCACACCAGAGCAGAGTGGCTCCGACAACCGCCAGTGGAATACAGAAAAACTGCACAAAAGGAATGGCCAGCAGGCAGAAAACCGCACAACCAAAACCGCTCATCAGTACCGGACTCTGCGTAATGTAACGTCGCTGCTGCTTAAAAGTCAGCTGTTTACGCATCAGCACAAACGCCAGGTACTCAACCACCAGAAAAAAAAGCGTGAACGCGGGCGCGAGTACGGCATAAATCATCGCCCCGATCCCAGGGACAAAGTTTATCGCGAACAACAGCA
Source organism: uncultured Desulfuromonadales bacterium (assembly GCA_945787295.1). The sequence continues at coordinate 4,287 of CALZHQ010000075.1, forward strand.
ACATGCAGATGACAAAGACCGAAAGCTTTTTCACTTCGACAAACAGTGCATGCTTCGCCTCTTTGCCAAACCGACTGAGACTGAAAGACTGTTCTGATCTCTGGTCAAGCCGCAATTCTTCCGTCCGCTCGGAAAGCAGTTCGTTAAACGGTGACGCAATCAGGTTACCGATCACGGTAAAAGAGAAAAAAACCGTGACCGTCGTCAGCAGCAGTGCAACCGTCCAGGCCAGGTAATAAAGGATCATCCCATACCAGACTTCTGTACTCGGAGCGTAGGTTTCGAGCAGCCCTTCAAACATATCGAGGCCGAAATAAACCGAGAGCGAGAAAACCAGCACGTTGATAGCAAACGGAATCGCCAGAAATTTCAGCAGGCTCGGTTTCTTACTGAGAAACTTGGCTGCCCGCAACGGGTAGCTGAATCCACGGGTAAAACTTGCCACCGGTTTGACGGCGGCTGAAGCGACATGACCGATCATTGATCCTCCCGACAGACTTTAAGTCCCTCTTCCAGGGTCGGATACATCAGTTCAATTCCCAATTTTTCTTTCAGTTTCTGATTTGCCATCCGCCGCGACTCTTTCTGATAAGAGAGCATCAGGGGATTCATCACCTTTTCCGCTTCGGCCAGGCTGAGCTGTTCCGGCCGCGGCAGCTGGTGCAGATCGGCGACCGCGTTGAAATAGTCGGTCATGCTGCTTTCCTGACCATCGCAGACATTAAATATTTCACCATTTCCACCCCGTTCCATCGCCGCCAGGCAGATCTGCACCAGGTCGAAGGCATGAATCCGATTGGTAAAAGAGGCGTCCTCCGGTGTCAGTACCGGATGGCCCTGCATGATGCGCGCAACCGGCAAGCGGCCTGGCCCGTAGATCCCGGTCACCCGCAGGATAACCAGCTCAAAGCCAAGCTTCTCTGCCTGCTCCTGCAATTGCTGTTCGGCACTGGCCCTACGCATCGCCCGGGCGGTCTGCGGATTGATCGGTGTCTCTTCGGTCACCAGCGCGCCGCCACAATCACCATAAACACCACTGGTGCTGAGATAAACAATCTTACTCGGAATGTTGTCAGCTGAAAGCTTACGGCAGAAGTTGAGCATCCGATAATCGCTCTTGCCACCTCCTTGCGGCGGCATAAAATAATAAACCTGCCGCCCCTGCAGTGGCAACTCCGGGGTATCCTCCTGATAATCGAAATGCCCAACGATAGTTGCAAAACCCTTAGCTTGAAGCTCTTTGGCACGTTCTTCGGTCTTAGCAGTGGCAATAATTTTCTGCCCCTGCTCCGACAATATTCCACCGACCCGGCATCCGATATCGCCGCAGCCGACGATGACTATTTCTTGCTGCATCAGTTTTTCCTATTGAAGGCTTTTGTTGATAATTTCATACAGGTCTTTCGACAGTTTTTCCGCTTGCATCCGTTGCAGCTCGGCCTTCATCAGATCACGCCGCTGCGGCTCCAGCCGTTTCCAACGCGTGAAAGGTCCGGCCATCCGCGCCGCCAGCTGCGGATTACGTTGATCGAGCAGGAGAACCTGCTCAACCAACAACCGATAACCGGCGCCGTCAGCACGGTGGAAAGCGGCCAGGTTCTGCGTGAAGGCACCAAGTAACGAGCGCAACCGGTTCGGATTCTTCAGGGTAAAGGCCGGATGCTGTAACAACTGCTCAACCTCAGAAAACACCTGCGGCTGATGGGACAGGGCCTGGATGCTGAACCACTTGTCGACCACCAGCGGGTGCTGTTGCCACTGCTGATAGAAATCCTCGACCACCAGCTGCCGTTCCCTGGCCGGATTATCGACCAGCACGGCGAAAGCCGCCAACCGGTCGGTCATATTGTCTGCCTCCTGGTATTGCTGCAGGCAGAGATCGGTAATCCGTTGTTCGTGGAGCTCCATCAGCAAGGTTAAACAGAAATTACGCAGACTGCGCTGGCCGACAGAAACCGGGTCGAGTTGATAGTCACTCTTGCTGATGCTTTCCTGATAACGCTCCAACAAACGTCCCTGGCAATCACTGCTCAACTGCCAGCGGGCACGATCGCGCACTTCGCGGATCGCCTGCGGGTCGTATTCCGCGAGCTGCTCGGCCAGATACTGTTCACTCGGCAGCGTCAGTAGTTGAGTCAATAAACTCGGATCGGCTTCACGATCATCGAGAGCATGCCGCCAGGCCGTCACAAACTTGGGGCTGAGTGCAAACTGACGCCCCTGCTCGAGGTCTCCCAGCATCCGCAACATCTCTTTGACAGCCAATGTCTGCCCGGCTTCCCAACGATTAAAGGAGTCACTGTCGTGGGCCATGCGGAAGGCCAGCTCAGCATCACTGAAATCGCACTTAAGTCGCACCGGCGCAGAAAATCCGCGCAACGGTGAGATGACCGGTTTCTCTGGCAAACCGACAAAGGTAAATACCTGCTCTTTTTCGGTCAGTTCCAGAACCCGGGTCGCTGCTCCGGCGCTCGTCTCACCTGCCAATTGCAAAAGGAGATCCTTCCCTTGCGCATCGAGCAGGCCGATCGCCAGCGGGATATGGAATGGCTGCTTGCTCTGTGCCTCGGGCGTTGGTGGGCAGTGCTGCAGGACCTTCAGGCTTAAAGTCTGTTGTTCTTCATCGTAATCGTCCCGGATCAGCACCTGCGGGGTCCCGGCCTGAGAGTACCAGAGTTTGAACTGAGACAAATCGATTTGCCCGGCCTCTTCCATCGCTTGAACAAAATCATCACAGGTCGCCGCCTGCCCGTCATGACGCTGGAGATAAAGCTGCACCCCGGCGATAAAATTCTCTTCACCGAGCAGGGTGCGCATCATGCGGATCACTTCAGCGCCCTTGTTGTAAACGGTCATGGTGTAGAAATTGTTGATCTCTACGTACGAGGCGGGGCGCACCGGATGGGCCATGGGTCCGGCATCCTCGGGGAACTGATGCTGGCGCAGAATCCGCACATCATCAATCCGCTTGACCGCCGCTGAGTTCATATCGGCCGAAAACTGCTGATCACGATACACGGTCAAGCCTTCTTTCAAACTGAGCTGAAACCAGTCGCGGCAGGTGACCCGGTTGCCGGTCCAGTTGTGGAAATATTCGTGACCGATAACCCCTTCAACGCCAAGGTAATCGATGTCGGTTGCGGTCTCCGGATGAGCCAGCACATACTTCGAATTGAAGACGTTCAGACCCTTGTTTTCCATCGCTCCCATATTGAAATCATCGACGGCAACGATCATGTAACGGTCGAGATCGTATTCCAGACCGAAAACTTCTTCGTCCCACTGCATCGAATTCTTCAACGACACCATGGCGTGCTCGCAATAATCGCGGTTACGATCTTCGACATAGATCTGCAGTAACACATCTTGCCCGGAGGCGGTTTGGTAATGATCCTCCAGGCAGACCAGGTCCCCAGCCACCAGAGCGAACAGATAGCTCGGCTTGGGGAACGGATCTTCCCACTCGGCAAAATGACGACCGTTCGGCAACCCACCTTCACCAACCAGGTTACCGTTACTCAGCAGCACCGGGTATTGTTTATCCGCCTCGATCCGCACCCGAAAACGGGCCATGACATCGGGCCGATCGGGATAAAAGGTGATCTTACGAAAACCGTGCGCTTCACATTGGCTACAGAAATTACCGCTCGACTGGTACAACCCTTCCAGCGAACTGTTGCCCGCCGGATCGATCCGGGTTTCGATCTCCAGGGTGAATTTCTCAGGGACCGCCGGGATAGTGAGAGCTTCCTCGGTCAGCTGATAGTCAGACTCGGGCAACTGTTCTCCATCAAGCTTGATAGCGAGCAATTGCATACTGTTGCCGTCCAAGATCAACGGTTCGGCTGCGCTGCGATCCGGATTGCGAAAAAGTTGCAGCCGTGACTGAACCCGTGTCGCTGAGGGTTCAAGCTGAAAGCTCAACGCAACATTTTCAACCAGGTAGGCCGGGGTTTTATAATCGTGCAAATGGATGGTATCGGGAGCTACTTGTTGGTTTGTCATGATATTTTCGTCGGCTAAAGGGTCAGTACATATAATAACGGTGAAAGGGCAATTCAGACAACCGCCAGATAGTAGCACTTTTCAGCTGAAGCCGGAAGAATCAGCGCAGAAAAAGAAAAGGCGGCCTAACTGGCCGCCTCTTTCTTTTTCGACAAATGGTCGAGCGATCAATAAATCTCGATCATCTGTTCTTCGTTCCACGTTTCAACCGCTTCTTCGAGACAGTTCGCCGAAGCCATTTTATCGCAATCATTTTTTGAGCAGTAGATTCCCCAGTGACTGGTGGGGGCATACTCACTCGGACCGAAAACTTTTGCCTGGCCTCCGCAACGACAAGGAACGGCAATATTGTGATTGTGCGCTTCCATACTATGACTCCTTCTTTTGCAATGGGTGACAATACCTTCAATGTTATTTTTTTCTATATCTCACCACGGCACGTCTAGTCAATGCCTTATTTTTATGAAAAAACCCCATAAAACAATGGTCTAAACAGCACCCGTACCAGATATCAAATTCCCACCATAAAATAACCATAAATGTATCACACTGAACCTGATTGGCATGTCTACCAGGCTGGATTCATTGTATTTTCAGAAGGATGGCTAATTAAAGGTGAATCTTTTCAACTTTTACCCACAGCAGCTGGCAGAAAAACTTTTTTTACTCACCGATTTTTAGATCACTGTTTTTCGGCAAATTTCGATAAAAAATGCCGGGTGAGCTGGGCCACCCGACATCAATTTCCATCCACAAAGAATCTCTCCTTTTATCTGCTCTCTATTCACGCAGATGACTACACTTCCAACAGACTTCAAAATGAGATGCAGAACGTTCACCGCAAACGTGGCAGGTCCAGGGTACGGCATCCGGATCGCTATCTTTTGCCAGCCAACCATCCAGTAGCAGCCGCGCCCGGGGATAGGTTTCCTCGTCGACCACCCAGAGCTCCGGAAAGCACTCAACAAAAGGAATTTCACCAATCGCGGCCGACAAACGGTCATTTTTAACCAGACAGGCAATCCCCTCCTGCGCCAGCATCTCTTTAAACATGCCGGCTTGTGGCCCTTCCCAGAGGTGAAAGGTATGGAGTCGTTTCATGTCAATAATTATAACAGTTTATATATCTGAACGGGGCTTTGCCTGCTCGAATTCTCTGTTAAAATAGTAGACAATATTTTCTGAGATTTGAAAGGAGTCTGAAATGGCGGACCTGTCGACCAGCTACATGGGGATACCACTGCGCAACCCGTTTGTTGTTGCCAGCAGCAGTTTGACCAAAACCCTGGACGGGGTCAAAAAATGTGCTTCTGCCGGGGCCGGGGCGATTGTCCTGAAGTCACTGTTCGAAGAGCAGATTGCAGCCGAAACCATGGCCCTGAGCAAATATGCCGATGATTATTCCGGTTACGGAGAGGCTTATAATTACATTCAGGGCTATGGAATGGAGCTGGGGCCGAAGGATTATTTAGAGCTGATCAGCGAGGCCAAGAAAGAAGTCGATATTCCGATTATCGCCAGCCTCAACTGTATCAGCACCGAGCGCTGGGCCGGCTATGCCAATCAGCTGGAAAAAGTCGGTGCGGACGCCATCGAACTGAATGTCGGTTTGATGCCGACACTCGCCAAGCAGGAAGGTCCGGCGATCGTCGATCAACATTTACGCATCCTGCATGATGTCAAAACCAGGGTCAAAATCCCGGTGGCAATAAAAGTAGGGCCCTACTTCACCTCTTTTGCCAATATCGCCGATCGCCTGACCAGAGACCGCGCTGAAGCTCCCGCCTACAGTGTCGGCTGGTTCGGCAAGAATAAAGATGCCGGTAAAATTACCTGGCAGGGAGCTGATGGCCTGGTGCTGTTCAATCGCTTCTACAAGTTCGATATCGATATCGACAAACTGGAACTGATGCACGGCAACCCTTACAGCACTCCTCAGGAAATCCACTACACACTCCGCTGGCTATCACTGCTGACAGGGAAAGTGCCCTGCGATCTGGCCGGCAGCACCGGTATCCACACCGGACGTGACGCGGTTAAAGCGATTCTAGCTGGCGCAAAAGTGGTACAGCTCTGCTCGACCCTGTATGTTAACGGCTTGGATCAGATTGGTAAAATACAGCAGGAGATGGAAACCTGGATGGCAGAGCACAGTTACAAAAAGCTTTGTGATTATCGTGGCCTGCTCAGCCAGATCCGCAGTAAAAATCCATCCGATTACGAACGATTACAGTACATCAAACTGTTTGTCGGCATCGATTGAACGACGATCAGTTCGACGCTGCAACAGTAGGTAGTCATCAGCTAACTGCTGGTTATTGCAATCAAAGCAGGAAGCCCCATCCATCTGGATGGGGCTTCCTGCTTTTCCCGATAAAGAACAAGCCCTAAAACAGAACTCAAGAAACCAGAATACTCGGGGTCGTTACCGCCTGCATAGCCAGCTCAAGAGTTTTATCCAGCGGCAGCATAGTCTCGGTTTTTGCCACAAAACCGTTGGCGTGGACAAAGCGTATTTCCGGGTTGTTGGCCACGGCCCGGAAGTCGACGTTCATGTTGTCCCCAAGTCGCAGCATTTCCCAACCACCACCGCGGATCGAAGGAGTAATACTCATGGCAATCCGGTCGTCGTTGAGAAAGCTGAGGTAGCGGTCCATCGACAACTTCGGATTGTCGGCAATGGTGCTGACAACCGCCTTGAGGTGCTTGACCGATACGACCTGAGCTTCGGCCTTCAGGCGTTCGAGTCGTTCCATCTTACGCCCGATCATGGCGATCAAATCCTGACCAAACTCCTTCATCAGCACGTAAAAGATATCACTCCTGCGTAATTGCCTGAGCCGTGAAAACCGTGAGAGGATATAGCCATCAATCGGTGATGACGAAGCGAACAACACGCTGGTATCGACGCCGAGGTGCTTAGCTGTCTTATAGGGGCCACGGACATCCATCATGCTCATGTGACTGTACCATTCGAACATCAACATGGCACTGTGATGATGACCAAGATGCTTCATCACCAGATGGAATGCACACGGCAAGCAATGGTCCTGATGGTGGTCAAAGTTGTGCTTCTCTTCGTCGTACTCCATCCCGACATCAACAACATAGGTATAGGGGTCAGCAAGATCTTCGGGCGTTGCCTCACGCCGATAAACGGCTTCAACATCATGCGTGGAAAGCAAAACACTGACCGACAGAAAATCATCTTTATGTGCACTGCCGGGGTGCACAACTATCTTATACATTCACGAGTCCTTCTAGCCCCTCCCGCAAAACGACCTTTATCCAGATCGACCGATGCGGCCTGTCACTTTAAAAGAAAACAGTATCGGACATGGGACGGACAAGTACAAATATATTTTCTTTAATAACTCACCAGTTTGAGCAATTTCGACGGTTGCTGCTTTTCAATTTGTCGCGGGACAGTTTGTGGCTGCCCTCCCCTTTTCAGCTGCCGTAGCTGTTGATGGAATTGATCAGTGTGAAAATTCTGCCGTCCCTGATTCGGTGAAACATCGCCATGCGGGCTGCACTTTATTTTCAATAGTGTACTTGGCGGGTGTCTAAAAACATGCTGGGATCCGTGCTCATGTGACCGATTGACAATGACAAATTTCAACTGCGGCCCCGGTCTTTTCACCAGCTTCTCACCTGCAATCTTCCAGCTGCCGTTGCCTTGACGACAAGCGGTGCCGAAAGCTTGTTGCATTGCGCCATCAATCTGCAGAGTCGCCAGATATTCTCGGCAGTACTGCCCATATGAGGTCTGATAAGTTTTGATCGGCAAAGTAGAACCACTTAGGCCGGTAGAAGGATTCTGCCAGTCGGCAGCCTGCTGGTTCGGGGTATTTTCCAGAGCATACTGAAAAACGCTGTAAAGAGTACTGGCATCAGCCTTGTTAAGAACATAAATTGTCGAGCCGGATGCAGCCATTGACGATGTCGCTGTGAACAGGATCAGAAAGACGATAATATATCTCATGACGCTTCTCCTCTGTCTTGCCCTCGAACTGTCAGTCTTTAACAACCACGACCTTTCCGGAGAACAATAAACCGACTCCTAATCAGATAGCTAACCACAGTAATGAGGGGCACAGAACTGTCTTCTCATTTCAAGCATTATAACAATTTACCCCTGTCGATTTATTACCTTTTTGGTTATATTTATTTCATCTCTAAACCCTCTGCAGCATCCTACCCGTTATTTCACAGAGGCAAACTCCACAGCTTTCCTATTAAGCCCATAGAAAAATACGTCAGCCAGATTTCAGCCAAAAACATGAATCGCTATAATGAAAACCGGTCAGCGAAACGACCCGTCAAATCAACTACTGCAGCGATAAAACCGGCCATATCGCAAAAATTATAATCAGTTTTTAATATTCAACCAGGAAGCTGGCGACAAGTCAGCAGCAAGCACATCTCCTCTCATCGGACTCATGCCTCGCCATACCTGGTTAGGCTGCGCTGGAGATGCAGTGATTGCAATACAGACTCGGCAAATGCTGCTTGCGGCTATAACAGTTGCCACACGACAAAAGTCCAACAATCATCGACATGCGGAGGTTTAACGTGATTCATTCAATCAGCAAAACATTTGCCTGGCTGACGATTCTGTTACTGAGTCTGCTTTATGCACAACTGACATCACTCACGCCTTTTTAAAGCAAGAGCCCCTTCCGAGCATTAACCAACGACACTTTGCGGCCAATCATCCACGAGCTCGCAAATATGAGTAATAGCGCAGGACGACCGGTTTCAGCAGATTTTCTGCAAACCGTTCTCCTGCGCTTTTGTTTATTGAGCGATGCCCTGCAATCGAAGTGCAGAGCCGCCTCAGGATATCGAAGCTAGGCTATCAAGCACCTGACAAGCCGGGGGAATTATGCTATCTAATCGGGACTTTGCCACAAGGAGCCATGATGCAGAAACTGATCCGCCAGATATTGACCTCCAAAGTCTACGAGGCCGCCGTTGAAACCCCCCTGGAAAAAGCAGTCGAGCTCTCAGCGACACTGAACAACCATATTTTTCTCAAGCGCGAGGACCTGCAGCCGGTCTTCTCATTCAAGCTCCGAGGGGCCTACAACAAAATCGCCCAGCTCTCCGAAGCAGAAAAAGCGGCCGGAGTGATTACCGCCTCGGCAGGTAATCATGCCCAGGGCGTCGCCTTCTCTGCTCGTCAACTGGGCCTGAAAGCGTTAATCGTCATGCCGGCGACAACCCCACAAATCAAGGTCGAAGCGGTCAAGAATATGGGTGCCGAAGTGGTCCTGCACGGTGACAACTTCTCGGAAGCGGCCGAGCTTTGCCAGAAACTGATCGCAGAAACCGGCATGACCTACATCCATCCATTCGATGACGAACTGGTGATCGCCGGGCAAGGCACTGTGGCCGATGAACTGTTACGCCAGAGCGCCGGAAATATCGACGCGGTTTTCGTGCCGGTCGGTGGCGGCGGCCTGATTGCCGGCATTGCCGCCTATTTGAAAGCCCTCTGTCCGGACATCAAAGTCATTGGCGTCGAACCCTACGACAGTGATGCCATGTACCGCTCACTTAAAGCGGGCAAGCGGGTGACACTCGACTCGGTCGGTATCTTCGCCGACGGGGTCGCCGTCCGCAAGATCGGCAAACAGACCTTTGAACTCTGCCGGCAGTCCGTTGATGAAATCATCCGGGTCAGCACCGATGAAATCTGCGGGGCCATCAAGAGCGTCTACCAGGCGACCCGCTCAATTGTCGAGCCGGCCGGAGCGCTCGGCATGGCCGGCCTGAAGCAGTACGTCAAGCAGCACCAGATCAGCGGCCAGACCCTGATTGCTATCAACTCCGGCGCTAACATGAACTTTGAGCGATTGCGTTACGTTTCTGAACGGACCATGACCGGCGAAGGGCGCGAGTCATTGTTCGCGGTGACCATCCCGGAAAAACCGGGTGCGTTGCGCCACTTCTGTGAGCATCTGCTCGAAGGCGTCAACATCACCGAATTCAACTACCGGCTCGCTGACCGCAGCCAGGCACAACTGTTTATGGGGGTTTCCATCGGCAGCGGCAAGGATCGGGAGTGTTTTTCCAGCCGTCTGAGCGAACAAGGCTTTCAGAACATCAACCTGACCGACAATGAGCTGGCCAAAACCCACCTGCGTTACATGATCGGTGGTCGTTCGGCCGAAGCTGCCAGCGAACGCCTGTTCCGCTTCTGGTTCCCGGAGCGGCCCGGCGCGCTGACCCGTTTTCTGGCCGACATGGGGGCTGACTGGAACATTTCCCTGTTTCACTACCGGAATCAGGGTGGTGAATTCGGTCGAGTGCTGATCGGTCTGGAAATCCCTGACGGTGACGAGAAAAAACTGCAGAAATTTCTTGTCGATCTCGGCTATCGTTTTGTAGAAGAGACTGATGATCCCGCATATCAGTTATTCCTCTAAACATCTCTGCGCTAGAAGCTGACAATGAAAATCACCAATGCCAGAATTCCGGGAATGGGCCACACATTTTCATGTGCATGACAGCAAGTCAGAACGAATAATCGGCAGCGCAATTATTTCACTCCCCTCTATCTTGATCTTATTCCAGCCGCCCCCCCTAATTGGTTAGAGTGCGCAGGCTGGCTGCCTCGCAACGAGCTGCGCAAGAGAACTAAACAAGTACATTCCATGCACCTATTATACGCATAAAGAGAACACTTATCTCGTATCACCCACACCAAACCTTCCCCACAGAAATCAAATAGACACATAGTATCAGGCACTTAACCGACAACGACAAACTGGCACAACGATTGCGAAAGTCTCCTTCAACTCTAACAGACAAGGAGACCAAAAATGAAAGTTGTCAAAAGATGGACAAGCGGAATCTTCTCACGGGTCGACTGGGCGGTAAGCCAGATTGAAAACCAGGAAGCATTGATCAACAGCGCTTTGCGAGAATCTCGTGAGTCGGTGGCCAAGGCCAAGGTGCAATTAGGCCGGGTACGGCAGGACGGAAAAAAACTACGCCAGCGGCTACAGGATCAAGAGCAGTCTGCCGAGCGCTGGCGTGAGCGTGCAGTAGATTCCGCCAAATCAGATGAGCAACGGGCCATGGAGTGTTTACGGCGCAGCAAACAAGCGACACAGGTGAGCGAACAGTTGCGCCGAAGAGTCAACGAACATGAGCAGGTCGAATCGCAACTGAGCAAAGATATTGGCGCCATGGAAGAGAAATTCGCAGAGCTGGTTGAAAAGCGCAACTTGATGCGCACCCGGCAGTCGCGGGCCGAGGCATTGACCAGCATCCAATCGAGTTGTGCAGATACCAGCAGCGAACTGGATGAGATTTTCGATCGCTGGGAAATACGGGTGACCGAAAAAGAACTGTCGGGAGAATGCGGCATCAGCACTGATCCGCTGGAAGAATCGTTTATATGCGCTGAAGACGACGCGCAACTGCGCGAAGAGCTGAAGCAACTAACCGACGAACAGTAAAAATTTCATCTCAGAACGAGGAGCCCAGTTATGAATGATCAAAGTAGGCCTGATTTCATTTTTGAAGAAGAAACGGAACAGAACGACACGGCTACAGGTTCGGCAAAAACCGGCTTCAATTTCAATGACACAACAATTCTTTCGCGGGTGCTGCGCAGCATCGGGGCAATTATAATCGTCGTCTCCGCTTCGACCTTCCTCTTTCAGCACTGGGCTCCCGGTAACGACCTGCAACGCTACCTGCTGCTGCTTGGGTTTACCAGTGTTCTATCGCTGGGCGGCCTGTTCTGCGGGTTACGCCTTAAAGAGAGCAAAGGAGCCCGCACTCTGCTCGGGCTGACACTGGCGCTCACACCGATCAACTTTGCCGTCATGGGAGCCCTGCTCTTTTCCCAATTTTCCTGGGATAGTGCATTTGCCAAACTCCCGGGTTATGCAACCTGGATCGCTGCCAGCCCGACCATGGCTATCCTCATTGCCGCTGCTGGCATCATGTTTCTGAGTCCACTCTGCCACCTTTCATTTTTGACCCTTGGCCACAACCGGGCCAAACTGCTCTCGGCCGCTTTCATCATCGGCAATTTGACGTTGCTACTGCCAACCCGGCAACCTAACCTGATTGCCGGAGTATTTGTCTTGCTGGTTGCCTCACTGACCTATATTGAAATCCGCTACTTGTGCCGAGAAACAAGCCTCAACACCTTCGAAGGCCGCCTCTCTCGCGGCATGCTCTGGGTTCCGTCACTGATCCTGGTCGGTCGCGCCTGTTACTTTTACACGCCAAGTCAGCTTTTCGTTTCGGCCATCCTCACCTCGCTGGCGCTTCTGTGTTTTGCCTTCCTGCCGCAACTGACCAGCAGAAAGCCCTGGCAACACACACTACAGATCAGCGGTGCGGTCATGGCGAGTTTGGCCTGGATCAACCTGGTCGACCTACTCAACAGGTCATGGACTCTGAGCGATCAATGGAGCTTACCACTTGCGACCTTACCGATCGCCGGTCTCCTGGCCCTCCTCTCCCGCTATGCAATCGGCAACGGCAGCAATTATCGTCGCACCGCCGCTAGCGTCGCCATCCTGAGCGCAGCAGTTAATCTGCTGCTCTACCCCAGCCTGACCAGCTCCTTTTTCTGCCTGCTGATCGCTGTCAGCGTACTGACTTACGGCTACCTGGTCGAACAAAAGGTTATCTTCTTCAGTGGTATCTGTGGCGCGCTGCTAGGCCTCGGCTACCATCTGAAAACCGCCTTCAGCTACTACTCTTTAACCGGCTGGAGCAGCCTGATGGTGCTTGGCGTTCTGATCATTATCAGCGCCTCACTTCTGGAACGGAACAACGGACGTCTGCGGGATAGAATGCTGCGGATTCGAACCCGACTACACCAATGGGATAATTGATCCGAACAACCCTGAACGATCTTCAAGGGCGCAGCAATGGCGCCCTTGGAGTATCTGCTGCAGAAAACCAGGTCAAGAGTTGCATAACTTCACTTCGCTACAATTTAATCAGCCGCAAGCACTGACCTTCTGGAAATCCACGAACAGGTTGCGATCGTAATTATCAGTGCCCCGTACTGGCGTAAGACAACTGAGCAACTCTGATGTCTTTTCCTGTCACACCTGCAGGCTATTTTCATCAGAACCGACAAAAAGAGGTTTCATCATGCCCACACAACAACTGATCACTAAAAAGCCCATGACCAACACTGCCCTGAACCTGGAAGAGAAACTGCAGATCCTCTCCGGCGCCGCCAAATATGATGCTTCCTGCGCCTCGAGCGGCAGCACCCGACAAGGAGCTGGCGTGGGAGCCGCACATAAAAGCGGCATCTGCCACTCCTGGTCGGCCGATGGTCGCTGTATTTCGTTACTGAAAGTGCTCTACAGCAATCAGTGCCTTTACGACTGCGCCTATTGCGTCAACCGTCGCTCGAACGATCATCGTCGTGCCAGTTTTTGCCCAGCGGAACTGGCCCAGCTCACCATCAACTTTTATCGCCGCAATTACATAGAAGGACTGTTCCTCAGCTCGGCCGTCTTCAGCAACCCGGACGACAGCATGCAGCCGCTCCTGGCAACCCTGCGCTTGCTCCGTAATCAGCATCATTTTAACGGCTACATCCACCTGAAAGTGATTCCCGGCTGCAGTCCGGAACTGCTGGCCGAAGCGGCCAAGCTGGCCGACCGGATGAGTGCCAACATCGAGCTGCCGAGCCAACAGAGCTTGCGGCAGCTGGCACCAGAGAAGGATGAACGGCAGATCCTGCAAGTGTTTCGCGACGTCCATCAATTAACCGGTAACCGGCGCCTGCCCGCCAGGCGACAAAAGCACAAAGCCATCAACCCGGCCGGCATGAGCACCCAGATGATCGTCGGGGCCACACCGGAAACCGACCTCACCATCCTGCAACGCAGTGATCTGCTCTACCGCGGTCCCGGCCTCAAACGGGTCTATTATTCCGCCTATATTCCGGTCAATCAGGACAATCGCCTGCCCGCCCTATCCGGCGCCCCGCCGCTGCTGCGTGAGCACCGCCTCTATCAGGCTGACTGGCTGCTCCGTTTTTACCAGTTCAAACTGGAGGAAATCCTCGATCCGACCCACCCACAACTCGATACCGAACTCGACCCGAAAGCAGCCTGGGCGCTGCGCCACCTGGAGCATTTCCCCCTCGACGTTAACCGGGCCAGTAAAGAGGAGCTGTTGCGCATTCCTGGCGTCGGTGTGCGCTCAATGCAACGGATTCTCATCGCCCGGCGGCAGACCCGTCTCCAGGCGGAGGATCTGAAACGCCTCGGTATCGTCATGAAACGTGCCCGCTATTTTCTACATGACGGCCGTCATTACCTGGGAGATGTCCCACAGCGGGAGGACTTCATCCGCCGAGCATTAACCTCAGAGAATCGAAAAAAGTCATCACAACAGATGAGCTTTAACTTCAATCCTGCGACAGAAACTGCCAGCAGCGCCTTAACCGGTGAACTCTAATGCTTCTGCGTTACGACGGTTCATTGAGCGGCTTCCTCTGCTTGCTCGGCAGGGCAGTCAAAGAACAGATCGACGTTTCAGCCGTCATCCGCAGTCAGCAGCCGACCACTGCCGATCTATTCGACACTGAACTGCAAATTGAGACAGAAAGGGGTTGGGCGGCCAAAGTCGCCGCCGGCCTGGAAGCCAAGCTCGGCAAGAAATTTATGACGACGATCGCCCAGGCACTGTTCAGCGAAGAGGATGGCGTCGAACTCAACCTGATTATTTTGTCGCGCCGGGCCCTGCAAGATGGACGCGGGCTGCTGAGCAAACTAGCCGATCCGCTGGTCAACCGGGTTGACAGTGCCGCTTTGCGTACCAGCCGTGAACGTCACCGGCTGCTCGGCCTGCTGCGCTTCAAGCGGTTAATCGACAACAGCTACCTGGCACGGATCAGTCCGCGCACCAATGTTGTCCCACTCCTCGGCAGTCACTTTGCAAAGCGGTTCGGTGACCAGCGGTGGGTCATCATCGATGATAAACGCAAGGTTGGTGTTTTTGGCGAAAGCCGCCACTGGGAAGTGGCGGAGCATATTGAGCTATCAGCCGCGCTGACAGAGCACGGCAACGAACAACAGGTGGTCGATCTGTGGCGCAGCTTTTATCACAGCATCAGCAATCCGGATCGACATAACCCAAAGCTGCGGCAGCAGTTCATGCCTAAAATCTACTGGCAATATTTAACAGAGCTGAACAACTGAAAAACCCACTATCGATTGATAGCAGGTTTAGGTTTCGATCTTTCACAGCCTGAAGGCTCAGTCTTCTTTTTTGACCTCTTCAATCATCTGCACCTCTTCCTCGTTCAGATCCTCGTAACCGATCGCGCTCGTCCCTTCCTGCTGATAAACAATATCGCCATTCCTGTTCAACATGGTCCCATCATCAAGCTGTACCATGCCGAACTGATCCATCAGTTGCATCTTGTACTGATGACTGGTCGCCAGCGTTTTTTGCCGCAGACGATAACTGAGGAACATCCAGGCGAAAATGCCCAGGGCCACGACTGCCATCACCGCGACCAGGGTAATAAACAGGTACTGGGCGGTTACCGCTCCGGCTTGGGCAGCATAAAGTACGATAGCATCCATCTTATAGGCGATAGCCGTCGCAGCGATCAACAGTAGCAGACTGAACAGAAACGGCAGGCGGTGGACAACCTGAAAAAAGGATTCCAGCCGATCACCTTTTCTGAGGCTGGTCCCGGAATAAAAAGCGCCGGTGGGATCAGGAGCATCAACCGCTCCCTTGAAGAAGTATTTATTGAAAGTGAGGATGATCAGGCCGAAGACAAAAGTGATGGCAACCGGAGTGATGAAGGTGGCAAACAGATAATTTTTCCAGGGGAATTCCGGGCTATCGGTTGCCAAGTGATTGATGAAGCAGAAAAAAAAGATCAATCCTTCGATCACCAGCATGGTGGTCAGATAGTTGACGAAGAAATGATTCAAACCTTTACTGTCAAAGGTTGAAGCAACCCCGACGGCACGAGACGAGTGTCCTCCCTTGCCTCTGTGGCTCTTTTTATCTGCGGATGCCGGCTCTTCTCTTTTATCTTCCAGCTGATTCATAGCTCTTTACACTCAAGGTTAGCCCAATGATTTTGATCCAGACTCTATTTTTAATCTTTGATCAGGTATACAGTCAAATGAAAAGGTATAAAAAACGGAATTGATGACAAATAAAGTATTTTTTATGTTATGTAAATCGCTTTAATAATAGGAGAAAGGATAAACGCATGGAATGCAAACCGACCGGTGAAAAATGCCGATGCACCTACCGTTCCTGCTCCCGGCGCGGCAACTGCTGCCAGTGCGTCGCCTATCATCGCGACAAAGGGGAGTTCACCGCCTGTTTCTTCAGCCCCACTGCGGAACGGAGCTACGATCGCACCCTGCAGAAACTGCTTGATGACCGTGGCATTCGAAGCTGATTCAGCAGCACATAACTTAAATGAAGCGTTTACTGAATAAACAGTCCGAACCAAACATGTTCCTGCCGACCTGCCGCGACGAGCTGCGCGCTCGAAACTGGCAAGAACTGGACGTCCTTTTCATAACCGGCGACGCCTACATCGACCACCCTGCCTTCGGCACCCCACTGCTCGCGCGACTGCTGGAAAACAAAGGCTACCGGGTCGGCGTTCTCGCCCAGCCTGACTGGAAAGATCCGGAGTCATTTAAACTAATGGGTCGTCCACGCCTGTTCGCGGCCATTTCCGCCGGGGCGATGGATTCGATGGTCAACCATTACACCGCAGCGAAAAAAATCCGCCGCGACGACGCCTACACTGCGGGAGGGCTGGCCGGCAAACGCCCCAATCGGGCCATCATCGCCTACACGGCTGCAGTCAAGGGAGCCTTCAAAGGCTTGCCGACCGTGATCGGCGGCATCGAAGCCAGCTTGCGGCGTCTCGCTCACTACGACTACTGGGATGACAAAGTACGGCGCTCGGTGCTGGTCGACAGCAAGGCCGATCTGCTGCTCTACGGCATGGCTGAAACAGCAATACTGGAGCTGACCAATCGCCTAACGGCCGGTGAGGAGCTCAAACAGATTAGCAACATTCGCGGGACGGCAGTTCTGAGCAACGAGATCCCGGAAGAGGCCATCGCGCTGCCCAGCTTCGAGGAGGTCAGCTCAGACACTGATGCCTACAACCGGATGTTCAAACTGGCCAGCGAGCAGCAGAATCTTTTTTCGGGCAAAGTCCTGGTACAAACTCACGGCAACCGACAGCTGATCGTCAACCCGCCGGCGCGACCGCTCAGCGAGGCAGAGCTGGACAAAGTCTACACCCTGCCCTTCAGCCGACAGCCGCATCCGAGCTATTCAGAAAAGATTCCGGCCTTCGAACAGATCCGCACTTCGATCACCAGCCACCGTGGCTGTTTTGGCGGCTGTGCCTTCTGCGCCATCACTCACCACCAGGGCAAAACCATCCAGTCCCGCTCGGAAGCGTCGATCCTCCAAGAGATCGAGCGGCTGGCGGCAGAAAAAGATTTTCGCGGCACCTTGAGTGATATCGGCGGACCGACCGCCAACATGTACGGCCTCGGTTGCGGCAACCATGTCGCGGAAAAAACCTGTCAGCGTGGCAGCTGCCTTTATCCGACCCCTTGCAAGAATTTACGCACCGATGATAAGCGCGCAGTCCAGTTGCTCGGCAAAATCCGCCGGCAGGAGAAGGTCAAACATGTCTTCGTCGCCTCCGGAATCCGCTATGACTTGCTGCCGTTTCAGCAACAGTATTTCGATGACCTCTTGCAACATCATGTCGGCGGGCTGTTGAAGGTCGCGCCGGAATCAACCAGCGACCGGGTGACAGATGTGATGCGCAAGCCGGGCGCCAAGCTATTCACCGATTTTCTGGAAAAATTCCGCCAGCGCAGTCGCCAGCTCGGCCTACGCCAGGCGATCGTCCCCTATCTGATCAGCGGCCACCCGGGCTGTGAACTGTCCGATATGATCGAGGTTGCCCTCTACCTGAAGCGCCACAACTTAGAAGTCGAGCAGGTGCAGGACTTCACCCCCACCCCAGGCAGCCTCTCGACCTGTATCTACCACACCGGCAAAGACCCCTTTACCGGCGAGCGGTTGCACGTGCCGCGAACCACAAAAGAGAAACGGCTGCAGAAATCCCTGCTGCTCTATCACAAGCCGGAGTTTAAAAAGGATGTTCTCGAGGCCTTACGGCTTTGCAAGCGAGAGGATGCAGCCCAGCGACTGTTCGACAAACGTCCGCAACAACCGGCGAACAAACCGGCGGCGTCAAAGTGCAGAGCAAGCTCAAAGCCTCCAAGCCGGCCAAGGAAGAAAAAATGAAGCTGCCCCACCACCTTTTGCTAACCTTACTGTTCAGCGTCTTTCTACTCCCTTCCGCACAAGGACACTGCGGCCAATTAACGCAATTGGTTACACCGCTTGTTGCCGCTCATCCACAGCAATCCGGAGCCTACGTCCTCGACAAAGGCGAAGAAGCCTTATTGGCGCGGGCCTGGCTGGCCGATCACGCTGATCGCAGTATCGATGTCCAATATTTCATCTGGAGCTCCGACAACATCGGCACTCTGGCGACCGAAAGCCTGCTGCGAGCAGCCGAAAGAGGAGTGAAGGTCCGGGTCCTGGTGGATGATCTGCTGGTCGATGCGCCGGACCAGTTTCTGCTGGCGCTGGCTGCGCACCCGAACATTGCCATCCGCATCTACAACCCGCAGCACAAGGTTGGCACCTCGAATAAGAAACGTCTGCTGAACATCTTCACCAACTTCCGTGGCATCAACCAGCGGATGCACGATAAGACATTCATCGTTGATGGAACCATTGCCATCACCGGCGGCCGCAATATGGCCGATGAGTATTTCGATTACAACCAGAAGTACAACTTCCGCGATCGTGACATCCTGCTGCTCGGTCCGGTCGCGACCGAAATCGAAGCCAGCTTTGAGAAATTCTGGCAAAGCACTCTGGCAAAACCGGTAGAGCTACTGCTGAAAAATGTCGATCATCCGGATAACGATCAGATTGCCAGGGTCTATAACGATCTGCACCGTTACGCGGACAAAGAGGAAAATTTTGCTCCGGAAGTCCGGCAGGCTCTGAGTGATCTGCCGCAGCAGTTCTCCCTGCTGATCGATAACTTGATCTGGGACAGAGTGACATTTATCAGCGATGAACCTGGCAAGAATCCCGGCGCTGAAGGACTCGGTGGCGGAGGGCTCACCACCAGTAAACTGGCTGATGCGCTGCGCACGGCCCAGACGCGGGTGACCATCCAATCTCCCTACCTGGTCCTGCCCGAGGGAGGATTGGAGCTTTTCTCCGAGCTGATCAAGCGAGGCGTGCAGGTGCGGATCAACACCAATTCACTGCTTTCTACCGACAACCTGCAGGCTTTCAGCGGTTACAACAAACAGCGCCATAAACTTCTCAAAGCCGGCATCGAGATTTATGAATTCAAACCGCAACCGGCCATTCAAAACGAATTGATTGAGCGCTATCAACAGCTGGAAAAGCAGGCGCCGATCTTCGCCATTCACGCCAAGACCCTGGTGATCGATGGTCAAAAACTCTATATTGGAACCTTTAACCTCGACCCCCGATCGGCGAATCTGAATACCGAGGTCGGTGTGATCATCAACAACCCGGAGCTGGCCGCCACCGTTGAAGGGCAAATTGAACGGGATATGCATCCGAGCAACAGCTGGAACAGCGAGGCTGAAAACCCGAACCGATTCGCGCCATTGTGGAAACGGCTCAAACTTGGTTTCTGGAAGATGATGCCGCTCACAAAGCTCTTATAGTCATTATATGTACACAGCGTCGGCACAAAATACACAACACCAACAAAGAGAAGTATCAATAAATCGAGCCGAAGAAGTGAATACCCCAATCATTCAAACATCTTAAGCCAAGGATTTGAGACTGGCACAACCGCTGCTAAATCTTCAGACATCCACACACAGCAAGGAGGTCTGTAAGATGATCAATGCAGCAACCTTTTCCGTTTTCGCCGTTTTGCTCCTCAATCTGTTTTATGCTGGCCGCAGTTCAGCCACCACCGACATACCAGTTCCGGACAAGTCCCTGGTTCTCGACATGCACTGCCATGTCGCCGGAATCGGAGCAGGCGGAAGCGGGGCCTTTCTTTCGGAAGAAATGCGCCGTAACTGGAAATACAAGATCTACCTGAAAGCCTTCGGCGTCAGCGAACAAGAAATCACCCAGCAGGGCGACAGACTGATCGTACAAAGGATCTCCGAACAGCTCTCCGACTCGCAGCTGGTCGGTGCGGCGGTGCTGCTGGCCCTGGACGGCGTGATCGACGCAAACGGACAGATTGATCGCCAACGTACTGAAACCTATATCCCTAACGATTTTCTCGCCGCCGAAGTCGCCAAGTACGACAACCTCTACTTCGGTGCCAGCGTCAACCCCTATCGCCACGATGCCGTGCAGCGGCTCGAGCAGGCCAAGGCCGACGGTGCCCTGCTGATTAAATGGTTGCCGGCGATCCAGCATATCGACCCGGCCGACGAACGCCTGCTCCCTTTTTACCGCAAACTGGTCGAACTCGATCTTCCGCTGCTGACCCATGCCGGTGACGAGCACGCCTTCACTTACGCCGACAACAGCCTCGGCGATCCTCAGAAGTTGCACCTGCCGTTGCTGCAGGGTGTCAAAGTGATCGTCGCCCATGCCGCCACCAGCGGCAAAAGCCAGGGCGAAGACAATATGCAACGCCTGCTACCGATGTTCTCTCGATACGACAACCTCTACACCGACATCTCCGCCCTGACCCAGGCTAACAAGCTGCGCTTCCTGCCGAAGCTGCTGGCGGCCGGAATCGATCCGCAAAAGCTGCTTTATGGCACCGATTTCCCATTGATCAAAACCGGCATCTCAGCCCCGGCCTTCTCTTCCTTGCAGATCAGCACCAGCAAGATCATGGAGCTCTCCAGAATCGCCAACCCCTGGGACCAGGATCTGCAGCTAAAGCTGGCCCATGGCATCCCGGCTGAAGTATTCTCTAACGCCCATGAACTGCTGATCAAATAACGGAGCGGATAATGACGACTCACAACGCACTGCCCAAATCTTTCAGCTGGCTTAACACAACTCAATTCTTCGGCGCCCTGAACGACAACCTGCTCAAACTGCTGATCGTTTTTTTCCTGATCTCGCTGCAAGGCCCGGAACATGCGACCGGCGTCGCCGCCAAAACCGGTGCCCTGTTCGTTATTCCTTTTTTGCTGTTTTCTCCGCTCGCCGGTGCGCTGGCCGACAAACTGAGCAAAAAGAGCATTATCTTGGCCATGAAAGGAGCCGAGCTGGGCATCGGCCTGCTCGGGGTTGCTGCCTTCGCTGCGGCCAACGAAACCGGTCTCTATGCAGTGCTGTTCCTGATGGCAACCCAGAGCGCCCTGTTCGGCCCCTCGAAATACGGTATCGTCCCGGAACTGGTCGAACGCAAGCAACTCTCCAAGGCCAACAGCCTGCTCGAATCCTTCACCTATCTGGCGATCATCCTCGGCTCGGCGCTGGCCCCGCTGTTGGTGCAATTGAGCAGCAACAACTACCGCGCCGCCGCCCAGACCTGCATTCTGTTCGCGCTGCTCGGCCTGGCCGCCAGCTGGAAGATTGAAAAGACCGCGCCGGCGGATAAAAACCGGCCGCTGCCTCCAAGCATCCTCTCTGAGATAAAAGATACGCTGCGCGAACTGCGCCATGACGGCTACCTGCTGGCGGCAATCCTCGGTTCAGCTTACTTTCTGTTTCTGGGCGCCTTCGCCCAGATCAACCTGATCCCCTTCGGTATGCAGGTACACGGTTTGAGCCAGGTGCAAAGCGGCTACCTGTTTCTGGTCGCGGCGCTCGGCATCGGCATCGGCTCGTTGCTTTCAGGACGCCTGTCCGGCCGCAACGTCGAATTCGGCGTGGTTCCAATCGGCGCATTGGGACTGGCCCTGTCCACCTGCGGCCTGTTCCTGCTGCCGGACAGCTTGTCCATTCACATTAGCCTGATCCTGCTGCTCGGCATCAGCGCCGGCCTGTTCCTGGTGCCGCTGCATGCCTT
>CALZHQ010000076.1 GCA_945787295.1 uncultured Desulfuromonadales bacterium
CGTACGTTGTGACGGTCGGGTAAATAATCACCCCACCCTGGCTCAGGCATTCAACGACCTGATTAACGTGCCGTTTATGAGGGTTATCAGGATTAATTGACAGAATCATAAAACATCCTCGCTCCTAGAAAAGATCACATTACATATTTTGCAAATCTTACGTGCATATCGCACTTAAAGCAACATTTTCAAGCCTTCTACCTGGCGCATCTCTGCATAGATACTTGTCAACTGCTGGTAGCTATATAATGTCACCATGAGCGATACTGACTGATAGGTGCCCTTGCCGCTCGAACGACTACAAATTGCATCAGCAGGCACAGCAACATGCTGACTCGCAGCCGCCACTATTGCCTGCTTGAATTCTTGACCAGCCACGCCGACCGCTTTAAATTGATAATGGCAGGGGAATTCAAGTAAATCTTTCGCCTTAGCCTTATCGGTCATTTAACGTCTCCTGAATGACCCGTGTGTCCAAAACCACCGACGCCACGATCGGTTTCTGAAAGCTGCTCTACTTCAAGCAGCACTGCTTGGCAAACCGGTGCGACAACCAACTGGGCTATGCGATCCCCTGGATTAATGGTGAAGAGTTCATGACCGTGGTTAATCAAAATGATACCGATTTCGCCACGATAATCCGCGTCGATGGTTCCGGGTGAATTTACCAGAGCAATTCCATGCCTCACCGCCAAGCCGGAACGGGGTCGGACCTGTATCTCAAAACCTGGAGGAATCGCAACCGCCAACCCGGTTGGCACCAAACAACGCTGTCCGGGAGCTAGTTCTATAGACGATTCTGGGCGGGCCTGAACATCAAGGCCTGCTGCCAACTCGGTCATGTACTGTGGAACCTGGGCTTGCGGATGGAGTTTTTTGAATTCGATTCTTGGCTTTTGCATATCTATCAAATCAACCCGGTATGGACAACATGTCCAATGAAAATTCGCTGGCATTAACCGGCCCGACCACCTGCAGATTTAATGAGTCATCAGATAATAACTGATTGGCAAGTCGCTGCAATGAATCAACTGTCACCATGTCGATCTCAGCGATAATTTCCTCTATTTGCGGTTGATGACCGAGGAAAATTTCGTTTTTCGCCAGCCGGGTCATGCGATTGTCTGAACTCTCCAGAGACAATAGCAGCGTCCCCTTCATCTGCTCTCGAGCCATATACAGTTCTTCGCTACCGATGAAACCATTCTTGAGGCTGGCAAACTGCTCAAGGGTCAACTGCAGAGTTTCATGCAGGTCAGTTGGGCTGGTGCCGCCATAAACGACCAGCGAACCGGCGTCAGAATGAACATTCAGATAGCTGTAAATTGAATAAGCCAGGCCACGTGCTTCTCTAATTTCCTGAAACAACCGCGAACTCATGCTGCCACCGAGGATGCTGTTCAACAGTTGCAGCACAAAACGGTCTTCATGGTTCTGCGGCAAAGCCTGGCAACCGAGACAAAAGTGGCTTTGTTCAAGATCCTTTTTGGTGACCTGAACGCCAGGTCGATACTCAGGCAGGGTACAGAGGTTATCTGGAGCACCGGAATCTACGACAGAGAACGCTTGCACCAATTGATCGACAATTCGCTGATGCTTAAGGTTGCCTGCGGCGACAATCAGAATATTATGTCCTAGGTAGCGCCGCTCCAACATCTGCAGAAGATCTGCTTGTGAGATTCGATTGACTGAATCACTGTTGCCAAGTACTGGCCGACCAAGAGGATGTGTATGCCAGATCTCCTTGCAAAACAGATCGTGTACCTGGTCGTCAGGAGTGTCCTCAACCATCGAGATTTCTTGCAGAATGACGCGACGTTCTTTTTCTATTTCGGATTCAGCAAAAGTAGAATTGAGAACCAGATCTGAGAGGAGCGATATCGCTTGGGGGAGTTTATCGCCAAGAACTTTGGCGTAGTAGCAACTGAATTCTCGGCCGGTGAAGGCATTCAGCACTCCACCGACCGAATCGATCTCTTTGGCTATCTGTAGTGATGAACGGCTTTTCGTTCCCTTAAAGAGCATGTGCTCAATGAAATGCGATATCCCGCTTAAAGATTCCTCTTCATGACGGGAGCCGTTCTGCACCCAAAAACCGATCGCTGCAGAATGAAGTCCCGGCATCCGTTCAGTCACGACACGGATGCCGTTTTTCAGGGTCGACTTCTGCAACATTTGCTTTCTTCTTTAACCTTCTTCGGGAAGGGTTTGACCAAGCGCTTCTTTACGCGACAGCTTGATCTTGCCCTGACGATCAACACCGATACATTTAACCAGCACTTCATCCCCTTCATTCAGAACATCAGTGACGTTCCGTACCCGTTCCTTGTCCAGTTCGGAGACGTGAACCAGACCGTCAGTCCCAGGAAAGATTTCAACGAAAGCGCCGAATTCCATGATTTTCTTGACCTTGCCAGCGTACAGCTTGCCGACTTCTGCTTCTTGAGTCAGATCACGGATCATCTTGATCGCAGCTTTAGCCGCGGCACCGTCGGTGGATGCGATCTTGATGGTGCCATCATCTTCGATGTCGATAGCACAACCGGTCGCATCAATGATGCCACGGATATTCTTACCACCGGAACCGATAACGGTACGTACCTGGTCCTGTTTAACCTGAATGCTGGTAATCTGCGGCGCATACGGGGAAAGTTCAGCACGTGGAGCATCGATCGCCTTGGACATTTCACCGAGGATGTGAATACAACCCTCACGCGCCTGATCCAGCGCCTGCTGCATGATTTCCTTGGTAACACCAGTAATTTTGATATCCATCTGCAAAGCAGTGATACCTCTAGCATTACCGGTAACTTTAAAGTCCATGTCGCCCAAGTGATCCTCATCACCGAGGATATCGGAGAGAACGGCAACATTATCCCCTTCTTTAATCAAGCCCATGGCGATACCAGCAATCGCTTCAGATACCGGCACACCGGCATCCATCAACGACAGGGAGGCACCACAAACCGAAGCCATCGAAGAGGAACCGTTTGATTCCAGTACATCAGAGACAATCCGGATGGTGTAGGGAAAGTCATCGGTGCTCGGCAGAACCTGTGCGGCACTGCGCTCGGCAAGCATTCCGTGACCGATTTCACGACGGCCTGGGAAGAGACGCATACTGGTCTCGCCGACACAGAATGGAGGGAAGTTGTAATGGAGCATGAATTTCTTGAAATCCATTCCCTGGACATTATCCATCCGCTGCTCGTCAGACCGGGTACCGAGGGTGACCGCAACTAGGGCCTGAGTTTCGCCACGGGTAAACAGAGCACTACCATGAGCGCGTGGCAGAACACCAACTTCACAGCTGATGGGGCGGATCGTGGTCATGTCGCGACCATCGATACGGACACGATCGTTGGTCACCATCAGACGAACAATCTTTTTTTCGATTGCACTCAGGGCAGAAGAGACTTCGTCTTCACGACCTTCGTACTCATCAGCCAATTGTTCCTTGGCTGCGGTACGAATATCACCCAGAGCAGCATAACGCTCCTGCTTGCTGCGAATTTTGACAGCTTCAACGACCTTTGACTCAACGAGGCCAAGGGCTTTAGCAGCCAGCTCTTCATCAGCCTGAGGCACATCAAAGGCGCGCTTCTCATTACCAACCAGCTTAGCCAGTTCTTCCTGAACGGCAATCAGTGGCTGCAGGGCATCGTGTCCAAAGAAAATGGCTTCGAGAATTTCTTCTTGCGAAAGAAATTTCGATTCACCCTCAACCATCATGACAGCAGTTTTGGAACCGGAGACGACAATCTCAACATCGCTAAGTTCCATCTGCTCTCTGGTTGGGTTGGCAATAAGCGCACCCTCGACTCGGCCAACGCGGACTGCTGCAATTGGACCTTCAAAAGGAATGTCGGAAATTGCTACCGAAGCCGAGGCAGCAACCATAGCCAGGGTATCCGGGTCATTAACCATGTCAGCAGAAATAACCGAAGGCATGATCTGGGTTTCGAACATGTAGCCTTTGGGGAAGAGCGGACGCATCGGACGGTCGATAAGACGACAGATCAGGGTTTCACGCTCAGTGGTGCCACGCTCACGACGAAAGAAAGAGCCGGGAATCTTGCCGGCTCCATAAAATTTTTCTGCGTAATTCACGGTCAGGGGAAAGAAATCCTGCCCTTCACGCATTTTTCTGGCGGAGACCACGGTACAGAGCACCTTGGTCTCACCGTAAGTCACGATAACCGCACCGTCAGCTTGACGGGCAACTTTACCGGTTTCAATGGTCAACGGCTGACCGTTGAATTCTACTTCTACCTTATGATAGGCCATATTTTCTCCTTTTTACGTTTTCCAGCCATCTGGAAAACATCAGCCTGTTAATGTCAGCTGTAGGAGGTTGGCCTGAGACAACCCTGTTCAAAACGAACAGCGACTCTCTCCGGACAGCCTCCAGAGCTACGACAGTGAAAGTAAAAAGCAGCATGCCCTTAAGGCATGCTGCTTTTGTTTAGCGGCGAATCCCGAGAGCTTTAATGATCGTCCGGTAACGCTCGATGTCCTGCTTGACCAGATAATCAAGCAAGCGCCGGCGTTGACCGACCATCTTCAGCAGTCCACGGCGAGAGTGGTGATCCTTCTTGTGAGTCTTGAAGTGATCTGTCAGGTAAGTGATCCGTTCGGTCAGAAGTGCAATTTGTACTTCCGGAGAACCGGTATCACCTTCGTGACGCTTGTATTCGCTAATGATTTCCTGTTTACGTTCTGTGCCCAGCACTGCAATCTCCTTTTAGTTTACAATAAAGCCAGTGGCGTGGCTTGTTTCAACATATTTACAACCTACGCTATCTACCATAGTTAGGGTGCCCTGTAAAGAATTTTTAAACTTTAATTATCGGCCAACAAAGACCCTGATCAACTCGAAATCTCCACGTTTTTCATTTAACCGCTCTGGTGCATATCGAGCCATCGCAGCCAACGAACCAGCTACCTGCAAACGAACTAATTGCCCGCTCCCAACTCCCATCTCAGCAGTTGCTTGCTCGATTGCGGGCGGGACCCCGCAGCGAAGAGCAGATACGGCACTAGCGGCAACCTGTAGCGCAGGATAATCTGCCAGCGCCTCATCCAGACTCAATATTTCCAACGATTCATCGCCTGAACTTTTCAACTGCTCCAGAGTAACACAGTCAGCAATCGCAAACTGCCCACTGCGGGTGCGGCGCAGGTCGGTCATATGTGCCCCACATCCAAGCTCTTCACCGATATCGGCAATTAACGTCCGGATATAAGTTCCCTTAGTACAATCTACCTCGATCGTAACATATGGCAAGTCCGCACCAACAACATCCAACCGAGTAATAGTGACCGGTCGTGCCTCACGCTCGACAATCTCCCCCTGGCGGGCCAATTTATAGAGCGGCACACCATTTTTCTTTAAAGCCGAAAACATCGGCGGAACCTGCAATATATCACCGCGGAATTGGCTACAGGCAGGCAGAATCTTGTCTTCCATGTCTGCCGCTACAGTCCTCTCCAGCAGTATCCGCCCTTCAGAATCGAGGGTATCAGTTGTCACACCCAGCTTGAAAACTGCGCGATAACTTTTATTGTCGGCCAGCAAGAACTGTAAAATCTTGGTCCCGTCACCAACCGCGACTGGGAGTACGCCGGTCGCCAAAGGATCTAACGTGCCCGCGTGACCGACTTTTCGCGTCTTGCAAATTCGGCGCACCTGGCGAACAACATCGTGCGACGTCATTCCTGCAGGCTTATCTATCAGTAATAATCCGTGCACTTAAATCAGGTCAGCAGTTGATCTAACAGAGAGGATACTTTGGCTCGCGCGTCAGCGAGAGTGCCTTGTATTTTTGCGCCGGCTGCATTGTGATGACCGCCACCGCCAAGTTCACGCGACATAGAACCAACATCGATTTTGCCGCGAGAGCGGAAGCTTATCTTAAACTCATCCTTACCAACCTGGCGGAAGAACAGGGCGACCTCAACGCCACGAATAGCGCGTGGATAATTCACAAAGCCGTCGGTATGCTCTTCCGTGGCCCCTGACTCTTTCAAGATAGCGTCGGTCATCGCCATCGAGGCGTAACGTCCGCAAGAGGATATCTCCAGAGTCGGAAGAACCAAGCCGAGCAGTTTCATTCTTTCTGGAGCAAGGCTTTCGTAAAGACAGTTGGCAACCTCCCAAGGATCGACCCCCATACCGACCAGACGTCCAGCAACGGTGAAAGATTCTGGGTTTGCACTCGAATAGCGAAACGATCCGGTGTCGGAAAGAATCCCCAGATAAAGACACTTGGCCACGGCGAGACTCATCTGATAATTGCAGCGATTCAAAACCCTCTCAATAAGAATCGCTGTCGCACTGGCCGCTGTGTCGAGGTAGCAGATATCGCCGAACTCAGAATGGGGATGATGATCAATATTAATCAAGGTCTGACTGCATTCCTGGGCAGGAATACCGGAACGCGACAAATCACCGGCATCAAGAACAAAGGCAACATCAAACTGAGGATTTTCAGGGAGATCGGTAACTAACTGATCAAACCCAGGCAAAAACTGCATAATCTGAGGAACGCCATCAACATTGAGAGCAACGACATCTTTGCCCATTTCACGCAACGCATTTGCCAAACCGAGCGTAGAACCGATGGCATCACCATCCGGATTCTCGTGTGAAACCACCAGAAAGCTTTGCTTGCTCTCGATCTGTTCAACTATCTGCTGAATCATCGCTTAAATCATCCTGCACCTGGCGCAGCAGATTCTCAATTTTTTGACCATAGTTGATTGAAGAATCATATTGAAAACGGATTTCCGGGATAAAACGCATCCGCATTATCTGTCCGAGCTGACGACGCACATACGGGGCAACGCTTTTCAAGCCACGCTCCGCATCTTTCCGCTCACTGGCTTCATCTGTCACGGTAAAAAAAACTTTGGCCACGCTGAGATCTCGCGACACTGTAACTCCGGTAATAACCACAGGAGCGACGCGGGGATCTTTGACCCCTTGCATCATCATCTGGGCAATCTCTGTATGGATCTGTTCTCCGACCCGTTCAGGACGATAACTACTCAATGAACTTCATCTCCGTAATGCAGGTACTCAACATCGCTATTGAGCAGTTCAGCAAAACCAGAACTGTAGATTTCTTCTTCCACTTTATAAAAAACCGCTGCAATATGCGATTCTTCTGCAGCGGTCATACTTAACCCAAGGATAACCCGCTGCAGAAGATCGAGACAACCGACCTCGGCAGCCGAGACCGGAAAACGGGAACGCAGACGAGCAAGGATACGATTAACGTGAGAACGCTTCTGTTTCAGGCTCTGAATCTCATACAATCTGATATCGAGACGTAATACTCCGACGACCATGAGCAGAGCCCTTTACCAAGAGACTAGAGACTGGTCTTGATCTCTTCCATTTCGAAAGCCTCAATAATATCACCGATCTTGAGATCATTGTAGTTCTCAAGACCGATACCGCATTCGTAACCGCTGGCCACTTCTTTGACATCATCCTTGAAGCGCTTGAGCGAACTCAGCTTACCTTGCCAAACGACCACATTATCGCGAATCAGGCGCACCTGAGCGTTCCGCACAATCTTGCCGTCAAGCACATAACAACCGGCAATTGTGCCGATGCGCGAGACGTGGAAGGTTTCGCGAACCTCAACACGGCCCAGATCTTTTTCTTTCAGGGTCGGGGCCAACAAGCCTTCCATTGCATCACGGATATCGTTGACTGCATCATAAATAACGCTGTACAGACGGATATCGACCTTCTCAGTCTCAGCCATTGTTTTGGCCTTGGTTTCCGGACGCACGTTAAAACCGAGAACAATTGCATTCGAAGCAGTCGCTAAAGTGACATCACTTTCGGAAATACCACCAACACCAGTGTGAATCACGTTCAAGCGACAAGAATCGGTCGACAGTTTCTCCAAGGTGTCGCGAACGGCCTCGACAGAACCCTGAACGTCGGCCTTGATGATAACCGCAAGTTCCTCAACAACACCTTCCTGCATTTTCGCAAACAGCTGATCAAGAGACACCTTACTGCTCTTGGCCAGATCGATCTCGCGCTGTTTCTGCTGGCGGTGCTGAGCCACATCTTTAGCGGCTTTTTCACTCTCCACGGCATGGAAAGTTTCACCGGCATCCGGAACACCAGCCAAGCCGGTCACCTCAACAGGGAAAGAAGGTCCAGCTTCCTTGACCAGCTTGCCGTTGGCATTGGTCATCGAGCGGACTCGGCCAAAGTGCAGACCGGCAACAATCGCATCACCTGTTTTGAGCGTACCATCCTGGACCAGCACGGTCGCAACCGGACCACGTCCCTTATCAAGGCGAGCCTCTACGATTGACCCCTTGGCACGCTTGTCCGGATTGGCCTGAAGTTCAAGAACCTCTGCCTGTAAGAGAATCATCTCCAGCAGGGTATCGAGGTTAGTCTGTTGCTTGGCCGAAACTTCAACGAAGATGGTGTCACCACCCCACTCTTCCGGCACCAGTTCGAACTCGGTCAATTCCTGCTTGACCCGCTCTGGATTTGCATCCGGTTTATCAATTTTATTGACCGCGATGATAATCGGCACACCGGCGGCCTTGGAGTGATTGATCGCTTCCTTGGTCTGCGGCATGACTCCGTCATCTGCAGCAACCACCAGGATAACGATGTCGGTTACGCCTGCACCACGCGCTCGCATTGCGGTAAAGGCTTCGTGGCCCGGAGTATCAAGAAAAGTAATTTTCCGGCCATCCAGTTCCACGTCATAAGCACCGATATGCTGGGTTATACCACCAGCCTCGCCCTCAGTGACCTTTGCTTCACGGATCGCATCGAGCAGACTGGTTTTGCCGTGGTCAACATGACCCATGATAGTGACAACCGGCGGGCGAACCTTTAGATCCTCAGCGCTGTCTTCTTTTTCTTTTGCCTGTTCGACCTCAAGAATGGTTTCTTCATCAAAAGCAACATTCTCAACTTCGTAATTAAACTCAGTGGCGAGAATCGCTGCAGACTCATAATCGAGAGGATGGTTAATTGTCACCATCGATCCTTGACGCATCAGCTCAACGATTAGTTCATTCGCCTTAACTCCCATCCGCTTCGCGAGCTCACCAACGGTGATAGAGTCACTGATACGGATAATCCGCTTGATTGCCTTACTAATCGTAACTTCAGTCTGCTTGGCTTGTTTAGATTGCTTGCCGCCTCGCTTTTTCTTGCCCCCCATCCGATTCGGCTCAAAAACTTCGACGCGCCGCCCACGACGGGAGACACGGCCGTCCTGTTCAGACGAATCGTTTTCATTGCGCCGACCCTTCTTGCGCTTTTTATTACGCCCCTCTTTTTCAACCGCCGGTTGATCCAAAGGTGCCAAGGGGGCCACATCAACTCTCTTGCGACCACGACCTGGAGCGGCGGTGGGTCGAGCTGGACGTTCTCCAGGTTTTGCACTCGGTCGAGCTGGACGTTCCCCGGGCTTAGTCCCTGGACGGACCTGACGTCTCTCCGGCTTGGGAGCTGGTTTCGGCAGCTCAACCCGGCCGAGAATTTTCGCCTTGTCCGCACTGGCTTTCTCACTGACGACTTTCTTTTTTGGCTTCGACTCTTCAATCGCTGCAGGTTCCTCGGCAGCCACCGCAATTTCGCAAAGCAAGTGGCAAATGAGGTCTACGAGCGCCAGAACACCGATCGAATGTTGATGCTCGAAGAGCAACCAGAGCGCTATGCCAGTGTCGGCTGGCCGATATTGACGGCCACATTCGCGGTGGCGCTCATAGTGCTCGGCGCGCTGTTCCTGCAGGTGCGCGCGGAGCGTGATGCCGTACGTGAGGATCTTGCCAGTCTGATCACCGCAGTAGAGAGTGAACGGTCGTCGTCGATTGCGTTGAACGAGGAGCTGGTGAACGACATTGGCCAGGAGCGTGCCCGGTCCGAGTCCGCCTTTCGCGAGTTGCTCGGCGTGCTCACCTGGACGATGAACCAATCCGGCGAGGTGCCTTACGACGAGCGGCCTTTGAACGAGGTTCGAACCGAACAGATCAGGGCCCTGCTCTTGCAGCTGTCGAATGCCGGGTTCCAGGGCACCGTGCGCGTCGAATCCCACCTCGGCGAGTTCTGTCTTACCATCGACTCGGCCGGGATTTATCAGCTTGCGGAGCCGGAGTTACCGTTCACGTCCTGTGCATACATCGGACATCCGCTGGACGACTCCAGCTTACTGAGCGACCGCCAGACAGCGAGCTTCGAGGCATTTCTGGCCGAGTCGCCGTTAGTCAACGGCTCGGGCATCGAACTCGACGTAATCATGCGGAGCAGACTGGATTCGCTACCCCGTGTGCCGTATCCGGCCGAACCCGAGTCCGCGGGCGAATGGAATCAGGTTGCCGCGCTAATCAACCGCATGGAATATTCACTGCTGAGCGATGACAGCCGCTGAAGCGTAAAACGAAATGGGGATATCGCTTACCAGCGCCGGACGCGGCCGACGTCGATGTGCACGAAATCCGAATCTTTATAATATCCAACGCCACCGCGTTTCATGGCAAGCGCAGCGTCTCTAAGCGCCGAAGTCTTTACGTCACTCAAACGCACGTCGATTGCGTTGCCGAGCAAATGTTGACTCTTCTTTGCGACGCCGCCCCTGGTTGAATGCAGCATGGCATTCGTTTCCGGCGAACGATAGGCAGAAATCACTTCGTAGGTTCCGTCGCTCCCTAGAAATTGGCGGATGTCGTAGATCAGATCAAGGAGATTCGGGTCGATACGCTTTATACCGCCGGTACGGAAATCTGCCAGAAACTCGTTTATCCGATCCAGCGCGGGAGCAACGTACTTGCCGTTGGCGGCATAGACGACCGAGAGGCTCTTACGGGTGTGTGTATGATAAAAAGCAAGGTCTCGCTGCCGCCACGCGAACACCGACTGGAGCGGCATGGCGCTGGCAGCCGTCACCCCAACCAGGTTTTTCAGAAAGGTACGCCGATTTCCATTCCTCAAAGACATCTGTTGCAATCTACCACGAATCTCGACTAGGACTTTCTATTCTCTCGCAACATGCCCGGAAAACTCAAGCTGCTGGATCACGACTATTCCGTGTGCCTGTTGGCGGCGAAAACACCGCGATCACCCGGCTCCTGGCTCGCTCAAGTTCTTGTTTCGAAGCCGATTTTTCTGCTTTCGGGAGTTCTTGAGCTCGTTCCGAGTGGCCAGAATTTCTGTCTAGGTACCAAAGGAGGGACCAAAGGACGGACAAGATTCAGCCGCGCGGGGGCGGTGCTCGGGCTAAGCCTGTTGTTGCTGTCCGGACCGACCGCCGCCGCAGAATCCCCCGTCACTGAATCGCTCCGGCTACAGCTTCGGGAACTTTCCGCCCGGCAAACCTCACGAGCCGACCTCGCAGCAGAACCCCTGCTCGCCAGAGTATACGAGCGCCTCGGCTTTGCGATCGCGTGGTCACAGCCCTCCCAAATGCAGTCGTTGATCGATGCCGTGGTGGCGTCCGCAAGCGCTGGACTCAATCCAGATGATTATCACCTTGACCAGATCCGGCACGTGTACCGCCGGCTTCAAGCTGGCGAGACGTTATCGCCCGCGGATCGCGCTGCTTTCGATCTGTTGCTGACCGACAGTCTGATCAGGCTCGCCTGTCACCAGCGTTTCGGCAAAATAGACTCGGAGACACTGGAGCCACGCTGGAGTTTTTCCCAACAAATCGGCGGTGAGGACCCGGTTACCGCGATACTCCGAATCATCGACTCGGCTTCACTCGCCGCACAGCTCCAGAACCTGCTTCCACGAAATGATGCCTACAGAAGACTTCAGTCGACACTTGAGCGTTACCGCAAGATTGCGGACTCCGGAGGCTGGCCACGTGTTGCTAACGGACCAACGCTTCAGCCCGGCGCGACGGATGTTCGGCTGGACACGCTGGCACGCCGCCTCTATATCAGCGGCGATCTGTCGACGGCCGGCGCTTACACGGATAGCGCAGGTTACGATGACGCACTACGGGTCGCAGTCAATCGATTCCAGGCCAGACACGGGCTGGAAGTTGACGGACTTGTCGGTGCGCGTACTTTGCACGCCCTGAATGTGTCTGCCGAAGCGAGGGTGGAACAGATTCGTGTCAACGTGGAGCGCGCACGCTGGATACTGGATGCTCTGGCGGACGAGTCCGTGCTCGTGAATATCGCCGGTTTTCAGGCCTATCTGGTTCGAAGTCGCAATATCGTGTGGAGCGCACGAGTACAGGTCGGCGATCCCGAGCACGAGACGCCGATTATTGCTTCACTGATCGAGCGCCTGGTCTTGAATCCGAAATGGACCGTGCCGCGGAGCATTGCGACAGAGGAAATGTTGCCGGACATCAAGAGAGATAGCAGCTTTTTTGACGATGGCAACTACGAACTCTATGACCGTGACGATACTCTTATTAATCCTTTCAACGTCAACTGGAACGAAATTAATAAAAGCAACTTTCGCTACACGATCGTGCAGCGTCCTGGTTCGCTGAACGCACTCGGACGAATCAAGTTTGAGTTTGCCAACGAGCATTCCGTGTATCTCCATGACACCCCGAACAAAGCACTGTTCGAAAACGCACAACGCGCGTGCACCCACGGTTGCATTCGACTGGAATCACCTCTGGATCTGGCGATATTGCTGTTGCAGGGTAGCGGCTGGCAGCATGACGAAATCAATGCCCTGATGGCCGGTAATGAAACGAAGACGGTGTCACTGACAAAGCCCGTACCGATCCTGATCCAATACTGGACGGCAGACGTCGATTCGGACGGCACGGTTCATTTTTATGATGACATTTACGATCGCGATACGTCGATTCTGGACGCGCTGAATTCACGCTATCCCGGCAATGAGCACGTACCGCCATGAAGCGATTCCGTGGCTTGCCCGGCAATCAATGCAACTCGCGCAAGGGCACGCCGAGTCGATAGAATTTCCTTTCCGGACGAACGGTCGATATTCGACGACCGGCGGTAACGATCCGACGAGCGGTAGCTATACGCCGACCAATGAGGTTTCAGTCCGTGGCAAACGGTTCTAACATCGGATTCTCGTAACTGATCGATTGGATGACACATGTTAACAAGGAAGTTTGTCCCGCGGGACACCGCCGCGCGATCGGCACAGAACGAGTTGAAACTCAACAGGACTGAAGACCTGCGATCGCAAGATGTGCCGGAGTTCGACGCGTCGGCTCTCGAAATCGACCACGAAAACGAAGTGGATTGCGACCCCTACAATCGCACGGGTCAATTTTGCGTCGGCTCATTGAGGCCAAAGCATGACTGATTACACTGTGTCGAACGCCGCAAATCTGGTCATTGGCACTTGCTTTCTTAGAAAAACAACGACTTAGTCACTTTATTTGGTCGGATAGCTGCGCCACCATGCCACAATCCTGAAGCCACGATTTCAGGTTGAGGAGGCGATCCGGTCATGCAGCTAATATTTATCATCGCGGGTGGCATTCTTGGTCTGTACTTTGGCGAAATCAGCAGAGGCATGCTGGGCATGGTCGCGGGTGCCGTCATCGGCCACCTATATGCGCAGAGTCGTTCCATGCAGACCAGCATCAGGGAACTCAGCGACCGTGTCACCCGCTTGTCGGCAAGGCAATCGGCACAAAGGCTGGAGCCGCAACCGCCGGAAATATCCACCGAGCCGGAGCCGGTGCAGCGGCCGATAACACCGCGTCCCGATGAGCCATCAGACGAGCCGGCAAAGCGCCC
>CALZHQ010000077.1 GCA_945787295.1 uncultured Desulfuromonadales bacterium
TCGCGGAAGCGAAAAATGACCAGGTTGGTCGCCGGCTGCAAGGCTTCAATGACGGCAAACATGACAAATTGCAGTACCGGGTTGCCGGTCGCATCGACCATTGCCCGATGGAAGCGGACATCCGAAGCGCAGAAGTCTTCATCCGTGGTGATCGGATCTTTCTGCCGTTTAATCTCCTCCGCCATGGTCTGCAGCTGCTCTTCCCCGCGGCGCTCTGCGGCCAGCCGGCAACAGGTCAGTTCCAGTTCGCGGCGCGCTTCAGCAATTTCAGAGAGACTGAATTCGCCCATGCTGACCATGAGCATGGCCGCACCGGTCAGCGACGAGCGAAGCTCTTCCTGGCTGGGGCGGTTGACAAAGGTGCCACCGGTTGGGCCGCGGCGGCTGCGGATGAGGTTCTGGGCGGCCAGTCGTTTTAATGCCTCGCGAATCGTTGGCCGGGACACGTTGTATTTTTCGGCTAAAACTTCCTCGGTCGGAAGCTGGTCGTCAACCTTGAGACTGCCATCGACAATCGCGCTGCGGATGTTTTCCGCGATCTGCTTGGCAAGGCTTTCGGTCACAGGGGGTTGGAAATTAATTGCCATCTTCTATGCGCTCTTCCTGTCCATTACGGACATAAGTGATACCATTGATTCTTCCTGGCCCCCAAGATAACTCATTTACAGCAGCAGGGGAAGTATTTATATATTTGTTTGACAAATATATAAATACTGTTATGGTAAGAAAATCCACGAGCTTATTTACGATCGCAACATAAAGACACATTCCATTCTCATTGAAAAGGAGTAAGGTTATGGCGCAAGAATTTAAAGCCCTGCTGGTTGAACAGCCCGAGAAGAAGGTTTTTACCCGTTCCATTGTCACCCGGGCGGTGTCCGATCTGCCGGAAGGCGAGTTACTGGTCAAGGTTCACTACTCATCATTGAATTTTAAAGATGCGCTTTCCGCGGTTGGCAATCCCGGGGTGACGCGTAACTTTCCGCATACTCCAGGGATTGACGCTGCCGGCGAGGTGGTCGAATGCAGCGATGGCAGCTTTGCCCCCGGCGAAAAGGTCATTGTCACCAGTTACGACTTAGGCATGGAGACCGATGGCGGATTCGGTCAGATGATTCGCGTGCCGAGCAAGTGGGCCCTGAAACTGCCAGCAGGCCTGAGCCTGAAAGAGAGCATGATGCTCGGTACTGCAGGGCTAACTGCTGCCATGTCGGTCCATGAGCTGGTCGAAAGTGGTGTTAAACCTGCGGATGGCCCGATTCTGGTGACCGGCGCGACTGGCGGGGTTGGCAGCTTGGCGGTGGCGATGCTGGCCAAGGCAGGCTATCAGGTGACGGCGGCGACGGGCAAACTGGACGAAAGCGATTATCTCAAAGGGATCGGTGCGACAGAGGTGATCGAACGTTCTGCGGTCACCGAAGGTTCGGAGCGGCCGATGATGAAACCTAGATGGGCCGGAGTGGTAGACTGCGTTGGCGGTGAAACTTTGGCCGCGGCCATCAAGTCGACCAACCCGCTCGGCAGTGTCACCTGCTGCGGCCTGGTCGGGTCGCCCGAGCTACCGGTCAATGTTTTCCCCTTTATCCTACGCGGCGTGCGGCTGATCGGCATCGATTCAGCCGAGTACCCGATGGCCTCCCGGCTTAAGGTCTGGAATAAACTGGCAACCGATTGGAAACTGGATAACCTGGAGGCAATGGTCGATGAAGTGACCCTGGACGGAGTCGAAGAAAAGGTTCAGGGGATGCTTAAAGGGGGCTTGAAGCGGCGCGCACTGGTCAACGTGCTGGAGAGCTGAAAGATCCTTTAAAATAGAACACTCACAACGGCGGCTATTTTCAGAATGGTCGCCGTTGTTATTAAGCGGGCTAGCAAGATATCAGGTCGAGTTAAACACGCTGAGGGATGAGAGATGGTCACAACTGAAGATTACCAGGGCTTTGAACTCGGTCCGATCAGGCCACCGAGCGAAGCGAACAGCCTGCTGCTGCGGATTACCCGTAACTGCCCCTGGAACAAATGCAAGTTCTGCGGCCTCTACCGCGGAGAGACGTTCAGCGTCCGGCCGGTCGAGCACCTGATCGAGGATATTGACAAAATCAAGACCTTTGTCGAGCAGATTCAGGATCTCATGCAACAACCGGGCGGCAACTACCAACAGCTGTCTGCCCTGCAGTCCGGCCTGTCGCACGGCGACCAGCTGGCTTTTCATGCCGCGCTCAGCTGGCTGCGCGGCGGGATGCAGTCGGTCTTTCTGCAGGACGCCAACACCCTGGTGATCAAGCCGACAGACCTGATCGCCATCCTGGAATATCTGCGCCAAACCTTCCCGCAGATTGAGCGGATCACCTGCTACGCCCGCTCCCATTCGGTCGCGCGGATCGCAGATGAGGATCTGTTGCGCATGGCGCAGGCCGGCCTGAACCGAATTCACATCGGCATGGAATCGGCCGCCGACCAGGTGCTCGACTTCATCAAAAAAGGGGTCGACAAGCAGACCCAGATAATCGCCGGCCAGAAAGTGAAGCGGGCCGGGATCGAACTGTCCGAGTACTTCATGCCCGGCCTTGGCGGCAAGGAGCATTCTACCGCCAACGCGTTGGAAAGCGCCGATGCCCTGAACCAGATCGATCCCGACTTTATCCGCATCCGTACCCTGGCGATTCCGGAAGCGGTCGATCTCTATCAGGAGGTGCAGACCGGGAGTTTTATTCCCCTCGGCGACATTCAGAAAGCCGAAGAGCTGGTGTTATTCCTCGACAACCTGGAGGGGATCAACAGTACGGTCAAGAGCGATCATATCCTCAACCTGTTTCAGGAAGTCGAGGGGCGTTTTCCAGAGGATAAGGAACGGATGACCGCACCGATCCGCAGCTTTCTGGCAATGGCGCCAGATCAGCAACTGCTCTACCTGGTTGGTCGTCGCTGCGGCATCTTGACCAGACTGAGTGACCTTGATGATGCCGAGTTGCGCGGGCAGACGGAAAAGGCCTTGGTTGCCCATCAGGTGACTTGGGAGAATGTCGAGGATTGGGCTGCAGTTATAATGACACGATTCATATAAGGTCAAGCTTTATAGGATCCAAGAAATGGCGAATTACTCGTTGAAGTCCTGGTACAGGCACAGATCTAGATACGCAGGACCGTTGTCACGCAATCTGCGGCATGTCTCATTGGCTGCATATTCTGATCAAAGCCACCACCCGGTGAGGAATATTCTAAAGACTTTTGCGCTCAATTTACACAAAGTTTTTTACACCCTCTTCCGGGGACATAATACCTATTTCCAATACCTGACATCTCATGGCAGAAAAGGCTCAACCAGTTGCTCTGGAAGGGGTTTTTATTAAAATTGACCGACAATGCTAACCTGCTTTTAGATAGGACAATTCACGCCAGTCAGTTGCACCATAAAAAACATCTCTAAAGTCTTTACATGTGAAAATTCCCGCCATCTGAACATTCGAGCGATTTTACCCGCCATTAAATGCTGACAGAATGTTTCTTCGTACTTCGAGCAAGATCACAGCAATATGGTAGCGTTTAACTATCCGATATCTGAAGTAAAGGAGATGTTGCCATGTCTGAAATCATTCACACATCGCGGATCACGATCACAAGAGACCGCGGTCCAATCAGAATCGCCCGAATAGAAGGCTTTTCGGAACCTGTCTTCTATGGTGTTCACGGAGGGATACAGAAATTTTACAAGGTCGATCCGATCGAAGAACACGCCGCGACCTTGGACCACATAGTCGGTGCTGTATCCGCTTGAATGATGGGAACCTTCGCCAGCGTGCTGGCGACCAAGAAAATAAGAACTCATACCGACCGTTTTATGGCCAATGTTGAAGGCGATATTGAGAACGTCGCAGGGGTGCTCAAAATTACGGTAATTCGCGTTCATTATGTGCTGAAACTAAGCTCTGAAGAAGAATCAGATGCTCGTTGGGCAATGGAAAATTACATTGAAAAGTGTCCCGCGGCAATGAGTGTGACTGGGTGTATTCGTCTCGAAGATTCCCTTGAGTTCACTTCGGAGTGAAACACTGGGCCAAACATTCAACTGTGCCCCCTATTTCGGACGACTCGGGTTGCGGTGACAACGAAGTCCTGAGCGAACCGAGTCATTCACATAGGGCGTAGATTTTCTGGCAGAAGTTGGGGGAGATGGAGGCCAACAAGCGACACCGATGCGATCTTCATAAACACAATTCCCTCTCAATTCAGCTGTTATCGGTGTGGAAGCCGAACAACTGCAGCCCCTTATTTGACAGACACCATTGCCCTTTTACAATTTATCAGCAATGGCAGAAGTCAATGCCTGAACAGGGAGTAGCGCCTGGCCCTCACATCCAACAACCGTCTGGAGGAAATGATGCTATCAAAAATTGAACTCTTATTTTCTTTTCTCCTTTGTTTCACGCTGATGGCCTGTGCTCCTGTAACGCCGCACCCGCACCCCCACATTCTGGTCGACCGTGACGGGTATCCGCTCAGAGATGACGGCGGTCGAATGTCGGAACCGGAATTCGAAAAGAGGATCAATGAGATCCGAACTAAAGTTGCCGAGTATATTGAGAGTTCAGGGCAACAAGGCAAGAAAGCTCGTTTGCTGGTGATGATTCATGGAGGAATGACCGGACGCCGTGACGGCCTGAATCAAATGGACCAGCTGCTCGATGATGAGCTGCTCGCGAAAGTCGGCGGACTCGACTCCGATGTCTTTCCAGTTTTTGTCAACTGGGACTCCTCTTTGCGGTCCTCCCTGACCGACGACCTGTTCCTGGTCAGGAGGGGAAGGCGGGATCCTGTTGCAGGTGTTTTGACCTCGCCAATCATCCTGTTCGCCCGGTTGGTCGAAGGCGTGGTCTATTTCCCTGTAACCCTGGTGCACCACCTCGACACGTGGAAGATGCAGTTCGAAAAATGGAAAAAAGAAGATTCAAGCCCTGGAGCTACGGTGGCGGAAGGAGCCCTCAACATTATCACCCTCCCCCCGGCTCTGGTCACCCTCCCCTTCCTGTCAGCCTACGGCGAGGGGGCCTGGAATATGATGCAGCGACGCATCGATCAGATGTTTGCCCACCAGATCGCACCATTACCCCCATTTTATACGGAGAAAGTCACCCGCCCGGGGGCTCTGAGGGAGTTCTTTGAGATCATCGAGTCAAATTACGGCGAAAGCGCCAGGAGTTCTGCCGGAGGGTCGAGGGTTGAGGTGATTCTGGCCGGGCACAGTATGGGGGCAATTGTCGGAAATCGCATCCTGAGGGATTTTCCTGCCCTCAAATTCAGCCGGATTGTCTATCTGGGAGCTGCCGCAAGCATTGAAGATTTTATCACTACTGTCCCTCCCTACCTGAGCCGATACCGTGACACAGAATTTTACAGCTTCAGCCTGAGCGTCCGGGATGAGGGGGGGGAATTCAACTATTTTGCGCCCCGCGGCAGCCTTTTAGTCTGGATTGACAGCCTTTTCGACCCGGGGCTTTCGGCCACCGGCAACCGAGTGGGGTCTTTTGTGAACCGGAACGCCATCGGAATCCGAAACCCGTCAGACGAAGTCTGCAAGCGCATTCATTTTTTGAAATTTACCGGGCAAGAGGGTGACCCGCGAAAACACGGGCAGTTCAACGACCCCGGTATTTTTCAAAACATGCTCGCTATCGCCCTAGACAAATTTGACTCGGGAAGAGACCATCTGGAGAAGCGCTTCGAGATCCACGAGAACATTTGCCTTAAGCCTACCGGATTTTCGGCCGGCCGTTAGCTTCAAAGGCGCTTTCCAATGCTGACTAAGCTTCCCTAATTTACTTAATGCCCTCGATTCCCTCTATGAATCGCCACGACCCGAATAGACAATTTTGGATCTTATGACTGTGCAACAAAATGAAGTC
Source organism: uncultured Desulfuromonadales bacterium (assembly GCA_945787295.1). The sequence continues at coordinate 5,901 of CALZHQ010000077.1, forward strand.
CGGTCTATGACCCGAGCTTCTGCATATCCGGGTCTCATATATTGTAAGTTTCGAGAGCTCTTTATTGAAGGCTGCTGGCCCCTATCCTGCCGGCTAGATTGAATATAATTAACTAAAGCATGACTTGATTGGTCATGGTTTAGTGGTATTAAGTTAAGCATAATCATTAAATTCCGACAAAGCCGCCCCTTTTACAAAAAGGGGCGGAAAGAGTCGGTTCTTTGTGTCACAGATGGCCGGGTTGCCGAAGGATATCTTTCCTTATGCGTGCTCGGCCTTTTGTTGTTTCTGATCCTGCTAAAGACGGAAGGAGAAGAGCATGACAAAGCATAAAAATAAGACTCCCCGGGAGAAAGTTCTAAAAAAACTGGCCGAAGGGCTAGAATCTGCAACGAAAAAGGCGCGGCGGCGGAAGAGTGTCACCGATCGGTTCGAGGTCCTGTCGAATGAAATCCTGGAGCTTGGTAAATGGTTGCCTGGCGAGGATTCCAGCGCCCAGCCGGGCTGGTTGAATGAGATCGGATCCGGCTTGGCGAACGCCGCTCTAGGGTTACGTGCTCTTGACGATTGCGACATCGATGAGCGGTCCGAGACCGTCGAGTCAGCCGGTTTGCTGACGGACGGGCTTTATGTGGTTGCCGAGAGCCTCGTTGTCGGCGGAAAGAGTCTGGCCGGGGTCAAGCTGCCGAAGGAAGGTACCGACAACAGGGTCGATCTGCCTCATCTGCAACGGATGATGACCGATCTGGTCTTCGACATAGAAACGGCCGCCAACCGCATTGCTGGTGGAATGGGGGAGGGCCTGCACGATGAAGATGTTGCCACCCGCCTCCCGGTCTTTTCCTCCGGTTGTGGCAGTCGTGGTCGCCTGGCGAAAGGGGCAATAGAGGAAATGTTTATTGACGATCAGTCAGCTCAAGTCGAGGAGCCGATCCCGTTTACGTTCGATCGTCAGGCTTTGGTCGTTGCGCTGGAGGACGTTGGGGGCTTGCTGGAACGGTTATTAGCGCTGCTTCTCGAATTGGCAGCACTCCTGTTGGTCATGGCGACCGGCTACATCCCATGGCACTGCACCCAGGAATGTGTCGGTGACGGTGCACTCCTCGGGCCTAAACTGAAGAGTACTCATGCCAAACGACAGGGGAGTGGCTGGTATCAGCCGCAGATCAGCATCACTTGGGAGTACTGCTGCTACAACCTTTGTGTCTTGGCGTGGAACGATCAGTTCATTGAAACGGTGGACAGTGGGCCGCACAACATCGGTCGAACAGTAGGGCACCCAAACCCGGTGACTGCGCAGAACCGTGCGCGAGCTGCGGCGAAGAACCGTGCAACGGTCCAGGCAATGCTCCGCATCGGGGCGCCGGGAGCTCCCTGTTAGAATCCCGTAGCCGACTTAACAGTTGAACAGTGTTTAGCAGAAAGCCCCAATTTAGGAAATCCTGGTTTGGGGTTTTCTTTATAAGTGTCTGGCCCGTTATAAAACGTGCAGGTTTCAACTCCTGCCAACCTTTGCCGAGGACGTTGACGGTTACCCCCTTTTTTTTAATACCAACACGTAGTAAAAAGAGGATGAATTTCGATTGCAGCTATTATTTTACTGGAAGGAATTGCTGGTGAAAAAGTTTTTGTTGGGCGCCTGTCTGCTCTCTCTGACGGCTTTGACTGCCTGTGCTCCGCTGAGCACGTTTCAGGCCGAGGGCTATAAATATGAAAAACCGCGCGTCGCCATTTTGGAATTTGACAATAAGGCTTCGCTCAGTCGTCAGTGGAAACTGAGCAACGGGATGCGCGATCTGCTGGTTGATGCCCTGGTCAAGACCAACAGGTACACGGTTTTGACCCGCAGAGACCTGGATGTCGTCCTCTCCGAACTTGATATCCAGCGGGACGCAGCCTTTCGTAAAGAAGGTAAGCTGCGGCAGGGCAAGCTGAAAAACCTACAGTATCTGATCAAAGGGGCGGTAACCGATTTTGACCATGTCAGCGGCGGAGCCCTGAGAGTCATCGGCAGTAAACTGGGGGTCGGTGGCAGCGGGGATGTCGCGGTGGTTTCGGTCACGATTTACGTCATCGCGGTCGAAAGTGGCGAGATTGTCGCGAGCAAGAGTCTGGAAGGCACCGCCAGTGCCGGCTCGGTCGATTTTAACGCCACGTATAAAAATGTCGGCTTCGGGGGCAAGGCGTTCTTTCGCACCCCGCTGGGCAAGGCCACCCAAGAAGTCATGGAAGAGTGCCTGATAGAAATAGGCAAAGCCATCGCCACCGAAGAATGGCACCCTGCGGTGGTCAAGGTTGATGGGCGCCGCATCATAATCAGTGGCGGGAACGATCGTCACATCGCGGTAGACTCCGAGTGGGCCGTTTACACTGAAGGCGAGGCGCTGGTTGATCCGAAAACAGGGGATATTTTAGGCCGAGAGCCAGGGGCCCTGACCGGCCGCATCCGGGTGACCGAGGTTTTGGACAAATACTCTGTTGCCGAGATCGAGCAGGGAACCTTTCGCACGGGGCAAGAACTCTGGCCGGTTGCTCCGCCGGTAAAAGAAAAACCGGTCCAGTAACTCGCGATAATAGGGCAGTTTAATTTATCGTGGCTTGAGTCATTCCCGTCTGCTCGACAAACGTCAGGATTGATTGCGTAGGGTCACTGGGACGACCCCGTTTTCTCCTGCTGCTGTCGCTGGCAAGAACCCTCATCTGTCGCTGCTCAGTCCTAAAACCAAGGATCATATAATTCACGTTGGAAAGGCCCTGGCTGCACACCATCTGCGCGTGCTGAATCGTGAGCTTCGGAACTGTTATCGATTCAACTTCTGTCCCGCCAGGTCCGCTTGGCGCAGAACCTTCTCAGCAGCCTTGATGCTTCCGGCCTCGAAACAGCCGAGCGCACAAACCGAATCGACCAACTCCAGACCGATGTCACGGGCGAAGTCACTGAGCAGAGTCAGGGTGTTACCCATCATCTCCTCTTCAAACTGCTCGCAGACCGCAGCGGTAATACAGCGCTTGCTCGTCTTGTGGTATTTGCCGATCCATTCCTGGCGGCTGTTCGGGTATTGGATCAGGCTGTAGCTGCGGTCGATAAAGCGTTTCATGTCGGAGGTCACCGTGTACCAGTAGGTCGGCGAAGCCAGAACGACGGCCTCGGCCTCGTCCAGCTTTTCGATCAGGCTGGCATAGTCATCCTTGATCACACAGTCCCAGGAACCGCTGCAGCCCTCACAACCGGTACAGGCTTCGATCCGGTAATCACCGAGAAAAATCGTTTCCGTTATCGCTCCCGTCTGTTCGGCTGGCGCCAAAATGGTTTGAATGAGAATGCTGGTGTTTCCCCGTTTTCTTCTGCTGCCGTTGAAAGCAAGAATTTTCATCTCTATCCCCTTATTGTCTGGGTTTGAATCGCGGCGGAATTGCGAGGCGCCTTCGCAGCCGACTTTATCGCCGCAAGCATAAAAAAGAAACGGTTCTATAGCCAATAAAAAGGTTCTGGTATAAAACAATCATGTAGCCACCAAGGCGCTAAGAGAGTCATACGCTTGGAATTGGGGTTGACTTGGGCTCCTGGTGTCTTGCGGGCTGTACTGTAGTCGTACTTCAGGTCCACCACTAACAAGGAGTTTCATATGTATGTAATCGCGGTCAATGGCAGCCCCCGGGAAGGTGGCAACACCGAGGCGCTGCTGAAAGAGACGCTCAAGCCATTAGCGGAGAGCGGCTGGGAAACCGAATTGGTCAAAGTTGGCGGTACCGCCATTCGCGGTTGTACGGCATGCTATAAATGCATGGAGACGAAAAACAACAAATGTATCATCGACAATGATGGTTTCAATGAAATCTACGCCAAGCTGCTCAAGTCTGATGCCATGATCCTTGGCTCACCGACCTATTTCGCCGCCGTTTCCGCCGATCTGAAAGCGCTGCTGGAGCGGGCCGGCCTGGTGGCTATCGCCAACGAAAACGCTTTTGCCGGCAAGATCGGTGCCGCGGTGGTGGCGGTCCGCAGAGGCGGGGCAACCCATGTCTTCGACAGCATCAACCACATGTACCAGATGTCGCGGATGATTATTCCCGGCTCCACTTACTGGAACATGGGGGTCGGGCGCGATAAAGAGGAGGTCAGAGAGGATGAGGAGGGGATGAACAACATGCGCCACCTCGGCAAGGTTATCGACTGGCTGGGGCGGTCGATAAAAAACAGTCAGGCCGAGTATCCCGAAGGCTGAAACAGCAGACGGCCAGCTTGAGAAATCGAGCTGGCCTTTAGGCTTTCCCTCCATCGAGAAAATTCCTGGTTGTCTGTGCCAGTGTTGGTAACGCTAAAGGTTTTATGAAAAATTCCTTGATCCCCTGTTGTTTGGCTTTTTCCTCGGTAATATTTGCGCTGTAACCTGTGCAGAGAATGATTGGCAGCTGCGGTTTGATCTTGAGCATCTCTAGCGAAAGTTCCAATCCAGTCAGCCCAGGCATGGTTTGGTCGCTTATGACCAGATCAAATTGCTCCGGGTTCGATTCGAACAGGGCCAGAGCCTTCAGACTGTCGGTTTGTGTCGTGACCGAATATCCCAAACCCACTAAATAATCGCCGAGCGCCTGAGCGAGAGGCTCTTCATCATCAATCAGCAGGATCCGCTCGCTTCCGGTTGGTAGCTTTTCGGTAGGTTCTTCCTGGGCCTGTTGCTGATTCGATTCATGAGCGGAGACTAGGATTGGAAAATAGGCTGAAAAAGTGCTCCCATTGTTGGGGCTGCTGTCGACTGCCATAAATCCATTGTGCCGTTTAACAATGTTATTGCAAATAGACAGTCCCATGCCCGTCCCTTGCCCGACGGGCTTGGTGGTAAAAAATGGATCAAAGATCTTTTCCAAAATCTCGGCTGAAATGCCTGTTCCGGTATCCGTTATGGTTAGCTTTAGATAGCTGTTCTGGCTTGGCTCAAGCGTGGTAGAACAAAACTCTTCCTCTCGAGATTCTTTGCTCAGAGAAACCGTCAACAACCCTTTCCCATTCATGGCGTACACGGCATTGTGGCAAAGATTGATCAACACTTCGTCCATTTGGGTGGCATCGGCATCGATCATTGCCGAGCGAGCGTCCATTTCGATCCGGGTTGAAATTTCAATGCTGGCCGGAATTGATGAGCGGAGCAGTTTGAGAGCTTCTTCGACAACGATAGCCAGCTGTAGCGGCTGTGGGGCCTGGGTGTTCTGGCGGCTATAGGTCAGAATCTGTTTGACCAGTTCTCCTGCTCGGGAAGAGGCGGCGAACGCTTGCTCAATCCGGGGTGACAAAGCATGCTCATTGCCCATTTTTCGGCGCATCAGTTCCAGGTTGGTCATGATGATGGTGAGGATGTTGTTGAAGTCATGGGCAATGCCACCGGCCATAATGCCGACCGCTTCCATCTTGTACTTCTGGCGTAGTTGCGCTTCAAGCTCCAGCCTCTTTGCCTCTGACTGCTTGCGCGCGGTGATGTCGCGGGATATTCCGACCAGACCGATGATCTCTCCATCCGGCTTGAAGATGGGAGCTTTTATCGAGTCGAGATGAACCTGATCTCCTTCTGCGGTGGTTAGCGCCTCCTCGACCCGGACAGATTGGCCGGTCTCAAAAACGACGCGGTCTTTCTCCTTAATCGCTTCAGCAAAGTCCTGTGCAAAGAAATCGAAGTCTGATTTGCCAATCTGTTCTGCTTCCGTCAGGCCAATCATTTTCTCTGAGGTCTTATTACAGCAGAGGTAATTGCCGTTTATATCTTTTATATAGATTGCGTCGTCGGCAGAATCGATAAGACTGCGCAGAAAGGACCTTTCACTCATGATTGCTTTGTCAAACTGGGCGCGGTTCTGCTCGATTTTCTGGATCGATTTTTTTAGCCTTAATCTGAAGAAAATGGCTGCGATAATGGCAACTAAAACGGAAATACCGAGAAATGTCAGCAACTGTTTTCCCCATTCGGGGAAAACGAAATATTTTCTCTCGGCGATGTCCGTTTCGAAATACTTCTCCAAGAGTTGAAAATAGGTTGAGCCTGTATCGTCTTTTAACGCTTTTACGTTGCGGTCTATTGTCTTCGCCAGAGTCGCAGTGTGTGGCGAGCTTTTGGGAAAAGCAAAGTTGACATTGATCGGCTGGAATACCAGGGAGGTCTTTTTTAGATGGTAGTCATGTTCATGTTTATCACCAAAATTTCTGTTGGCCACAGCCCCGTACGCCGAGCCATCGCTGACTGCTTTGAACGCTTCTTGGTAACTGGCATACTCAACAAATCTACAGTCGATGTCAAAGCTACCGATTAATTCCTTGATCCCGGCGGAACCTTCGTAATTGACGCTGTTTTTCAGGACAGCAATTTTTTTGCCCGCTAAATCAAATATAGAGCTGTAGGAAGGACTCTCTTCCTTGATGTAAAAACGCGACCAGCTTAACAGGACGGTCTCTGCGGAAAATTCATACAATTCTTTTCGCGATTCAGTCACCGCGACATCCGGCAGAATATCGATTTCACCCGCTTCCAGGCGCTCAAGACCTTCGCTCCAGGTTCCCCAGACATATTCAATCTGCCAGTTTTCCTGCGCAGCAATGTGGGCAAGCAGATCAGGCCAAAATCCAGTCGCTTCGCCCTGATCATCCGGATATATTTTTGGAGCATTTGCATAAGCCCCAACTTTAAAAGAGTATCTTTCGGCTCTTATCTGTTGAGGCTGGACGATTAAGATAATCAATAATGATGCGAGAAGAGCGAAAATGCGACTGGACTTCATCGAATCCATTCCTAAGCGGCTTGATAGTGTTTGATTAATTTGTCGACTCTAACACAGGATGCGCTCGAATAGGAATAGGGCATTCCTTCAAATTTGTTGCAGGCAGCACTGAGAATGCTGAATACCAAAGCATCATGTCTTCAGCGTGCTCTTGCGGGTAACGTGGGCGGCCGGGAATAATCAATCCGCCAGCGGATCTTCCCCTTCGTGCCAGCTGGCCAGATATCTCTCCTGCAGGTGAAAATCTTCTCCTTTGTGTTCTGTGAGAGTGACGTAGATCTGCTCCTTCGGGATATTCCAGGTGTCCTCCAGGAGATCCATGAAACCGAGCGTCAGGATTCGCCGCTGTTTTATGGTGCGCCCTTCACGGATGTCGGCGTTGACCAGCGCGATCCCTTTTTCCGGTTCGTCGGCCCGGCCGATGGAGAGATTATGGGTGCCGAATTCGCGGATCGAGATGCTGATGTGATCGGTGCCGGTATCCATCACCTCGGAGAACAGCTGCCGGACATTTTCGGCAAACGCGATTTTGTCTTTATCGGTCAGGCTGCGGTTGAGTTCAAATTGTAAATGCGGCATGGAACCTCCTATCCACGTTTCAGCAGAAATACGCCGACAAAAATCAACAGGGTCGCCCCGTAGTCAGCCAGGGTGATCGGCTCTCCGACAATTAAAGCACCTATCAGCAAAGCTACAACCGGTGGAATGTAAGTCACTGATGAGGCCGATACGGCTCCCAGGTTTTCGACGATGTAATAATAGATGATATAGGCCAGCCCGGTGCCAAGCAGGCCGAGGCCGATAATCAGGCCGAGGGTGGCGTGGGTGCTGGTGAAGATAGTGCTGATACCAGGGTAATCGGTGAACAGCGCCAGTACCAGCAGCCCGAGGCCGAGCTGGTAGGTGGTCAGGGCGGCGGCGGGAATTTTCAACGGGATGATGAATTTCTTGGCGTAGACGAAGGAGGCACCGACGCTCAAGGA
>CALZHQ010000078.1 GCA_945787295.1 uncultured Desulfuromonadales bacterium
GCTTGGTTGCGTTTGTCGAATGAGGCATAACAGCCGACAAAATAGAGTATATCGACATCGGCGTCCTCCGCCAGGGTGACCACTGGCAAGCCTTCCGCCCAATCACCCCGGCTGGCGAAATTCATCCCCAACGGGTTGCCGTTGACTTCGGTGTTGTCCATCGCCGTCATCACTTCTTCGCCCGGGAATTCTCCTTCCATCAGCACTAGGTTGCGGCGCATCTCGATGATTTTCCCCACCTGCTCAATGTTGGCCGGACAGATTTCCTGGCAAGCGAAACAGGTGGTGCAGGACCAGATTGCATCCTTGTTGCAGGTTTCGATCAGGCTGGCTTCCGGCTGATAGTGGGCAACCTTGCCGATCTGCTTGACGATGGTCATTGGTGACAGCGGCTTGTCGGTCGCCCAGGCCGGGCAGCGATCCTGACAGCGTTTGCACTGGGTGCAGGCATCCCCATCAAAGATGTCTTTCCAGCTCAGATCCTGAAACTTGGCCGCACCGAAGCCCTCGGCTGCTTCATCATCCAGGTCGATGCTGGTCAGTTTGCCGGTCGGGCCGAGATCGGCGAACAGGTAGTTGCTGCTGGTGGTGAAGATGTGGCGCAGCTTACTGAAGGGAATTGCGGCGATAAAGCCGATTGCCAGCAATAGATGCAGCCACCAGAGGTTGCTGTGCAGGCTGCGCAGGGCCGTTTCATCGATCCCGGTCATACTCTTGGCCACCAGCAGGCCGATCGGTGACCAGATTGCCACCGGGGTGCCGAGTTCGGTGGCCGCCATTCGGGCGCCTTCGATCAAAAAACCGGTCAGCAGAATCATCAGCAACAACAGGTGAATCAGATAATCGTCCAGTTTGTTTTCCAAACCCGGTGGTCGGAGGATAAAACGGCGCGCCGCGAAGCCGAGCAGGCAAATGATCGCGGCCAGTCCGGCCAGATCAAGCACCAGCGAGAAGATCAGGTAGAAGTTGCCGGTAAGGAATTTGATTCCGAACAGTGGCTCGGTCAGGTCGGCTTGGATAAAAATCAGTGTGGTGCCGATGGTTAGTAACAGAAAGCCGTAAAAGAACAGGGCATGGGTGCTGCCAGGGGCCTTTTCGCGTAATACTTGCTTCTGGGAAAAAATGTTCCGCAGGGCCGCATAGATGCGAGTTGGGAGCTGATCGGTACGATCGAGCGGTTGGCCCTGGCGGTAAACCTTGAGCCGCTGCATGAATTCATTGATCAGCACCGCAATGGCAGCAAAACTGAGCAGGTACATCGGCAGCAGCACCGCCAGGTCGTGGCCGACATTCCAGTAGATTTCCCGCGTGTATTCCATGTTCATCCCATCATATTGAAGAGAGAGGCTAAAAATGATATGCCGCTCAATAATACCCGACTTTTTTCTGGATAGCTGCAAAACTTTCTTGCTGTTGTTTACGTAAACGTTAGTATTGGTAGGAGAGTAAAACAAGTTTCAAAAGTAATTCTTGGCGAAAAGAAAGTGGCAGGCGTTATGAGCGACAAGCAGGCCGCACCGATTCAAATCGGTGAACTGGCAAAGCAGCTTGGGATCACCACCAGGACGATCCGTTACTATGAAGAGATCGGCCTGATGGGCCCCTCTCAGCGTTCCGGAGCTGGGGCACGCAATTACCGTCGAGACGATGTGCTGCGGCTCAAGTTCATTCTGAAAATGAAGGAACTCGGGATCTCATTGAAAGAGATGCAGGCGCTGGCGGAACACTTCGACATCCATCAGCAGGATTTTGAAACCATCACCCCGAAGTTGCTGGAAATTCTCGATGAGCATATCGGTAAGGTCGATGAAAAAATCGCCAACCTGTCATCATTGCGGCAGGAAATAGTTGTGTACCGGGAACGGATCGCCGATATCCTGCTGGGAAAGCAGGCATCGGTAAGGTAGGCAGAAAAACTACAAAGCGGGAAAAATGTTCTGCAGGTATTTGCTCTGCATCCTATCTTGCTGTATTTTAAAGACACTTTACCAAACATGGCACTTCACACTTATCTACAGGGCCGGCCATGATTCAGATTACTAAAGGTCTCGATCTTCCGCTCAGCGGTACTCCCCGGATGCAAGTTGAGGAGTGTCCGGCGGTGCGCCACGTTGCTCTGCTCGGTCGGGATTACCAGGACATGAAGCCGACTCTGTTGGTTGCCGAGGGTGATTTGGTCAGCCTCGGGCAGCCGCTTTTCGCCGAGAAAAGCCATCCCCAGATCCTCTATACCTCTCCCGGCTCGGGACGAGTTGTCGCCATTAATCGTGGTGGGCGCCGGATATTCCAGTCGCTGGTGATTGAGCTCTCCGCTGGCTCTGAAGAAACCTTTCCCAAACCAGAAGCTGGTCAACTGGATCAGTTGTCAGCCGAAGAGATCGAAACGCAGCTGCTGGTTTCCGGCCTCTGGCCGGCATTCCGGACACGCCCCTATAGCAAGGTTCCAGCGCCGGCAACCCGTCCCGCCGCAATTTTTGTGACTGCCATCGACACCAACCCGTTGGCTGCCGATCCACAAATAGCGATCACTGAGAAACCTGCAGAATTTGCGACCGGACTGAAAATTATCCGCCAATTGACAGACGGCAAAGTCTACCTGTGTAAACGACCGCAGGCTCAGCTTGCTGCACCTGAGGGGATTACTGTCAGTGAGTTTTCCGGTTGTCACCCCGCAGGACTGGTCGGCACCCATATCCATTTCCTGGAAAAGATCGATCAGCAACGCTGTGTCTGGCACATCGGCTACCAGGACGTCATCGCCATCGGCTATCTGTTTTTGACCGGTCGCCTATTGACGGAGAGGCTCATCGCCCTCTCTGGCCCGGGAGTGAAGGAACCGCGTTTGCTTCGCACCCGCAGCGGTGCCTGTCTCTCGGAGCTGACCGCAGAGCAGCTGCATGACGGCGAACAGCGGGTAATTTCCGGCTCGGTGCTCTCCGGTCATCAGGCTGCTGGCGCCGAAGATTATCTTGGGCGCTATCACAATCAGGTGTCCGTCTTAGCAGAAGATCGACAACGGAAACTGCTCGGCTGGGGGCTGCCCGGTTTCAACAAGTTCTCGCTGAAAAGAGTTTTTGCCTCGGCCCTGCTACCACGCCGACAGTTGAAAATGACCACCAGCAGTCACGGCAGCTTGCGGGCGATGGTGCCGATCGGGGCTTTTGAAAAGGTGATGCCGCTCAACATCAAGGCGACTTGGCTGCTCCGTTCGCTGCTGACCCTCGACACCGATCTGGCCGAGCAGCTCGGTTGTCTGGAGCTGGATGAAGAGGATCTGGCGCTGTGCAGTTTTGTCTGCTCAGGAAAAATGGATTACGGCACGCATTTACGCCAAACCCTGCAAAAGATTGAGAAAGAGGGCTGATGCAAGCGCTGCGCAACTTACTCGACAAGCTTCATCCTCAGTTTGCCAAAGGGGGCAGGTTCGAGCGACTCTATCCTCTCTACGAGGCGGCCGACAGCTTCATCTACACCCCGGGAGAGGTGACCGACGGCGCGCCGCATCTGCGGGATGCCATCGATCTGAAACGGGTGATGATCACCGTGGTGATCGCCCTGTTGCCCTGTTTTTTCATGGCGATGTGGAACACCGGCTACCAGGCCAACAGTGCGATGCAGCTGACCGGCGGCAGTGTCGAGGGCTGGCGTGGTGCGTTGCTGGCGCTGCTCGGTTATTCCGCTGACCCGAACAGTCTGGTCGACAACCTGCTGCTCGGAGCGGTCTGGTTTGTGCCGATCTACCTGGTGACCAACATCGTCGGTGGCTTGTGGGAAGCGCTTTTCAGTCTGGTTCGCGGACATGAAATTAATGAAGGCTTCCTGGTCACCGGCTCGCTGTTCCCGCTGATCTGTCCGCCGACCCTGCCGCTTTGGCAGGTCGCCTTGGGGATCAGTTTCGGTGTTGTTATCGGCAAGGAGATTTTCGGCGGCACCGGCAAGAATTTTCTCAACCCGGCGTTGACCGCAAGAGCCTTTGTGTTTTTCGCTTATCCGGCCCAGATGTCCGGCAACACCAGTGTCTGGGTGGCGGCCGACGGTCTGAGCGGGGCGACGCCCCTCGGCCTGGCGGCCGAAGGTGGTGTTCCAGCGGTGACCTCGATGTACAGCTGGTTCGATGCCTTTCTCGGAGTCATCCCCGGCTCGATGGGCGAAACCTCGACCCTGGCCTGCCTGTTCGGGGCGGCCATCCTGGTCATAACCGGGATCGGGTCCTGGCGGATCATGTCCTCCTGCCTGCTCGGAACGGTCTCGTTGTCGGCGCTGTTTCTGCTTGTTGACAGCAGCACCAATCCGATGTTCGCCCTCGGGCCCCACTGGCACCTGGTGCTCGGCGGCCTGGCCTTCGGCCTGGTGTTCATGACCACCGACCCGGTTTCCGGGGCGATGACCGAAGAAGGGCAATGGCTCTACGGCTTTTTGATCGGTGCCATGTGTATCCTGATCCGGGTGGTCAACCCGGCCTTTCCGGAGGGGATCATGCTGGCGATCCTGTTCGGCAACGTGTTTGCGCCGGTGATCGATCAGTTGGTGCTCAAGTATCACATCAAGCGGAGGCTGCGCCATGTCGAGGGATAGCCCTGGAAAGATCCTCAGCGTCGCGTTTCTGCTCTGCCTGATCTGCTCGGTGCTGGTTTCGACGGCTGCGGTTGTCTTGAGTGATCGGCAGGAGCGTAACAAGATCGAGGAAAAACGGAAAAATATCCTGCAGGCAGCCGGTCTTTATCGGGAAGGGGAATCGATTGCCGAGCAGTATGCCCGGATCGAGCCGCGGATTGTCGATCTGCAGACGGCCTGGTTCGCCGAGCAGTACGATCCCGCCAGCTTCGACAGCCGCTCGGCAGCTCGCGCGCCGGAGACCAGCCGGGTCATTCCGGAACCGCTCGATCTGGCCGATATCAAACGCCGTTCGCGCTTCAAGGATGTCTACCTGGTGCTGGACGAAGGGCAGCTGCAGCAGTTAATTCTGCCGGTCCACGGCAAGGGGCTCTGGTCGACCATGTACGGCTTTGTCTCGCTGGCCAGCGACCTGAACACGGTCAACGGCTTCGCCTTTTACGAGCATGGCGAAACCCCGGGGCTGGGCGGCGAGATCGACAACCCGAACTGGAAACAGCAGTGGCGGGGCAAGAAGATCTACGGCGAGAGCGGCGAAGTGCGCATCGAAGTGCTTAAAGGGATTGTCGACAAAACTTCTGCCGAGGCGCTCTACCAGGCAGATGGCCTGGCCGGGTCGACCCTGACCGCCCGTGGCGTCGGAAATCTTCTCAAATACTGGATGGGGGAGGATGGCTATCAACCGTTTCTGGCGCGGCTGCAAAAAGAGGGGATAGACCGATGAGCAAAGCCAAAGATGTCCTACTCGACCCGATCTTCAACAAGAACCCGATCGGTCTGCAGATCCTCGGCATCTGCTCGGCATTGGCGGTCACCTCCAAGCTGGAGACGGTGGTGGTGATGTGCCTGGCTGTGATCTTTGTGCTGGCCGGCTCCAACGTCTCGGTCAGCCTGATCCGTCGCCAGGTGCCGAGCAGCATCCGGATTATCGTCGAAATCACCATCATCGCCACCCTGGTCATCATTGTCGATCAGTTCCTTAAAGCCTACGCTTTCGGTATCAGCAAGCAGCTCTCGGTCTTTGTCGGGCTGATCATCACCAACTGCATCGTGCTCGGCCGGGCCGAGGCCTTTGCCATGAAAAACCCGCCCGGCCTGAGTTTTCTCGATGGCATCGGCAATGGCCTCGGCTACAGCGTGGTGTTGATCCTGGTGGCCTTTTGCCGTGAGCTGTTCGGCGCCGGCAAGCTGCTCGGCTTCACCATCCTCCATTCGACCAACGATGGCGGCTGGTACCTGCCGAACGGTCTGATGCTGCTGCCGCCGAGCGCTTTTTTCATCATCGGTCTGCTGATCTGGGCGCTGCGCAGCTGGAAGTCCGAGCAGGTTGAGGAGGAGAATTAAAGCATGGAGCACTATCTCAGCCTGTTGATGAAAGCGATCTTCGTCGAGAACATGGCGCTGGCCTTTTTTCTCGGCATGTGTACCTTTCTCGCGGTGTCGAAAAAGGTCGATACCGCCATTGGTCTCGGCGTGGCAGTGATTGTTGTGCAGACGATCACCGTCCCGGTCAACAATCTGATCTTCCAGTATCTGCTGAAAGAGGATGCCCTCTCCTGGCTCGGCGTGACCGGCACCAACCTGACCTTTATCGGCCTGATCTGCTATATCGGCGTCATCGCGGCCATGGTGCAGATCCTGGAAATGGTCCTCGACCGGCATGTGCCGGCCCTCTATAACGCCCTCGGCATCTTCCTGCCGCTGATCACGGTTAACTGCGCGATCCTCGGTGGCTCCCTGTTCATGGTCGAACGGGATTATAATTTTGCCGAGAGTATCGTCTTCGGTTTCGGTAGTGGCACCGGCTGGGCCCTGGCCCTGGTGGCCCTGGCTGGAATCCGTGAAAAGCTGAAATATGCGGATGTCCCGGAAGGGCTGCGCGGGCTGGGGATGACCTTTATGATCACCGGGCTGATGGCGATGGCGTTCATGGCCTTTTCCGGAATCCAGTTGTAGGGACAGGCAATGACTGAAATCACCCTCGGAGTGCTGATATTCACCCTTATCGTGATGCTGCTGGTCGCGCTGATTCTGGTGGCCCGCTCCAGGTTGATTCCGTCCGGTGACATCACCATCAATATCAATGATGATCCGGATAAGAAGCTGACCGTCGATCCCGGCGCCAAACTGCTCAACGTGCTCGGCAACAAAGAGGTGTTTATCCCGTCCGCCTGCGGTGGCGGCGGCACCTGTGCCCAGTGCAAGGTGAAGATCAAGTCAGGTGGCGGCGATATCCTGCCGACCGAGACCGCCCACATCACCAAGCGGGAGGCCAAGGAGGGCTACCGGCTCTCCTGTCAGGTCAACGTCAAACAGGACCTCGACCTGGAACTGCCGGCGGAAATTTTTTCCATCAGCAAGTGGACCTGTCGGGTGCGCTCGAATATCTGCCGTTCGACCTTTATCAAAGAACTGGTCCTGGAACTGCCGGAAGGGGCAGACCTCGATTTTCGCGCCGGCGGTTATATCCAGATCGAAGCCGACCCGCATGTAGCCGAGTACCAGACCATGGAGATTGAAGAGCGCTTCCGCGGCGACTGGGACAAGTACGATCTCTGGCAGTACCGCTCGGAAGTGAAAGAACCGATCATGCGCGCCTACTCGATGGCCAATTACCCGGAAGAAAAAGGCATCATCATGCTCAACGTGCGGGTCTGTCCGCCCCCGCCACAGGTGCCAGACGCGCCCCCCGGGCAGATGTCCTCCTTCATCTTCAACCTCAAGCCGGGCGATAGTATCGAGGTGTCAGGGCCTTATGGCGAGTTTTATGCCAAGGACACCGATGCCGAAATGGTTTTTATCGGCGGCGGTGCCGGGATGGCGCCGATGCGCTCGCACATCTTCGATCAGTTCAAGCGCCTGAAGACCAGCCGCAAGGTCTCTTTCTGGTACGGCGCCCGCAGCCTGCGCGAAGCCTTCTATGTCGATGAGTTCAATGCGCTGGCGGAACAGCACGCTAATTTCGAATGGCACCTGGTGCTCTCCGAGCCGCTGCCGGAAGACAACTGGAGCGGGCCGACCGGCTTTGTCCACCAGTATCTGCTCGAAAATTACCTGGCCCAGCACCCGGCCCCGGAAGACTGCGAGTACTACATGTGCGGACCGCCAATGATGAACAAGTCGGCAGGTGAGATGCTTTACAACCTGGGGGTGGAAGAGGAGAATATCCTCTATGATGATTTTGGCATCTAACTATCAGGAGGTTGGCCGTGCGCTTTGAACAGACGCGAACTATTCTGCAGCAGCTGGCTCCGGCCTATCACCGCCAGGTCAGCGGTTTTTTTCAGCAGCTGGCCGAGGGTGAGGTGTCGCCGCGGGTGCGACTGATGCTCGATTACCTGATCGATCATGAAGAACACCGGGCGCTGGCACTCGGTGAATTCTGTCACGGCGCGCCGCACACGGCCCCCAGGTCCCGGGCGGCCTCCTTGACGAGAGCGCCCGCACCGATCTCGACCGGTTGATCAAGGCGGCAGTCGGTTACAAGCAGGTGCTGATTGATTACTTTCGATATGCTGCAGAACATTGCAGCGATAAACAGACCAGCTATCTGTTTGAAAAGTTGAACCTTCAGGAAGAAAAGGCGATGAAGCGGATGATTCGGCATGCGCAGGGGTTAGCAGATTTGTAGTATGTGCCGACTTTTTTTTCTGCTTTTGGGTTTTCTGCTCCTGACCCAAGCCGGTTGCCAGCAGCAATCTGACACTATCCACCTCAATGGCTCGACCATGGGCACCAGCTGGTCGGTCAACCTGCACTCTCTTCCTGCCGGTATTGATCCGGCGGACTTGAAACGCCAGCTGCAACAGCGCCTCGACCAGGTCAACCGGCTGATGTCGACCTATGATCCTGAATCGGAAATATCCCGCTTCAACGAGCAAACCAGCAGCGACTGGTTTCCCATCTCGCCGGAGACAGCGCAGGTCATCGAACTCTCGCAGCAGATCAGTCAACTGACCGCTGGCGCTTTCGATATCAGCGTCGGCCCGATGGTAGAACTGTGGGGGTTCGGTGTCAAAGAGCGGAGTGAACAGCTGCCGACCGCTGAGCAGATCGATGCTGTTCAGGACAGTGTCGGCTACCAACAGCTGCAACTGCGCAGCAAACCGGCGGAGGTCAGAAAACTGCACCCGCAGTTGCAGATCGACCTGTCGGCGGTGGCCAAGGGGTACGCGGTCGATTTACTGGCGGAGTTGCTGGGGCAGCAGGGAATAGCTAATTTTCTGGTCGAAATCGGCGGCGAACTACAGATCGCCGGGCAACGTAGCGACGGTAGACCGTGGCGGATTGCTATTGAACAGCCGAATGAAGGGAGCCGGGAGGTGGCGAAGATTTTTCCCCTGACCGATACGGCCCTGGCGACCTCCGGCAACTACCGTAATTTTTATGTCGAAAACGGCCAGCGCTACGTCCATACCATCGATCCGCTCAGCGGCCGGCCGATCAGGCATCGACTGGCTTCGGCCACGGTGCTCGACCCGGACTGCGGCCGCGCCGATGCATTGGCAACGGCGCTGATGGTCATGGGGGAGGAGCGGGGCCGTCAGTTTGTCGAGAAGAATCGGCTCGCCGCCTATTTCCTTATTCATCAGAAAGATGCGACGATAGAATACAGCAGTCCGGCTTTTCTCGAGTTTATCGCCAAGGGGCAACCATGAAGTTATTTATTCTCGCGCTTTTTCTGTTTCTGCTCGCTTTTAGCGGCTTGGCCATCGGCCTGATCGTTCGGCGCAAGGGGCTACGCAGCGGTTGTGGCCATGCTCCTAGTACAGATACCGATTGCCGCTGCGAAGCGGAGCTGGATATCAGTATGCGCGGGCAGGATGAGTGTCAGAATAAAAAGCCTAAGCCCTAAGAGGGAAGCACGGAGCTATTTTCTACAATCTGCGGTCGGCAGGTCTTTCTGAATTCACTTGGCTTTCTCCTCTTTTAAACTGCACTCCGTTGCATATGGGTTCATTGAATAGGGAGCGGAGCTCGGTTATAATGAGAAAGTTTCGGCGGATGCGCCGTTGTTTATTGCCCATGACCAAGGAGACAAAAATGAAAAGCGACCTGAAAAACCCCGGACTATTTTTATTGTGTGTGTTGGCGATGTTCTTTCTAGCCGCCTGCGGCGGTGGTGGCGACGGCAGTTCGACCACCTCGAGTATGGGCACGCTCAAAACCACGCTGACGGACAGTTCCACCGAGGAATACCAGGCCATCTATGTGACCGTCGAGCGGGTGGAGGTTAAACCAGAAAGTGGAGATTGGGAAACAGTGGCCACCCCGGGCGGAACTTATGATCTGCTCTCTCTGGTCAATGGCGTCAGGGAAGAGCTCGGCATAAGTTTTTTGGACTCCGGGCACTACAACCAGATGCGGCTGATTCTAGGTGACACGCCGGATAGTGGATTGAATATTCTGGGAGATCCACATCCCAATAATGTCGAAGGCAATTACCTGATTGATCAAAGCGACGCTGTCCATAAATTGAAGGTGCCCAGTGGTTTCAATACCGGCATTAAAATCGTGCATGGCTTTGATATCAGTGAAAATCAAACGACCGAGTTAATTCTCGATTTCGATGCCATGAAATCGGTGGTTAAAGCCGGTTCAAGCGGCAAGTACCTGTTAAAACCGACCATCAAGGTTCTGGATACCGTGGATTCGGCGATTGTATCCGGTCTGGTGAGTGATGGGACCGATGGTATAGAGGGTGCGCTGGTCAGTGCGCAGATGTTTGACAATCTGGCGCTTGATGCTGCGGATGAGGTCACTGTTGAACGTAGCACCATTACCGCCGGGGACGACAGCGATACCATTGATGATGAAACCGGTGAGTATTCTCTCTATCTGCCAGCCGGAGACTACAACCTGGTGGCCTATCGCACCGGCTATGAACCGGTCTGTCATACGGTCAGCCCGACTGTTGCCAGTAGTCCGACGGCGCAAAATTTTTCCCTGCCCGCCGCCGTGACCGGAACCGTTTCAGGCCTTGTTCATATCAGCAGCGCCGACCCCATTAGCAACCCTGATCCGCATGTGACCATCGATTTCCGGCAGGTCGTTGATTGTGACGGCACCAACGCCATGATCAATGTTAAAACCCTTGAAATTGGTGACGAGTTCACCTACTCCGTCGACCTGCCGATCGGCGACTACCAGGTTGTTGCCTTGTACATTGACGAAACTGGAACAAAAACAACCCTGACCTACAACATCAGTATCGCTGAGAATCCGGAAACAACTCGCAACCTATTTTTCTAGCCTGGGAGCTTTAGGTTTTTTCTGGCGTGGTGTTTGGAACAACATTGATGAATAGCAGGTACACTTATGATCCGGAAGGTTGAGTTCTCTGAATAAGTTTAAGCTGCTAGTTAATCGCATCGTAACTCCCCAAAATACTTTCAATCAGGCATCCAGAGCCCCCGGTTTTTAAAATCGGGGGCTTTTCTGATTCATCAGAGGGGAATGCAGACCCGTCGAGCTTCTCAATCAGTTAAGCTAAGCTTTCTCGCCATTAATTCGCGTCGAACACTGCTGTGAATTAAAAGAAAATAAGGCGTTATGCTTAATTGAAATGAAATAATCCCTCCCTGTTCTTGACAGTCCTATTGCTAGTGATACGTTTAAATTCTTTAGCTATTACCTACAGATTCAGTCAACGTATTAGAGTTTTCTTGCTGCCAGACTTTCCTTATCGGCATCTTCTCCTCACCTCTTCTAATATGTTGAGGCGCTCGACGCCAATTTAACTGGTGCGTCATTAATTGTGACCTTTTGGAACAGGTTATAAGCGAAGCCCTCAAATCCAATTTCAAACACATTGATTAGGCAACACCCGCCGAAACTCCTGTATTGGTTCGATAGCTGTTCCCAGGTGGGAAAGATCGCAAGCTCAAGAAAGGAGATCTCTATGGAAATATTGAAATGGAAGAAGCTTTTGTCTCTAAAGGCGATGGCATGGTTGGTTTTTGCATTGCTTGTTCCGGCGGTGGCTTTTGCCGCGACCGCGACCGTCCAACCGGTCATGGACACTACGATTTACCAGGGCACAGATCCCGTGACTTTGGAAAATTTCGAGGATAACAGCTGCGGAGGTGGACCGCTGTTCAGCGGTGTGACCGCCGATGGCTTCCTGAGGCGCGCGCTGCTGAAATTTCCAATCTCCCAGGCCGAGGGTGGGCCTGTCCCGCCTGGATCGACGATCAACGGCCTAACCTTAACCATCGATGTCGAGCGGGCCGGTGCGAGCAATCCAACCACCATGACTCTCTCTCCGATTACCCAGGCCTGGAATGCCGGTGTTGAAGACTGTACCGCGATTCGCGGCGGTGGCCAGGGTGTGCCGGCCGCACCTGGCGATGCAACCTGGTTGGATGCCATGTTCCAACAAACTCCCTGGGTCAACGCGGGGGGCGACTTCGGCGCGGTGAGCGCCAGTGCGCTGATCCCGACCAGTGGCCTGGGCTCCTGGACCGCTGCTGGAGCGACTGACCCCATGGTTCAGGATGCACAAAACTGGCTCAACAATCCGACCGCTAATTTCGGCTGGATCGTCGTCGGTGATGAAGCACTGGTCCCTTCTACGATCCGATTTACCAGCAGTGAAGGAGGTGCAGGACCAGAGCTACTGATCGATTACACACCAATCGGTGATACCTTCGCCTGTTGTTTCGAGACCGGTTCTTGTAGCGAGTTCCTGGTTGGCGATGAAGCCTCGTGCTCTGCAGCCGGCGGTACGGTTTTCGCGGGTGACCCTGTCTGTTCTCCCAACCCCTGCCCACAGCCAGTTGGTGCCTGCTGCAACGCGGATGAAAGCTGTTCCGACCTGGTATCGCGCAGCGAGTGCGAAGCGGCCGGCGGGTTTTTCAACGGCGCCGACAGCAGCTGTTCGGACAACAGCGTCAACTGTGGTCTCGAGCCTTTCGTCGATGCACTGCCGATCCCCGGAGTTCTGCAGCCAGTCGGTTCAACCGGTGGCGTCGAACAGTATGAGGTCACCATGGAGCCGGCTCGCCAGCAGTTACACCGCGACCTGCCGGATACCGATGTCTGGGGTTACAATGGCCTCTATCCCGGCCCGACCATCGAAGCAAGGGTCGACCAGCCGATAGAGGTCAAGTATATTAACGACTTACAACTCGGTGGCAGTCGCGGCAACCACCTTTTTCAGGTTGACGAGTGCCCGCATGGACCGAATTACTGGCAAGACACGGCGCGGACCGTACCGCATCTGCATGGTGGCCACGTGCCGGCCCGCTTTGATGGGCAGCCCGAATATGACTTCATGCCGGGCGAGTTTGACATCTATCAATACCCTAATCACAATCAGCTGCCGGCCACCCTCTGGTATCACGACCATGCCCTCGGCATCACGCGTTTGAACGTCTATGCCGGATTGGCGGCTTATTACCTGCTGCGGGACGACTTTGAGCTCAATCTCGGTCTGCCGGATGCTGAGTATGAAGTGCCGCTGGTCGTCCAGGATCGCAGCTTCTTCGAGGACGGTTCACTCTTATATCCGCCGAATTTGACCGACTCCTTCTTTGGCGACAAGGTCCTGGTCAACGGCAAGGTCTGGCCCTATCTGAATGTCAAGCAGGGTAAATACCGTTTCCGCGTCTTGAACGGCTCCAACGCCCGTCAGTACAAGCTGAGATTGGAGAATCTCGCTGATCCGACACAAGTGATTCCATTTCAGCTGATCGGTACCGATGGTGGCCTGATCACGTCACCGATCGCCCTCAACGACTTCGTGATGGCACCAGCCGAGCGCTTTGATGTGGTGGTTGATTTTAGCGGTTTTGCACCGGGAACTGAAATCGTGCTGAAAAATGACCAACCGCAGCTCCCGGCCCTGCCGAATGTGATGAAGTTTATTGTCACCGGTGAGGTCGGTTTCAATAACGCGCTACCGACCACCTTGCGGCCGGTTATTCCAATTCCCGAAAGTCAGGCGACCAACACCCGCCAGTTCCGGTTAGAACGGATCGCCGAACCTTGCGCCGGCGGCGAATGGGTGATCCAGTCACTGGATGCTCAAGGCAACGTGATCGGCGAGCATTGGGATGACATTACGGAATTCCCGACCGTGGAATCTACCGAGATCTGGGAATTTGAGAACCCGACCAATGTTATGCACCCGATGCATGTCCACCTGGTGATGTTCCAGGTATTGGAGCGCATCAGACTCTCTGACGGTGCTTCGCTGCCGCTCATGCCCTGGGAGGTAAACACCTGGAAGGATACCGTTCAGGCGAAGCCAGGGACGCTGACCAGGGTTATCATGAAGTTCGAGGACTACCTCGGTAAGTTCCCTTATCACTGCCATATCCTCGACCACGAGGATCACGAGATGATGCGCCAGTTCCAGGTCACCAATGACCCGGCCAACTGCAACAACGATGGCATTTGCGGACCGGGAGAGGACTGCATCAGTTGTGGCGATTGTGGTACGGTCAGCGGCGCTCTGTGCGGCAATGGCCTCTGCGAGATCGGAGACGGTGAGAACTTCTTCAATTGCCCGCTGGACTGTGCTGGTGATGACAAGGGGAAAGATACTTTTGCCTGTGGCGATCCTACGACTGGCGATTTTGTTGATTGTAGCGATCCGCGCTGTACCGAAGACTACTTCTGTCGGACCAAGACCCGAGTCCCGGCCTGCTGCGGTGATTCTCTTTGTGAAGGCCAGGAGACTGCAGCGAATTGCGCCAATGATTGTGCCGGTGGCGGTTGTACCGACATTATGGAGCGTGATGCGTGCAACGCTGATCCGGACTGCATGTGGGAAGGTGGCAAGAACAGTGGCCAGTGCGTTGATGCCTCGGCGGGTTGCACCCCGACCGGTCCGGAAGGGCCGTTCGGCGATCCGACCTGCAGCGACGGAATCGACAACGACTGTAACGGTCTGACTGACGCCGCTGATCCAGCGTGTCAGGATGTGCCGATGAATTGTCCTGACTATCCGGATAAGGATACCTGTAACGCAGACCCGACCTGTAGGTGGAACAACAAGCGTGGTTGCGAAACCAGGTAAATCGCTGCTGCAAGGGGAGGTGTAAGCCTCCCCCTGTGAAAGGCATTGTCCACTCAAATTAGAAAAATAAGCCCAGCCCGCATTAGCAGGCCGGGCTTATTTTATGAGTTGATTTCTGTTTTGCCTCAGGATGAGTTGTTCAGTCACCGGTTGAAAATAGCAACTTGGCCGATTTTATCCATTTACGGCAACACCTTCTTCCACGGCTGAATAATCACCTTCTCAAACAGGCCAGCTTTGGCGTATGGGTCATTGGCGGCAAAATCTTCGGCATCGCTGTATGATTCGAAGTTAAGGATCACCACCGAGCCATTCATGTTCTCTTCGGTATCGAGGGTCGGTCCCGCGGCGTGCAATTTGTCGCCGAAGCTTTTCAGGTAGTCGACATGAGCTGGGCGGTTGTCCATCCGCACCTGCAGGTGGTCCGGTTTATCGAAACAGTGGATGACGTAGAGCATGATCATTCTCCTTTGAAGAGTGAAGTTATCAATTACAAGCCGTAGCTTTTCATCTTTTCCCAGAGGTTTTTGCGGCTGATTCCCAATATGCCAGCGGCTTCAGTTTTGTTGTCGCCCGATTTTTTCAGTGCCTGCAGTATACATTTTTTTTCGGTCGTTGCCACTGCTTCGGCGAGGTTTTCGGCGATTTCTTGATCATTTTTCGCCGCTGGAGTTGCACCACTGATCTCGATCGGCAGGTCCCAGAGCTGGATCGTCGAGGTCGGGGCCAGTACCGAAACCCGTTCCAGCAGGTTGCGCAGTTCGCGGACATTGCCGGGGAAACTGTGGCTTTCCAGCGCCTGGCGCGCACCGGCGGAGAGTTCGAAACTCAAGCCCCGTTCGCGGCCGAACTCCTGGAGGAAGAAATTGGCCAGATCACTGATGTCGCCGTTGCGCTCTCGCAGGGCCGGCAACTCGATCGGGATGACCTGCAGCCGGTAGAAAAGATCCTGGCGGAAGTTGCCCTTTTCCACCTCCTCAGCCAGGTTCTTGGCGGTCGCACAGATCACCCGCACATCGACCGGGATCGGTCGTTTGCCACCGACCCGTTCGATCTCCTTTTCCTGCAGCACCCGCAGCAGTTTGACCTGCAGATCGAGCGGCATGTCACCGATCTCGTCGAGCAGGATGGTCCCCTGATCGGCCAGCTCGAATTTACCGACGCTGGTTTTATCGGCGCCGGTGAAGGCGCCCTTTTCGTGGCCGAAGAATTCCGATTCCATCAGGCCGGCCGGGATGGCGGCGCAGTTGATCCGTACGTACGGTTTGTCTGCCCGGCGGCTTTCGAAGTGGATAGCGGCGGCGACCAGTTCCTTGCCGGTGCCGCTTTCGCCCTGGATCAATACCGAGGAATCGCTGCCGGCGACCTGACCGATCAGGCTGAGAACCTTCTGCATCGGCGCGCTGCTACCGATGATCGGCCGGCGTTGTCCGCCGCAATGTTCCAGTGACACACAGCGCGCCTTGATCGCCAGCATCTCCAGGATCCGCTTGATGCGGAAACTCAAGTCATCCAGGTCGAACGGTTTCTGGATGTAGTCGGCGGCGCCGTTTTTCAGACAGTTGACGGCGGTATCGGTGCTGCCGTGGGCGGTCATCATCACCACCTCGGTGTGCGGTGCCAGCTTTTTCACCTCGGCGAGCAGGGTTTCGCCGTCCATGCCCGGCATGCGGATATCGGAGAGCAACAGCTGGTAACGGTTCTGTTTGATCAGCTTTAGGGCCTGGGTACCGTTTTCCGCTTCGTCGACCTGCCAGCCGTGGCTGCGCAGGTGGTCGAGCACGGTAATGCGCATGATATCTTCGTCTTCGGCAACCAGAATTCGTGTACTCATATTATGCCTCTGCTGACTGGTTCTGCAGCGGGACGTTGATGGTAAAGATGGCGCCGCCTTCGGGAGCGTTGCGAGCTGTCAGTTCACCGTCCATCTGTTTGATCAACGAATAGGAGACCGACAGGCCCAGTCCCGTCCCTTCGCCGACCTCCTTGGTGGTGAAGAAGGGCTCGAAAATTTTATCCAGATGTTCCGCGGCGATGCCGGGCCCGCTGTCGGCGATACTGATAATCAGCCGTTGCTCTTCGAGCTGGCTGCGGACCTGCAGTTTGCCGCCCACTTCGCCCATCGCCTGGACCGCATTGCCGGCCAGGTTGATGACCACCTGGCGCAAAGCTTCCATGCCGACCAGCAGCGGTTTTTCGATCTGCAGTTGCATGTCGAGTTCGACATTGCGCCGGCCGATGCAGGTCAGCTCCAGGCAGTCGCAGATCATCGCATCGACATTCCCCTGTTTCAGTTCCAACGGTTCCTTGCGGCCGATGTTGAGCAGCTGCTGAACCGTTCCCTTGATCCGCTCGACACCCTGGGCGAGCAGCTCGAGGTAGCGGCGCAACAGGTCCGGCTGGTCCATGCTCCGTTTCATGGTCTGGATACAGTTCTGCATGCCGCCGAGGGGGTTGTTGATTTCGTGGGAGATTCCCGCGACTAAGCGGCCGAGGGCGGCCTGCTTTTCGCTCTGAAACACCTGCTGACGGGTTGCGTCCAGCTCCTGCTGCGAGTCTTCCAGCCGCTGACAGAGTTTGCGGAAGTTGCCGCTCAGCGAGCCGATCTCATCGTTCGGTTCGATATCGTCAGAGGCATCAAAAGTGCGCTGTTCCGGATACAGATCCATCTGCCGGGCCAGCTTTTGCAGGCGCTTGGCGACCAAGAGGTCAAACAGGAAAAAGATCGTCAACGAAACGATGATAATGGTGGCGATGGCGATGTTGAGCAGCAGCCGGTTGTTCTGCTTGATTTCTGCAAACGCCCAGTCGATCGGGATCGAAACACTCATGCCGCCACGGATATCGCCGATATCGTAGCCCTGACCGGTATGACATTCGAGGCAGCCGGAATCAACCTTCAGTGGCGCCATGTAGCGCAGGCGCTGGCTGTCCTCGGATTTTTCGATACTGACCGCTTCTGCACGCCCCTGATCGAACTGTTCCAGGCTGCCACGCTCAAATTTATCCGGAATGTTGTCCGGGTTCATCGGGTTAAGGCTGGTGACGTTGAACTGGCCCATCCCTTGTTTCGCCGCATAGGCAGAGAGCTCACGGGTGACCATCGCCGGGTTGCGCTTGACCAGCCAGTTTCCTTCTTCATCCTGAATTTGCCCGTCGGCGAGAAATGGATTTTCTTCAACCCCGGGACCTTTGACCAGAAACAGGCCGTTGTGGTCGGCGACCCACTGGCGGGTGATGAGAATCTGGTTGAAGAGCATCTTCGCCTGCCGGGTCGCCTGCTGCACAACCAGCTCTTCCTGAAAGCTGGAGGTGCGATAAAAAGTGACGCCGTACGAACAACAGGTGACCAGCCCGATCAGGATGATGAATTTGGTTTTCAGCTGCATGACCGCCTCCTTGGAAACGCTACCAAACGGTAACATAAGAGCGCAGGGAATAGCTACTGGCAGGTAACACAATATGTATACGAGTTTCTTTATGTATATGAAATAAAACGTTTTTTTTCTGGCACACTGGTTGCTAATTAAGAAAAGTACGCTACAAGAAATACAACGATTCCAAATTACTTTAGAGGAGGTGACATGGGCATAGGTCGAGACAGCGGGGAGCAAAGAAGGATGCTTTCCATAACGCACAACATTAACAGCTGTGGCCAACGGCACGAGGAGGCACTATGAAATATGTGGCCATCTGTTCAGTTGTGGCGGTGATCGGCGTATTTGGGTTTTTAGTTGCCGAATCGAAGATGCTTTCCTACATGTCGAGTGATCCCAAAGTTTGCATCAACTGCCATACCATGAACACCCACTACGCAACCTGGCAGCACAGTTCGCACCGGGAAAAAGCCACCTGTGTCGACTGTCACCTGCCGCGTGATTCCTTTATCAACAAAATGATCGCCAAGTCGAAGGATGGTTTCAATCACTCCATGGCGATGACCCTGAAAAGCTACGGTTACAACCTGCGCACCACCGAAGACGCGGCACAACGGATTCAGGACAACTGTATCTCCTGCCACGAAAGAGCCGTCTCGCAGATGCTCGAGAATGCCAAGCTCTACAGCAAAACCGACAGCAGTGTGCAGATGGGCCGTAATTGTTGGGAATGCCACCGTGAGGTTCCGCATGGCACCACCCGTAATCTGACGACAACGCAATATAATCTCGGCGTTAAAGAATTATAGAGACAACTATCTGGAGGATTAAACTTATGAAGAGATCAACGGTTATTACTATTCTGTGTGTCATGGTCATGGTGCCGATGCTGCTGCTGGCGGTGTCGATCAAAGAGAACAAAGCCGAGCAGACGGCGATCAACGCGACCCCGCAGATCAAAAAGCTTGAGCCGCGCAGCGCCGAATGGGGCAAGTTCTATCCCCGCCAGTACGATTCCTACATGCAGACCAAGAAGAGTGATGAGATCAAAGACGTGCTGAAAGAGAACCCGGCCCTGGTGGTTATGTGGGCCGGCTACGGCTTCTCCAAGGACTACAACGCACCGCGTGGTCACTACTACATCCTCGAAGACAATATAAACACCCTGCGCACCGGCGCACCGGTCGACAAGAAGACCGGCCCTATGCCGACCGCCTGTTGGACCTGTAAATCCCCTGACGTGCCGCGTCTGATCGACCAGATGGGTGAGAACGACTTCTACACCGGCAAGTGGGCCCGTCACGGCGGTGAGATCGTCAACCCGGTCGGTTGTGCCGATTGCCACGACAACGAGACCATGAAGCTGACCGTCACCCGTGATTACCTCAAGCGTGCTCTCGATGCCGAAGGCAGCAAGCCGTTTGCCGATGCCTCCCATCAGGATATGCGCACCCTGGTCTGTGTCCAGTGCCACTCCGAGTACTACTTCAAGGCCACCAAGTGGACCGACAAGAACGGCGAAGAGCAGACCGCCAAGGTTGTGACCTTTCCGTGGGATAACGGTTTTGCCGCAGAAGATATCGAGAAATACTACGATCAAAGAAACTTCGTCGACTGGACGCACAAGCTGAGCAAGACCCCGATGCTGAAAGCCCAGCACCCCGGTTACGAAACCTTCATCACCGGTGTTCACGGCAAGAACGGTCTGGCCTGTGCAGACTGCCACATGCCTTACGTCCGCGAAGGTGGTGTCAAGTACTCCAGCCACCAGGTTGGCAGCCCGCTGGACGACATCGAAAATACCTGCCTGAACTGCCACAGTGGAACCGAAAAAGAATTCCGTGAGACTGTAGCTCGCAAACTGGAGCGAAAAGAAGAGCTGCACAAGAAAGCGATGCAGGTGATCGCCAAAGCTCACCTGGAAGCCGCTAAGGCCTTGGAGCTGGGTGCCAGCGAAGAAGAAATGAAGCCGGCCCAGACCGACATCCGTCACGCCCAGTGGCGTTGGGATTACTCGATCGCCGCCCACGGATCCTTCTTCCACGCTCCTGAAGAGACCCTGCGCGTACTCGGCAGCGCCATCGAAAAGGGCCAGGAAGCTCGCATCAAGCTGCGGACCATTTTGGCCAAGTACAATGCTGCGGATTTCGAAGCTCCCGACTTCTCCAGCAAGGAAAAAGCCCAGGCTGTTATCGGTCTGCCGTTCGACAAGATTGTCGACGACAAGAACAAGTTCCTCAAAGGCCTGAAGCAGGATTGGTTCAAAGAGGGCGAAAAAGCCGGCATCTACGATCCTAAGTCCCGCGAGGGCATGGTGCTGAAAACCTCTTACCCGAACTAAGCTGCCTTTGCGCAGAGAACAGAAAAGGCCCTGTCCGCTGGAGCGGGCGGGGCCTTTTCGTTAGTTCAGCTCTTAAGAGAATTGAGTGTCTCTAGAATGGTCTAAGTTCCCCCCAAATGAAAATACTGAATAATTGTTGGAGAAACTGTGCACGGACTCATCCACACCGAGCTGGCAAAATTTGTTAAAAGCCAGCGCGGCAAAAAATTCTGGCCGAAAGTTTTGCAAAAGGCTCAACTGGCCGATCGGCTTTACCTGCAGGTCGGTTCCTATCCTGATGAAGAGATCCGAGCGATCGTCGCTGCCGCTGCCGAACTGATGGCTAAGAGTATTGATGAACTGCTGGAAGAGTTCGGCTTTTTCTTGGTGCCACAGCTGATCGAAAGTTATCGCGGCTACGTCGACCCGAAATGGAAGACCATGGAGCTGCTGCTCAACACCGAACAGACAATCCATCGGGTGGTGCGTCTGAAAGATAAATTCGCCGCTCCGCCGCGCCTGAAGTTCAGCCAGACCGGTGAGAGCAGCCTGCTGCTCGAATACGACTCGCCGCGCAGGATGCAAGCCGTTGCGCGGGGGATGATTAACGGGGTTGCAGATTTCTACGGTGAGCGGGTCAGTATCAGAGAGAGTTCCGGACATTCGGAAAGCTGTCGGCTGGAGATTGAGATTCGGAAATAGCAGAAAACCGATTTTTTGCTCAGTAACATTAGAGCTGAAGGGTCTCATAACAAAAAGCCGTCCGACCTCTCGGGCAAACGGCTCAATATATTTTCGGCCAGCACAGCATCATGTTCCCCCTCTAGAATGACTCATAAGATAAGCTGTTTGGTTCTGTTCGTCAAAAATGCCTCGGCCTCAATCCAATCCCTTAATCAGATCGTCGGCCAGATTATTCAACAGCTGAAAGTATGCCTCCGGGCCTTCCGGTAGCTCGGCGCCGAGGGGATCGAGAACGCCGGTGCGGGCGCCGGTCCCTTCGATAATGGTGGCGACCAGCTTCGGTTCGAACTGCGGCTCACTGAACACGCAGCGCGCGTTCAGC
>CALZHQ010000079.1 GCA_945787295.1 uncultured Desulfuromonadales bacterium
AATGTCACTGGCCCGGAAATTGACAAACTGATCAAGGAGAATTCCTACTACCGGACCGCCACCATCCCTGGCGGGATGTATCGCGGCACTGACGAAGACACCAAAACCTTTGGTGTCGGTGCAACCTTTGTTTCCTCGTCCAAGGTTCCTGAGAATGTCATCTACAATGTTGTCAAGGCGGTTTTCGAGAACTTCGACGACTTCAAGAAACTGCACCCGGCGTTTGTCGTCCTGAAAAAAGAGGAAATGATCAAGGATGGCCTGTCGGCTCCTCTGCATGACGGTGCTGCCAAGTATTACCGCGAAGCGGGTCTGCTGAAGTAACTTCTCCCGAAGGTCCATGAGGCTGCGCCACCATAGTGGCGCAGCCTCCGCACATACTTACCGGTACAGGCATCGAACTTTTTTCTGAAATGATTCGTTGAGCTTGGAATTTCATGCAAAGGACGGACTCCATGAGTAATCCCAATGACGCCCTGCCAGCTGGAAAAGAAATAGATAAAGACAACAAGGTCGCTGACAGTCTCGTGGATACAGAATCCGGAGCACGAAATCCAACCGGAGCGTTTCCGAAAAAAGTCCTCTTTTTTGTCCCCTTGATCTGGACATTGTTCCAGCTCTGGTATGCCTCTCCGCTGCCGTTCATTTTGAACTTCTTCGTCCTTAATGATACCGAGGCAAGGGCGATTCACCTGGCGTTCGCGGTTTTCCTGGCTTTTACTGCATTTCCGACGCTCAAGCGATCGCCGACCAGCTATATCCCGATTCAGGACTGGGTCCTCGGTCTTGTCGGGTCGTTTTGTTCTGGTTACTTGTTTCTCTTCTATAATTCCCTGGCTGATCGACCGGGGAGTCCGACCACCACGGACCTGGTGGTGGCAATCGTCGGCCTGATCCTGCTGCTCGAGGCGACCCGTCGGGCCCTCGGTCCGCCGCTGATGATCGTTGCGACCATCTTTATCATTTACACCTTTGGCGGGCAGCACATGCCGAATATCATTGCCCACAAGGGGGCAAGTCTTGCCAAGGGGATGTCGCACTACTGGCTGGGGACTGAAGGGGTCTTCGGTGTTGCCCTGGGTGTGTCGACCGGGATGGTTTTCATGTTTGTGCTGTTCGGTGCGCTACTCGAGTCTGCCGGCGCGGGGAACTATTTCATCCGGACTTCCTTTGCTGCTCTCGGGCACCTCAAGGGTGGACCGGCCAAGGCGGCCGTTGTGTCGTCCGGTTTGACCGGGCTGGTGTCCGGATCATCGATCGCCAACGTCGTTACCACCGGAACATTTACGATTCCGTTGATGAAGAAGGTTGGCTTCAAACCAGAAAAAGCGGGCGCGATTGAGGTCGCCTGCTCGACCAACGGCCAGTTGATGCCGCCGGTTATGGGGGCCGCCGCCTTCCTGATGGTCGAGTATGTCGGGATCAACTATATTGAGGTTATCAAACACGCTTTTCTGCCGGCAATTATTTCCTATATCGCACTGGTTTACATTGTGCACTTGGAAGCCTGCAAAATGGGCCTCGAGGGGATGGAAAAAACGATCACTAAGACCCTCTCCCAGCGGTTGCTGACGTTTATTTTCACTATCCTGTTTCTGATTATTATGGGCGGCATCACTTACTACGGTCTCGGCTGGATCAAGGTGGTGGCCGGGGCGGCAACGATCTATATCGTTACCGTGCTGCTGGCGGCGGCTTACCTCTTGCTGCTCTGGATTGCCTGTAAGGTTCCTGAACTGGAGAGCACGCATGAAATAAACGAATTGCCACACTTGGGGAAAACCGCCCAGTCCGGCTATTATTTCCTGCTGCCGATTGTGGTGCTGATGTGGTGCCTGGTGGTTGAGAGGCTCTCGCCGGCGCTGTCAGCCTACTGGGCTTCAGTCCTGATGATCGTTATCGTTCTGAGTCAAAGGCCGATAAAGGGGTTCTTCCGCAAGGCGCAGGGGGGCGAGTTTTCCTTCAAGACGGGGTTTGCCGACCTGATAAACGGCATGGTGTCGGGTGCGCGGAACATGATCGGGATCGGTGTCGCAACTGCGGCTGCCGGCATCGTCGTCGGCACCGTCACCTTGACCGGGATCGGCCTTGTTATGACCGAGTTCGTTGAGTTTATCTCCGGTGGTAACCTGATGCTTATTCTTCTGTTCACCGCGATCATCAGCCTGATACTCGGCATGGGGTTGCCGACCACAGCGAACTATATCGTGGTTTCAACCCTTATGGCTCCGGTTATCGTCGATCTGGGCGCGCAGAATGGTCTAATCGTGCCGCTGATCGCCGTGCACCTGTTCGTGTTCTATTTCGGTATTCTGGCAGATGACACCCCGCCGGTCGGGCTGGCCGCTTTTGCGGCGGCCGGTATTTCGGGGGGAGACCCGATCAAGACCGGGATACAGGGGTTTACCTACGATATCCGGACAGCGGTGTTGCCGTTCATGTTCATTTTCAATACCCAGTTGCTGATGATCGGTATCGATACCTGGTACCACCTGATGGTGACCATCATCGTCGCGATAATGGCGATGCTGGCGTTCGCCGCGGCAACCCAGGGCTACTGGTTGACTAAAAGCAAAGTATGGGAAACGGCGGCGCTACTGCTGGTCGCACTATTGCTCTTCCGTCCCGGGATCGTCTGGGATCGGATTTATCCGCCGTTGCTCGAAGAGCCTCCGTCCCAGCTGGAAAGCTATATCGCCGATATGGACCCAGGGACCTCTTTGCGCCTTGAATTAAAAGGCGAAAAGATGAGTGGCAAGGAGTTTACCAAGGTCATCATGCTTACTGTCGGGGAAGGGGAGACCGGTGCTGAACGGATGGAAGGGGTTGGTTTTGAAACTCGCGAGGAAGATGGCAAGGTGCTGATCGACAATGTCGTTTTCTCGAGTGCGGCGGAAAAAGCGGGAGTCGATTTTGATCAGGAGATTCTCAGCCTGCAGATCCCGACACATCGTCTGCCCAAGGAACTTCTCTATCTCCCGGTCCTCGGGTTGTACGCTTTCGTTTGGCTTGTCCAGTCAAGGCGGCGGAAGAGTCAGACAAACAATGCCGTGGTGTGATGCTTGCGGAGATTTTGTTTAGTGAGAGTGCTGCGGTTGGGATCAAGGGCCGTGAAAAGGAGAAAAGATGACTATCGAGATTAAAAAGATCCTGGTTGCCAAAGACCTGACCAAGGAATCGTCCAACGTGATTCGCTACGCTCTGCAGCTGGCTTGTAAGTTCCATGCTCAGGTTTACGTGTTGCACGTCATGGCGACGGTTGATTCGTCTGTTCTCAATATGGTGGCGTTAACGATGGGGGCCGACAAACTCGCGCTGCTGAATTCGCAGAATGAGGCTGAGCTGGCAGATCAGACCAAACAGCAGCTGCATAAAATTATTCAACAGGAAGCGGATCTGATTGCCGAGGAGATTAGGCATCCGCCTCTGGTTGAGGTTCACCATGGCGATGCGGTACCGATGATTCTCAGCGTTTCCGACCAGCTGGATGTCGACATGATCGTGCTTGGCAGCCACAGCAAGGGGCGCTTGCATTACGCTTTTCTCGGCAGTGTGGCGGAAAAGGTTCTGCGCAAGACCCATCGAACTGTGGTCATTGTTCCGCCCCAGGTTGGCAACCGGACGAAATGAATTGACAGCTACTGAAACGAAACAGGCTATGGCCCGAAGACTCCCTATTTTGAGCTTTTTTCGCGTTAAGAAGGAACCGGCATGACGAAGAATGGCGATTACGAGATGCACCTGAACCTCAATGTTCGGGGACTGCCTCTCTCGGCAACACTTGAAATCAATGAGATATCCAACAATTTGCTTGCCTCCGGTCGGCAGGTCTTCAAGCTCGGCCTCGGCCAATCGCCGTTTCCTGTCCCTCAAGTGGTCGTCGATGAGTTGAAGGCCAATGCTCACCAGAAAGATTACCTGCCGGTCCGTGGGCTGCCGGCGCTGCAGCAGGCCGTTGTCAATTATCTCGAGCGCACGCAAAGCCTTGCCTATCTGCCACAGAATGTTCTGGTCGGTCCTGGCTCCAAAGAGTTAATGTTCATTCTCCAGCTGACCTATTACGGAGATCTTGTCATCCCGACTCCGAGCTGGGTATCTTATGCTCCGCAGGCGCATATTATCGGTCGCCACGTCCACTGGGTGCCGACCCGGGCCGAAAACAAATGGTTACTAACACCGGAAGAGCTGGAAAAGCTCTGTGCCAAAGATCCTTCAAAGCCGAGGATCGTGATTCTCAACTATCCCAATAACCCGACCGGTTACAGCTACAGCGATGATGAATTACAGCAGCTCGCCGCGATTGCACGTAAATATCGAATCATCATGCTTTCGGATGAGATATACGGTGAGACACAATACGATGGCGGCCACCGCTCGATAGCCCGTTATTACCCGGAAGGAACAATCATCAGCAGTGGGTTGAGCAAGTGGTGTGGCGCCGGGGGGTGGCGACTCGGGATTTTTGCTGTCCCCAAGGAGCTCGAATGGCTGGTAAAAGGCATGGCGACGGTGTCTTCTGAAACCTTTACCGCGACCAGTGCCCCGATTCAATATGCGGCAGTGCGTGCCTTCAATGGTGGGGTGTCTATCGAGCGCTACCTCTGGCAATCGCGTCGGGTGCTCAAGGCGTTGGCAGATCATGTTCACTCAGTGCTGGCCGGGCTTGGTCTGAACCTGGCACCTTTTGATGGCGGGTTCTACGCTTTCCCTGATTTCAGCCCCATGCGTGAACGGCTGGCTGGTCGAGGCATCTTGACCAGCGCTGAGCTATGCAAATGCTTGCTGGAGGAGACCGGCGTCGCAATCCTTCCGGGAAGCTGTTTCGGACGACCGGAAACTGAACTGACTGCCCGGTTGGCGTTCGTCGATTTCGATGGTGCCAGGGCTCTGGCGGCGGCAGAGCAGGTTCCGAACGACCAGTCGCTCGGCAAAGAGTTTTTAGATCGTAATTGTGACAAAATGGTTACGGCGATGGCCAGGATCAGCGACTGGTTGAGCTGACCGGCTCTTTCCGGCCGAGACTTTTATGAACCTGCCTCTCCGCTTCACTCAAGCCAGCGGCTTCACAGCCTGCTTAGTCAGGGGCACCAAAGCAGGCTGGGCTGCTGATTTTCAGCGCTCACTGCAAGCAGTTTCTCGAGGCCACATTTTTAGTCCGCGAGGCGTAAACGATCATGCGCTTCGCGGATATTCCAATGGCACTGATTCCCCTCATACATTGATAGCAAAGAGGCTCGCATGACCGAGGAAGAGAAAACCCGCTGGTTCCGGCAAGTATCAAAATCGATAACCGCTCATTGCCTTGACGCTGGAGCCAACCTGCAATGGCTTCAGGAGCAGATGCACCCCTACCTGTCGATCACCATGCACGATGAGGCCGAAGCGATCGGCTCACTGGCCTTTCAACTCCCCAATCTGAAAACCAACAAGCGCCTGGTGTTGCGTGATACGGAAAAAACCCTGATTCTCGCCCGCCTGAATGAGCCGGGATCTCTTTACCAGACCTTGAAACTGTTGCGCGAACGGGAGATTTCTTACGCTCAGTTTACCCATTCCTATGCACCAATTCCCGGGGTCGGACAGGAGCTGGAACTGCAGCGTTTTGAATTTGACCGGCGCACGGCAGAACAGATTGCCGCTGGTGAGAATGTTCGCATTCCGTTGCGTTTTCAGAGAGAAGTCCGGGCTGCTTTGAAACAGCGCTATCCGCAGTATGATTTTTCCCGTTTTGAAAAAGAGTTGCGGCTGATCTGGCTGAATAACGAAGCTTATGTCCGCCATTCTCCTGCCCGTCGGGTCGCCCAGATTATATGGCTCTATCATCAGTCGATCGCCCATGGCGGCGTTTACTTTGATGTTGAACCGGCGGAAGAGACTGTCGGCAAGCCGGAGTATCGGGTCATGTTCGCGGCCGGAAACCCCCCGCAACTTGATTTTCTCGAACAGCTCATGGAGGTCTACAAACGCCTCGGCCTGGGGGTGAAGCGCGCGTATTGTCTGACCATTCACAACGGTCTGCATCCCTACTTTCTCGGCACCTTTTACCTCCGTGGAGAAGGGAAAAAGCTGCTGGCCAAAGATGGATTTCTCTACAACGAGCTGGAGCAGGAACTGTTCAATACCCAGATCCTGTCGACTGTAGCGGCCAGTTATCAGCGTTTTGTCATCAACGGCAAAGTAACCGGGGTTGATGCTTCGCTGGTGAATGCCTTTGCGGCGTTCTGCCATACCACTCTGGCGCATAATCAGCCGGACCGGTTCGGCTACCAGGAGGTCGAAGGGGTGTTCAATTCCGACCTGGAAATGACCCTGCGGCTGGTGGCACTGTTCCGTATCCGTTTTGAGCCGCAACTTCCCGGGCGAGAGGACGCCTACCAGCGGGAACTGTCCGAACTGCAACAGTCGATCGCCGATTACAATACTGGCCACGCTTATCTCGATGGCATCCGGAGGACAGTCTTTAACTGTTGCCTGCTGTTTATCTGCCACACTTTGAAGAGCAACTTTTTTGTCAGTGCAAAGCATGCCCTGGCATTCCGCTTGGACCCGGCTTATCTGGAAGAGTTGGGAAGCGAGTTCACTTCAGACCTGCCGGAGGAGCGCCCCTTCCGGGTGACTTTTTTCTTCGCTCGGCATGGCTGTGGTTATCATATCGGCTTTTCCGATATCGCCCGCGGTGGCTGGCGGACGGTGTTGGCGAAAAACCGTGACGACTATATTACCAGTGCCAATACCCTGTTCCGCGAGAACTACGTACTGGCCCATACGCAACATCTGAAGAACAAGGACATTTACGAGGGTGGATCGAAAATGGTGGTTGCGCTGGATGCGGCCGATCTTGACAACCCCGAAACCGTCACCCGTCGGCTATACAAGCTGCAGTACGGCTTAATCCAGGCTTTCCTCGATATCTTCGTCACCGATAATGGCAAGGCCCGCGACCCGCGGGTGGTTGATTATTACAGTGAAGACGAGCCGATCGAGCTCGGTCCGGATGAGAATATGCACGATGAAATGATCGAGCTGATCGCGCGGATTTCGGCGAAACGCGGTTATTTGCTCGGACCCGGCGTCATGTCGAGCAAGCAGTTCGGTATCAATCACAAGGAATACGGCGTGACCTCGACCGGTGTGATCCGCTTTGCCGAAATCACCCTGCAGCATCTCGGTATTGATCCGCGCCAGGATCCGTTTAGCGTTAAAATCACCGGTGGCCCCGGTGGGGATGTCGCTGGCAACGGGCTGCGGCTGCTGCTGGAACGCTGTCCGAACGTGCAGATCCGTCTGGTTCTCGACGGCACCGGGGCTTTGTTCGATCCGATCGGTGCCGATCTCGACGCTCTGCAAAAGGTCGTCTTAAAGAGTGACATCGACCAGTATGATCCGCAGGCTTTGCACGACGGCGGCCTGATGATTTTCCGCAGCCAGACCCGGCGGGAAGGGCTTCGCGAGCTGTATCGCAAGGTGACGCGTCAGGGTGGGGAGCTGGTAGAGGAGTGGATCACGGTTGATGAGTTTTACCGCCTGTTCAATAACTTGGTATTTGATGTCGAAGCCGACCTGTTTATCCCCGCCGGTGGCCGCCCGGAAACCATTCATAGCGGAAACTGGCAGCGCTTCCTGATTGGCGATAAGCCGAGCTCCAGAGCGATCATCGAAGGGGCGAACTCCTTCATTACCCCGGATGCTCGTGATAAGCTGCAGGCCGCTGGGGTGATTATTATGCGCGATGCTTCGGCCAACAAATGCGGGGTGATCTCCTCGTCCTATGAAATCATCGCCAACTTGTTGCTGACAGAAAAAGAGTTTTTCATCAATAAAGAACAATATGTCGGCGATGTCATCGAAATCCTTGAAAAGCGGGCAGCTGACGAAGCGCGGCTGATCTTGCGCCGCTATGAAGAATTCGCCGGAACCCGCAGCTATACAGAGATCTCCGCTGGGTTGTCGCGAGAGATCAACGATCACTATGCGCGGCTCTTCGATTATTTTCAGAAACGCCCCGAGCTTGGAGCAAAGACACTCTACCGCAACGCACTGTTGGCCCATTTGCCGAAAATCCTGCGGGAAACTCCTCGCTACCGTAAACGGACCGGGCAGTTACCGCCGAAGTATCACGCTGCAATCATGGCCAGCGAAATTGCCTCGTCGCTGGTTTACCAGCAGGATCGCGAGGCCGATTACGAGCAGATGCTCAGCGGCCACCTGCAGCGGCACTTCTGAGCCGTGCGTATTATAACGAGGAAACAGCGCAGGCCATTCTGCCCGCGCTGTTTTTTTTTGAGTTGAGCGAAATCTTTACATGCAGGATTTTCGGCAAGCTTGAAATGGCTTCAGGTCAGGGAGAGAAGTGGCGCCGGAATAGGCCGATTGAAAAGCGCAGTGGTCTTGGATTCGATGCCGCCAAACTCCTGGTAGGTGTGGAGGTGAGCGAACAGGGCAAGGTTGTGTAAACGATGGGCGCGCCCGTCTCGGTGAAGTGAGCAGCACGATGACAATGCTGACGCTTGGTGCCAGGCGCTCTTTTTGGAACCGAGTCCATGGCTGATCCGGATATTGAGTTGTTGCAGGAATGAATTTCTTCTTGGCCCGGAAAGGTACAGTTAGCCGACGTTAAAATGCCGCTTGGTCGAATCCTGCAACTTGCTGGCAACGCGGAAGGCCTCTCTGAGCAATTCCTGCTCATCTTTGCTCAAGGCATGTGGATCGAGGTAGTGGGATGGTTCTTTACCGGCTTCGACCAAGGCGATTTCGTTGCGCAACCTCAAGTAGGTGAAGGCTTCGTAAGCGGCTTTGATGTGTTCGGCTGTGTCAATGTTGAAAACCTTCAGCTTGACCAGTTGATCGAGCCGTTCGAAGGTGGTGGTCGCTTCGGCCTGTTTCTGCAGCAGGAACATCCGCACACAGTCGACGATGAAAATACTGCCGGTCTGTTTGGTCGACAGTTTCCCTTTGACATCCTTGTCCATGATGAAGCGGCCGAGCAGGCCGAGGGGGACTTTGTGTTTAAAGTCGAGTTCCATCATGTGGTAGAGGAACAGCGGAAACTTTCTGATCTGCTGATGGACGATGTCGGTCAGGTCGCGGCAGAGGGACGGGTCACCGACCAGCGGCATGAAATCGAAAAAGATCGTAGAATACCTGACCTTTTGCGGTTCCGGGGCGTTGATCCAGTCGGCAATCCGGGCCTGCCATTCTTTCAGCCGGCCGCGCCAGAGCGGGTTGTTGACCATCACCTTCCCTTTGCAGCGCGGATAGCCGATCTGAGCGTAGGCTTCAACCAGTTTCTCGGCAAAGGGGATAAAGAAGGCATCGACTTCGGCCGCTCTTTCGTCGGGGAAGTTTTCGTAGATGAAGCCACTGTCCTGGTCCGGTCCGAGCAGCATCTCCTTGCGGCCACCGCTGCCCATGATGATAAAGCAATAGTGAACGTCTGGTGGGGAAGAGCCTTGCTGTTTCATTTCTTCCAGTACTAGTTCGTAGCAGCGCCGCTGGATGCAGTGATGGATGTAGGAGAGGATCTCCATGGTTTCGACGGTGGAGCGCGCTTCACTCATCAGCGCCTTGGCGATTTTGACCAGTTCTTTGCGCGCGTTGCCCAATTCATCGATGCTGCCAGCTTCTTTAATCCTGGCGACCAGCAACATCGCTTTCTGGCTGCGATAACGCATCAGATCACGCAGGGTGACAATGCCGGCCAGCTGTCCCTGTGCCATGACCGGCAGATGTTTGGTCCGATGCCCTTCAAGATAGGCCATCGCTTCGTACATGTAGTTGTCAACCGACATCAGATGCGGATCGGGAGTCATCAGCTCTTTGGCCAGTGCCGAGCGGCTATTGATATCTTCCGGTGCAATGACTTTAGCCACCAGATCCTTCTCAGTGATAATGCCGATCGGTTGCTTCTGCTCATCGATAACGATGACCGAACCGACCGATGTCTCCAGCATTTGCCGGCCAACCTCCTGGGCGGTCGTGGCCGCTGTGCAGGTTTGGGCCGGTGTGCTCATGATCTCGCCGAGGCGTTTCTGGAAGGGGTAGGCTTCCATTTTTGTGGTTGCCGTATCGGTATGATCCCTGACGATACCAGAGTAGAGATTGCGGATCTGGGAATGGACCGCCCGGGTAAAGTGTTCGGTAATCTGCGGGTAGCTTTTCGCCGCGTTAGTTAGTAATTCTTGCGGAATCAGATAGCATTCGGTCTCGGTGACGGTGCGCGCCCCGGCAGTGTAGTCTTCGTTGGTGAAAACCGGAGTGCCGCCACAAACATCACCGTCGTGGCGACGATCGACAACCATCTCAACGCCGCCGGGAGTCAAGGCAACAATTTCAACCTCACCTTGTCTGATCAGGTAAAGGTAGCCGGTCGGTGGATCGTGCTGATTGAAAATATGGGTTCTGGCCGGGTATTTTTTGAGAACAGCCGCCTGATTGAACTCCTCGACAATATGCTCAGGGAGAAGATTGAAGGGTTCGGTGTCGCGGAGTTTGGTAATCAGACCCATCCTGTGCCTCCGATGCAGAGAGCTGAAAAGCGCCCATTGAAAAGGCTTCCATCCGGGAAGCCTTTTCAATTTACATGGATGTTAGCACAGGAATGTGAGGGGTGAAAGAGGTTAGGCCTTTTAAATGATTTGTCCGGGCTCTAGATGGTGCAGGTCTTGTCGGTTTTCTGATCTTTCTTTTTCCCGAATTGGATAGGATGAGCCTGCAAGCGAACGATAAAGTCGGCCATGATCTTGCCCCAAATCGTGGTGCCGGCGATGGCGCTCCAGGTATCATACGGGTAGAGGCCCATCAGCACAGAGAAGATGACATAAATGCAGGAGCCACCGGCGGCAAGATTAAGCAAGCCGACGATCGGCGCCCATTTTTTTGGGTTGCTGGGCGAGACGCCACGCTTGAGGGCCACTTCGGAGTAGTTCTTTTTGACGAAGATCCTGAAGGCCCGGCGCAGCCAGAAAAAAGCCATCGGAAAGAGCGCGAGGAATAAAATCCAAGTCATGACGATGCTGACATCTAAAATCATTCCATACTCCTGTTGCCCTGATTGGGCTTTTTATTCAATGGTTTGTGTTGGAAAAAATCTCCCCCCGCCGGTGACCGGCGGGGGGCTGTGATCAGGTAAGTTCCGATCAACAATGGCACATGGACTTAGTTAGTGGGCTCCGTCAACAGCCTTGGAACCGCGCGGGATACGTACATCTTCAACCATCTGTGCGATGTGGTCAGGCACCTTGCCGGTCATGTTCTTGACAGCGAAGGCAACTGCGAAGTTAACGACCGCACCGACAGCACCGAAAGCGTTCGGCTCGATGCCGAGGAAGAAGCTGCCTTTGCCACCGAAGAGGCCGAGGAACTCAGTCCCCTTGATGAAGAAGATGCCTTTGTGAGCGAAGACGTAGAACATGGTGATGCCGAGACCTGCTAACATGCCGGCGATTGCGCCTTCTTTGTTCATGGTCTTACTGAAGATACCCATCATCAGGCATGGGAACAGTGAGCTGGCGGCGAGACCGAAAGCGATAGCCACGGTACCGGCGGCGAAGCCCGGAGGATTCAGGCCGAGGTAGCCGGCAACACAGATCGAACAGGCCATGGCGATCTTACCAGCCATCAGTTCGCCCTTCTCGGAGAGGTCAGGCATCCACATGTCTTTCAACAGGTCGTGTGAGATCGCCGAAGAGATGGCGAGCAGCAGACCGGCAGCGGTCGACAACGCAGCAGCCAGACCACCGGCAGCAACCAGAGCGATAACCCAGTTCGGCAGCATGGCAATTTCCGGGTTGGCGAGAACCATGATGTCGCGGTTAACTGAGAGCTCGCTCCCTTTCCAACCAGCAGCTTCAACTTTAGCCAGGAATGCGGGGTCCTTGGATCCTGCATTGTACATCTGGATCCGGCCGTCACCGTTCTTGTCCTGGAACTTCAACAGGCCGGTGACTTCCCAACGCTTCATCCAGTCGGGGCGTTGCTCGTAAACGATGTTGGCATCTTTGGCGAACAAGTCGCCACCGCTCATGACGGCGGAGTTGACGGTTGCTTCAAGGTTTAAACGTGCCATGGCAGCAACGGCCGGGGCGGTGGTGTAGAGGATACCGATAAAGACCAGGGCCCAACCTGCGGAGTAACGGGCATCCTTAACCTTAGGCACGGTGAAGAAGCGGATGATAACGTGTGGCAGACCTGCGGTGCCGATCATCAGCGAGACGGTATAGACAAACTGGTTCAGCACGCTGCCGCGAACGGCGGTGGTGTACTGGGCAAAACCGAGGTCGGTCACAACCTGGTCCAGTTTGCTGAGCAGGGAGACGTCGGTGCCGGCCAGGTCGGAACCGAGGCCAAGCTGTGGAATCGGGTTGCCGGTCAGCTGCATCGAGATAAAGATTGCCGGAACGGTGTAAGCAAGAATCAGAACACAGTACTGGGCAACCTGGGTGTAGGTGATCCCTTTCATGCCACCGAAAACGGCGTACATAAAGACGATACCCATACCGATGAAGATACCAGCTGCGTTGGAAACGCCCAAGAAACGGGAGAACGCAACACCAACACCGGTCATCTGACCGATAATGTAGGTGAGCGAAGCTGCCAGCAGGCAGATAACCGCAACAGTACTGGCGCCCTTGGAGTAGAAACGATCACCG
Organism: uncultured Desulfuromonadales bacterium; assembly: GCA_945787295.1. The sequence continues at coordinate 12,648 of CALZHQ010000079.1, forward strand.
ACGAACTGAGGCACGGTAAACTTACCGAACTTCCGCAGGTAAGGTGCCAGCAGCATCGCCAGCAGAACGTAACCACCGGTCCAGCCCATCAGGAACAGGGAGCCGCCGTAGCCCATGTTGGCGATCAGGCCGGCCATGGAGATAAAGGAGGCTGCCGACATCCAGTCGGCGCCGGTTGCCATACCGTTCAGGACCGGGTGGACACCGCCACCGGCAACGTAGAACTCACTGGTGCTGCCAGCACGTGCCCAGATCGCAATGCCGATATAAATCGCAAAAGTCAGACCAACAACTAGATAAGTTAACGCTTGAAGACCCATATTGTCGCTCCTCCTTATTCTTCGTGAACATCAAATTCTTCATCGATTTTACCCATTTTCCATGCATAGAAGAAAATGAGTGCGATGAAGATGTACATTGAACCCTGCTGAGAGAACCAGAAGCCCAGCGGATAACCGCCCAGTGAAATACTGTTGAGCGCTGGTGCAAACAGGATCCCGGCACCGTAGGAGACGAGAGCCCAGACGACCAGGACCATCCCGACGAGTCTCAGAACTGTTGGCCAGTATTGGCTGATATCTTTCGGTTGTGACATGAAAACCTCCTCTAAATGAATGGTTTAAACTGCTAACCTTGAAGCATTTGAACTGTTCGGGGTGGGCTAACCGTCCGACCCCTGGAAATCGTTGTTGCGAGTCACTTTGCCTCCTTTCTTAAGATATTAAATTATCGCTTCTCTTTTAATTTGTGAAACAATCATATTAAGT
>CALZHQ010000080.1 GCA_945787295.1 uncultured Desulfuromonadales bacterium
ATCCGTCGGTCGTCGGTGGTCGTTACGGTCTCGGCTCCTTCGAGTTCAACGCTGGCATGTGTAAAGCCGTTCTCGACAACATGCTGCCGGACAAGCCGGAGAATCACTTCATCATCGGTTTTGAAGATGATGTCACCAAAAAGAGCCTCAAGTTCGATGAGAACTACAAGGTGCCATTCGACGGTTACTCCGCGATGTTCTACGGCCTCGGTTCCGACGGTACCGTCGGTGCCAACAAGAACTCGATCAAGATCATCGGTGACACCACCGACAATGAGGTACAGGCTTACTTCGTCTATGACTCGAAGAAAGCCGGCAGCGTGACCACCTCGCACCTGCGCTTCGGTCAAAAGGTCATCAAGTCGACCTACCTGCTCTCAGACAACGAAGCCGATTTTGTCGCCTGTCACAACTTCTCCTTCCTCGAGAAGTACGACATGCTCAAGAACGCCAAGCCGGGCGCGACCTTCCTTCTCAACTCGCCTTACAGTCAGGATGAGGTCTGGAGCCACCTGCCGAAATATGTCCAGCAGCAGATCATTGATAAGGGGCTTAAGTTCTACGTTATCGATGGCGTGCACCTCGGTGAGAAGATCGGTCTCGGTTCACGCATCAACGTCATCATGCAGACCGCCTTCTTCAAGATCTCCAACATAATTGATCTTAACCAGGCGCTTGCCGAGATCAAGGGCGCTATCGTCAAGTCGTACAGCAAGGCTGGTGAGAAGGTCGTCAGCATGAACAAGCAGGCGGTTGACGTCGCCCTGGAGAATATCAACGAGGTTGCTGTTCCGGCGACTGCCGACAGTGCCATCGAAATGCAGGCCGGCCAGTGGGACGGCTACTCCAATACCGTTAAGACTACTCTCGGCCCGATCATTGACGGTCTTGGCCACAAGTTACCTCTCTCGGCCATGCCTTGTGACGGTACTTTCCCGACCAATACTGCTTGTGTTGAGAAGCGAAACATCGCTGTGCAGATCCCGGTCTGGAAAGAAGATATCTGTGTTCAGTGTGGTATCTGCTCCTTCGTTTGCCCGCATGCGACTATCCGTATGAAGGTCTACGAGGAAAGCGATCTCAAGGGCGCTCCGGCAACCTTCAAATCGGTTCCGGCCAAGGGCAAGGACCTCGACGGCAAGCAGTTCACCCTGCAGGTCGCTCCCGAGGATTGCACCGGTTGCGGCGCTTGTGTCTACAACTGCCCGGCCAAGAGCAAGACCGAAGAGGGCGTCAAAGCGATCAATATGGCCGAGCAGGTTCCGTTACGTGAGACCGAAGCTGCGAACTTCGAGTTCTTCCTTGGCCTGCCCGATCCGGACGAGTCATTGTTCAACCGCGCAACCGTCAAGGGGAGCCAGTTCCTGCCGCCAATGTTCGAATTCTCCGGCGCCTGTGTCGGTTGCGGCGAGACGCCGTTCGTCAAGCTCTGTTCGCAGCTGTTCGGTGACCGGATGCTGGTTGCCAATGCGACCGGTTGTTCCTCAATCTATGGCGGTAACCTGCCAACCACTCCCTGGTCGACCCGTAAGGACGGCCGTGGTCCAACCTGGAGTAACTCGTTGTTCGAAGATAACGCCGAGTTCGGTTTCGGTTTCCGCCTGGCCGTTGATAAGACCACGGAATATGCGTGTGAACTACTGACCGGCAACATTGATTGCGGCTGCGCAGCTTGCGTTGGAACTGCTGAGCTGAAGAAGGCGATCCTCGCGTCGGCTCAGGATTCTCAGGCAGAGATCGAAGCTCAGCGGGGCCGGGTGGCCGAGCTGAAGAAGATCCTTGCGGCCTGTACCCATGAAACCGCCAAGCCGCTGCTGGTTGATGTTGACTTTCTGGTCGTCAAGTCGGTCTGGATTCATGGTGGTGACGGTTGGGCCTACGATATCGGTTACGGTGGCCTTGATCACGTTCTCGCTTCTGGCGCAAACGTTAACGCACTGGTCCTCGATACCGAGGTTTACTCCAACACCGGTGGTCAGGCCTCCAAGTCGACTCCGATCGGCGCTGTCGCCCAGTTCGCTGCCGGCGGTAAAGTGATGCCGAAGAAAGACCTGTCGATGATCGCCATGACCTATGGCAACATCTACGTTGCTCGGGTTGCTCTGAGTAACCCGGCCCAGGTTGTCAAGGCGATGATCGAGGCAGATGCTTACGATGGTCCGTCGCTGATCATTGCTTACAGCCACTGTATCGCTCACGGTATCAACATGACCAAAGCGGTTGATAACTGTCGTGAGGCGGTCGCTTGCGGTCACTGGCCGCTGTTCCGCTACGACCCGCGTCTGGCAGCGGAAGGTAAAAATCCCCTGCAGATGGACAGCAAGGAGCCGACCATCAGCTTTGAGGAGTACGCCAATAACCAGAACCGTTTCCGCGTTCTGAAAAAGGCCAACCCTGAACACGCTGATGAGTTGATGGCTGCTTCTGCCAAGGACGTGTCTACCCGCTACGACCTGTACAAGAAGCTCGCAGAAATGCAGGCCGATTGCGGCAAATAAGCTGATTCCGTTCAGCTGACGAAAACGCTCCCGGTGCGAAAGTGCCGGGAGCTTTTTTTTTGTCGCGAAACAGCGCATTCCGAGCAGAACTGTTATGTTTATACTTAGCAAACGGCTATTCTTTGTTACCTCCAGGAGATGAGTGATGGCGATCATGGAACTGCGAAACAGTCGTACGATTATTCTCAATCAAGGTGCCGCCGAAAGAAAACGGGAAGAGATCCGCGCCTATTTCCATAAAACCTACAGCATCGATGAGCAGCTCTATGAAACCCTGGTTGATGATGCGGCATTTTATCTGCGCGCAGAACCGTTGCGCCATCCACTGATCTTCTATCTCGGACATACGGCGACCTTCTATATCAACAAACTGATCATTTCCAAATTAATCAGTGAACGGATCAATCCGCGCTTCGAAGCAATGTTTGCCGTCGGGGTCGACGAGATGTCCTGGGACGACTTGAACGAAGCCAACTATGATTGGCCTTGTGTCGACGAGCTCAAAGCGTACCGGGAGCAGGTCCGGGATCTGGTCGATGGTGTCATAAGTGATCTGCCGCTGCAGCTGCCGATCGACTGGCACAGCCCGTTCTGGGCGATCATGATGGGTATTGAGCACCAACGAATTCATCTGGAAACCTCCTCGGTGATTATCCGCCGGCTGCCGCTCGACAAGGTACGGCAGCTGCCGCTCTGGGACATCTGTCAGGAATCCGGGCCGGCGCCGCAGAATCAGTTGCTGCCGGTTGCTGGCGGGTTGGTCGAACTGGGGAAGAACAAAGATCATCCTCTCTATGGTTGGGACAATGAATATGGGGCTCACCGGTTTACGGTCGATGATTTTCAAGCAACCCAGTACCTGGTCTCCAACCAGGAATATCTGGCATTCGTCACGTCGGGCGGCTACCGCAAGACAGAGTTCTGGACCGACGAGGGACAACGCTGGCTCCGCTTCAGCAAAGCGGAACAGCCGTTGTTCTGGATCAAAACCGGCAGTGATTACCGCTTCCGCACCATGGCGCAGGAGATTGCGATGCCTTGGGATTGGCCGGTCGAGGTCAACTACCTGGAAGCCAAGGCGTTCTGTAACTGGAAGGCCAAGGACAGCGGCCAGCCGATCCGTCTGCCGACCGAAGACGAATGGTACCGGCTGCGTGATCAACTCGAACTGCCCGATCAGCCTTACTGGGAAAAGGCTCCGGGGAATATCAACCTGGAATACTGGGCCTCCTCCTGCCCGGTCAACCGCTTCCGCCAGGGCGATTTTTTTGATGTGGTCGGCAATGTCTGGCAGTGGACTGAAACCCCCATCACCGGTTTCAACGGATTTGAAGTCCATCCTTGCTACGATGATTTTTCCACCCCGACCTTCGATACCCAGCATAACCTGATCAAGGGCGGCTCCTGGATTTCGACCGGCAACGAGGCAACCCGCGACAGCCGCTACGCCTTCCGGCGACATTTCTTTCAGCATGCCGGCTTCCGCTATGTTGCCGCCGAACAACCGGTCGCAACGTCACAGGCAATGTACGAAACCGACAGTTCGGTAGCCCAGTATTGTGATGCCCACTTTGGCCCGGATAAATTCGGCGTCGAAAACTTTCCGCGACGGTTGGTCGATCTTTGTCTTGAAGCCCTGTCGACGCGGCCGAAACGCCGCGCTCTCGATCTTGGCTGTGCGGTCGGGCGGGGCAGCTTCGAGCTGGCAAAGCACTTTGAGTTTGTCACCGGAATCGATTTTTCCGCCCGCTTTATCCGCATTGCTTACCAGCTGCAGGAAAAAGGAGTGATCCACTACCAGCTGCCGGAGGAGGGGGAGATCGTCAGCTACCACGAGAAGCGCCTGAGCGATTTCGATCTGGCGGGGACTGGAGAGCGGATCGAGTTCTATCAGGGGGATGCCCACAACCTCAAGCCCCAGTTCGGCGACTACGATCTGATTCTCGCGGCCAACCTGATCGATCGCCTCTATGAGCCGGCGCGGTTCTTAAATACAATCCACCAGCGTCTCAAGGTTGGTGGATTACTGGTGCTCGCTTCGCCCTATACCTGGCTGGAAGAGTACACCAAGAAAGAACATTGGATCGGCGGGATCCGCAAGGCCGGCGAACCCTACACCAGCTTTGAAGGCCTGCATGACCAGCTGGAAAAACATTTCCAGCGGCTGTCGGAACCGCAGGATGTCGAATTCGTCATCCGTGAAACCGCCCGCAAGTACCAGCACACCGTTTCGCAAGTCAGCATCTGGGAGCGGATTCGGTGACAGCGCCCCCGTTCGACGTTACGCGGGCGCGCCGCGAGACCCGCGGTTGTCGAGAACTGATTCATTTCAATAATGCCGGCGCCGCTTTGATGCCGGCGCCGGTGTGTGACGTTCTCCATAGCTACCTGCGGCAGGAAGAGCTGCAGGGAGGCTACGAGGTCATGGATAAGCAGGCCGCGGCGCTGGAGAATTTTTATCTGGCCGTGGCGAAGTTGATAAACTGCGACCGTGAAGAGGTCGCTTTTGTCGATAGTGCCAGCCGCGGATGGGCGGCGGCCTTTTATGCCTTCGATTTCCAGCCGGGCGACCGTATCCTGACCAGCGGTGCAGAGTACGGCAGCAACCTGGTGGCGATGCTGCACAGGGTGAAAAAATGTGGGGTCGAAATCGACGTCATTCCGGACGATGAGGACGGGCAGATCGATTTGGATGCTTTGCAACAGCGGATCGATGGCCGGGTTAAGCTGATTGCGCTGACCCACATTCCCTCCGGTAACGGCTTGATCAACCCGGCCGCAGCCGTCGGCCGGATTGCCAATGCGGTCGCGATTCCCTTCCTGCTCGATGCCTGTCAATCTCTCGGTCAACTGCCGCTCGATGTTGCAAAACTCGGTTGTGATCTGCTCTGCGGCACCGGACGAAAATTTCTCCGCGGGCCACGTGGCACCGGACTACTTTATGTGCGCAGACGTCTGCTCGAGCGGCTGGAACCAGCGCAATTAAATCAGCATGCCGCCAATTTGCATGGGACTGAAGATTATCACTTACGCGAGGATGCCCGCAGATACGAATTCTGGGAACGAAGTTACGCCGGCCAGGTCGCCCTTGGGGTGGCTATCGATTATGCCCTTGGGTGGGCGCTGGATGCGATTGCCAATCGGGTTCAAGATTTGGCAACGGGTTTGCGGAGCGCTCTCGCTGATGTTCCGAATATCACCGTGACCGATGTCGGAGTAGAAAAATCAGCAATTGTCACTTTTTCTGTTGCCGGACAGGCTGCGACTGCTCTACAAAGGGGGCTGGCAGCAGCAGGGATCAATTTATCGCTGGTGCCCGCTTCGGCCAATCCGTGTCTGTTCAGGGGGCAAGCTCCGACGAATCAGTTGCGGGCCTCGCTGCATTATTACAACACTGAAGTGGAAATCGAGACCTTTTGCGCTGTCCTGCGGCGCCTGCTGGCATAAGTTACGATGCAACTTATTTCCATATTTATCGATGTCATTATGCCGGTGTTCGGCATTGTCCTGCTCGGCTTTCTAGTTGGTGGCCGCTTGCAGTTGCAGGCTGTGACTCTGACCCGTACCGCCTATTTTATTTTTGTCCCGGCGTTTATCTTTCAAGCGATCAGCACCGCTGAAATCCAGCTCGACATTGCCCTGAAGATGGTCTGTTTCATCGTCGTTGCTCATTTGCTGGCGGTGTTTGCCGCTGGTGGAATCGGCCGGGCTCTCGGCCGCTCCAAAGAGATGATCGCGGCATTTGTGATGATCGCCTCTTTCGGCAATGTCGGAAATTATGGTTTGGCGATGATCCAGTTTCACCTGGGGGAGCAGGCCATCGCTCCCGCCAGTATCTATTTTGTTGCCATTTCCATCAGTGCTTTTGTGATCTGTGTCGGTGCAGCCGGTTGGGCTCACGGAGGCAGCAAAGGAGCGCTCTGGGGCGTGCTGAAAACCCCGGCCTTGTGGGCCCTTCCACCGGCTCTGCTGGTTTCGGTCGGCGGCATGCCGGTACCGCTGATGCTCTCGAGGATGATCGGTCTGTTGGCAGATGCAATGATTCCGGTGATGCTGTTCGCCCTCGGGTTGCAGTTGTTGGAGCAGCGGCGGGTCTCCGTGGTCGCCGATGTCTGGCTGGCCTCTGGAATCCGCCTGTTACTGGTTCCGGCGATAGCCTATGGGGTGGCGATCCCTTTCGCTTTAAACCCACTCGAAACGGCAACCGGTATTCTGCAGGCGGGGATGCCGACGGCAATTCTGGTGGCAATTATCGCCAAGGAGAATGACATCGTGCCCAGATTTGTGACTTCAGTGGTGGTGGTTTCAACCCTGGCCAGTCTGGTGACCTTGACACTGTTGATGGTGTTTCTCTGAAAAGTCAGTATTGTTAAGTGCTTATGAATGACTTAACAGAGTAACGAAATGGCTCAGTTTCTTGACAGATTCTCTGGGTATGATAACTGTTAATCAAGGCGGATGATGATTTTCAGTTCGCACTGTTAGATGCATAAGAAGGTTCCGCTGCTGCCTCCCGATTCCCTCCCTCTTGAGGAACTCATTGTCGTTGTTTTTTTGACCGCCTGCCGCAATAAGAACTGACTTCTACATCTTTTATGGATCTTATCCTGTGCTAGAGCTGAGAGGTGTTTCTGAACTGCCGAGGGAAGAGGAGGCGGAAATGATTGAACTAGCAGCAGTCCTGGGAGCCTTCTTCCTTTATCTGGTTGGGCTGCCTCTGGTGGGGATGCTGGGGTTTCTCTGTTGCAGAGCCCTATTGCCTTACCTGCTAGGGAGCGGTATCGTTTATGGGCTACTTTCGACCTTGTTCGCCGGTTTGACCAGCAGCCTTCTGTTGTTGCTGGCGATCGCCCTCTGGTCTGTTCCTGCTCTTTGTGTCCGCTATTGGCCGAGCCTTAAAGGCAAAAGCATGAGTTGGCATCAGGGGCATTATCGCGCCTCCTTAGTCGTGGCCACCCTTGGCCTCTGTGCCAGACGGCAGCAGGACATCGGGGGGGCTTATCCCCTGGCGGCCGGTTCGGCAAAGCTGAAAGCTGGCTAGTGGGATGGAAAGTCAGCCTGCTGACCAACTGCAAATTGGTCAACGCCTCAGAACAATCCGCCAGAAATTGCGGATGTCGCAAAAAGAACTGGGAGAGAATCTGGCAATTTCCGGCTGTTACCTGTCGATGCTGGAAAATGGCTTGCGTCAACCATCGGAACACCTCATCCGTCTGCTCTGTGTGACGCAGGGCGTCAATCGACAATGGTTGGAGAGCGGTCGTGGGGAGATTTTCTACTCCGGGGCAACCCGCTCTGCAACTTCTTATGCGGCCCACCTGCCATACGACCGTAAATTGATGAAACATGCTATCCACCTGGTGTCCCAGGTCTTTATCGACCTGGAGCAGGGGGGACTGTCGGAAGACCAGAGCGATTTGGTTCTCGACTGTTATGAACAGCTGGTTCTCGAGCAAAAGGGGCAAGTGACCGGAAGAAAAGTGTGAGGGAAGAGCAGCCATTCCGCTCGATTTTGGATGAATGGGCAGTTCATTGTCTGGAAAAGTTTGACTTGTTTTACTCTCTGTGATATTTCATTCAGCTAAATTTTGTTTACGGAGTTCAATGATGATCAAAACTGCAGCAGCGGCAGCACGAGCGATTCAGGCGGCGACCTACGCCTGTTAACTGTCCATCACCCTCAGGGTGAGCTGCACGCGTTTGTAAAAACATACCGAGGCCATGGACAGAGAAGTCCATGGCCTTTTTCTTTGTTGAATGGGAGAGGCGAAAATGCGTAACAATATTGTTCACATCGGTGCTGGTGAGCTGACCTATGAAATTCGGGCTATTGTCGAAATTGCTGAAAAGCTGAATAAGCTCGGTATCAAGACCAACATGGAGAATATCGGAGATCCGGTCGCCAAAGGGGAGAAAATTCCCAAGTGGATCAAAAAAATTGTTTCCGATCTGGCGATGACCGATTGCTCCTACGGCTATTGTGCTACCAAGGGGGTGCTGGAAACCCGTGAGTTTCTCGCCGATCTAACCAATCAGCGTGGCAAGGCCCAGATCACACCTGAAGATATCATCTTTTTCAACGGTCTGGGCGATGCGATCCAGAAGGTCTACGGGCTGTTGAAGCGCGAAGCCCGGGTCATCGGGCCCTCGCCGACCTACTCAACCCACTCCTCGGCTGAAGGGGCCCACGCCGGCCAGGCTCCGATCACTTATAAGCTCGACCCGGACAACAACTGGTATCCCGATATCGATGATCTGCGCCTGTCGGTCAAGTACAATCCGGCGATCTCGGCAATTCTGATCATCAACCCGGACAATCCGACCGGCGCGGTTTATCCGGAGCGGATTCTTAAAGAAATTATCTCCATCTGCAAAGAGTACGATCTGTTCCTGATCTGCGATGAGATCTACCACAACCTCTGCTATAACGGCACCGCCACCAAGCCGATCTCCGACCTGATCGGCGATCTGCCGGCGATCGCCATGAAGGGGATCAGTAAAGAGGTGCCCTGGCCCGGGGCCCGCTGTGGCTGGGTCGAAGTCTACAACGCCGACAAGGATCCGATGTTTGCCCGCTACGTACAGAGTATGCTCGACTCGAAAATGGTCGAGGTCTGTTCGACCACTTTGCCGCAGAAAGCAATTCCACAGATCCTCGGCCACCCCGAGTATCCAACCTACCTCGCCGAGCGGCGCAATCGTTACGAACTCTATTCGAACATTGCCTACAACCTGCTCAAAGAGGTTCCAGGCCTGAAAGTCAATCGGACCAACGGCGCCTTTTACATGAGCGTGGTGTTCGAGAGGGGCTTGCTGAACAATAAGCAGAGCCTGAAGATCAAAAATGCCGAGGTCAAGGAGCTGGTCGAGGGGCTGGTGAACGAGCCAGGGGTTTCCGTCGATAAGCGCTTTGTCTACTACCTGCTGGCAGCGACCGGAATCTGCGTGGTGCCGATTTCCTCTTTCTGTACCGAAGAGCGCGGTTTCCGTATCACTCTGCTGGAATTGAACGAAAAAGAGTTTACCCAGATATTCATCACCATCGCCAACGCGGTGACCACATACCTGAAATCCTGATACACTAGGAGGGTGCGAGATGGCGTGTTGCCCTCCTTTTTCTGAAAGGACTGTCGATGTCGACAGCCGAAAACTACATCAACCAGCAAGCGATTGAAAATCGTCAGCAGCTGAACGATTTTCTCGCCCGCGGTGCGCGGCCCAGAGACGATTGGGGTGTTGGCCTGGAAACCGAGAAGCTGGTCATCGATCGGCAAACCGGCGAGGCGGCAACCTACGAGCAGATTCGCGAACTGCTGGCAATGCTCGAAGGCGTTGGGGGCTGGCAGGGCAGTTACGAAGGGGAGTACCTGATCGGCCTGCAGGGCAAGCGCTCTTCGGTGACTCTGGAGCCGGGGGGGCAGCTGGAGCTTTCCGGCCGTTTTTGTTGCGACATCCATTGCAGCTGGCGAGATCTGGGCCGCTATCGACATCAGGTAGTGGAGGCCTGTAACCAGCTTGGTCTGGCCCTGCTCGGTTTGGGGGCGCAACCCTTTACTCCGCTCGAAAAGATCGCCTGGCTGCCGAAAGCGCGCTACGGCATCATGGGTCCCTATATGCAGAAGACTGGCGATATGGGGCAGCGGATGATGAAGCAGACCGCCGGCACCCAGGTCAATCTCGATTTTTCTGATGAGGCTGATTGCGCCCGAAAAATAAGGGTGGTGCAGTGGTTGGCGCCGCTCTGTTATGCCCTGTTTGCCAACTCGCCGATTCTCGAAGATAAGCCGAGCGGTTTTCTGACCGTTCGCGGCGAGATCTGGTCGCGGACCGACGCTGATCGCTGCGGTCTCATCGAGCAGCTGTTCGCAGCAGGTTCCGGGTTTGATGATTTTGTCGAGTATGCCCTCGATGTCCCGCTCTATTTCATTCAGCGTAAAGGTCAGCTGCTCGATATGACCGGCAGCCGTTTCAGTTTTCGCCAGTATCTGGAGTCCGGTTTTCATGCAGAACGGGCGACGCTGGCCGACTGGAATCTGCACCTGTCGACCCTGTTCCCGGAAGTTCGCTTGCGGCCGCAGATCGAAGTTCGCAGTGCCGACAGCCTGCCACCGACCTATACCGCAGCGGTCGCAGCCTTCTACAAAGGGTTGCTCTACAGCGAAGAGGCTTTAAGTGTCATCGAGAGTATGTTCTCGAATCTCTCCAGGGATGATTTCCAGCAGCTCTATCAGAATTCCTGGCGGCTGGGATTGAAATCCCGCTTCATGGACAGTTCACTGCAGGAACTGGCTGCGGCGCTGTTACCGGCGGCCGGTAACAGTTTGAAACAACAATTTAAAAATGGCAGCAGTGGTGCCGATGAGAGTCAATTTCTGCAACCGCTGGAAGAGATTGTCGCCAGCGGTGAGACTCTGGCAGAGCGTTTGCTGGTCCGCTGGCAGGGCGATCGCCAAGCGAAGCTCGCCCTGTTGTTTGCACATTGCGACTATGCATACCGTTAAGGTTTCATATTCCCAGGCCGGTCAATCGGGTGACTGTGCTTTTGTGCAGTCACTTTTGCGTTGTTTGTTGCAAACAAATGCGTAACGCCACGTGTTTTTTCTTGGCTATCAGGACTAGAGTAGCAACCATCAACGGTTCGGTGTGGCAGTCGAAGCGTTGAAAAAAAGAAGGTACTCATACCTCCTTTCTTGCTTACGGGCCGATAACGGGAACGCCTCCCTCAGTTATCGGCCCATTTTTTTGCCCCTCGCGCGGAGAAATTCGTTCTCATATCAAGGGATTGCTTTTTACAAGCAGTTTTAATCGATTTTTCCACGACTTCCCCTTGTTTTTTAGTCCGGTTCCTGTTTCAATATGCCGTCCAAAAATCCGACCAAGGAGTCATTTAATGCAGCCGAAAGAATTTAGCGATCCAGTTGTCAAAGAATCGATCGATACCATCCGCCTGCTGGCGGCTGATGCCGTAGAAAAAGCCAAGTCCGGGCACCCCGGAACGCCGATGGAAGCAGCGCCGATTGCCTACCTGCTGTACATGAAGCATCTGCGCCATAATCCGACCAACCCCGATTGGGCCGGACGGGATCGTTTCATCCTTTCCTGTGGCCATGCCTCAACCCTGATCTACAGCATGCTGCACCTGACCGGTTACGACCTGTCGCTTGATGAAATCAAAAACTTCCGCCAGTTTGGCAGCAAGACCGCCGGTCATCCGGAGTTTGGTCATGTGCCAGGCGTCGAAACCACCACCGGCCCGCTGGGGCAGGGTGTTGCCGTTGCCGTCGGCATGGCGATGGGCGGTCAATATCTGGCGCAGAATGTTGATGCCGAGCTGTTCGATTACCGGACCTGGGTCATCTGTTCCGACGGCGACCTGATGGAAGGTGTTTCCGCCGAAGCGGCCTCGCTAGCCGGTCATCTGCGTTTGGGTCATCTCAACTATCTCTATCTCGACAATAAGATCACTATTGAAGGCGATACCTCGTTAGCGTTCACCGAAGATGTCGGTGCCCGTTACCTGGCTTACGGTTGGCATGTCGAGCGGGTCGAAGGTGAGAACCTCGCTGAGATCGATGCCGCCATGGAGCGCGCCAAGAACGACCCGCGCCCTTCGCTGATCGTCGCCCGGACCCACATCGGCTTCGGTGCGCCGAACAAGCAGGATACCCACGATGCCCACGGCGCTCCGCTCGGTGGCGAAGAACTGGCGCTGACCAAGCAGGTCTACGGTCGTGACCCGGAAGCAACCTTCGTGATTCCGGCAGACGTTGCCGAGCACATGGGTGGCTGTGTCGCCAAGGGGGCCGAGCTGGAAAAAGCCTGGCAGCAGCAGTTGGAAGGCAAGCAGAGTAAGGCCGCTGTCGCCAGCTGGCTGGCTGTTTCGAACGGTGAGCTACCGTCCGGCTGGGATACCAACCTGCCGAGTTTCGAAGCGGGTGACAACAAGGCGACCCGTCAGGCGAGTGGCGCAACGATCCAGGGATTGGCTCCGCAGATGCCTTTTTTGATCGGTGGTTCCGCCGATCTGGCACCTTCAAACAATACCGAAATCAAGGGCGAAGAGTCATGGCTGCCGGGCCAGAGCGGCCGCAACATCCACTACGGGATCCGTGAGCACGCCATGGGCTCGATCATGAATGGTCTGTGCCATACTCCGGGCCTGGTTCCGTTTGCCGGCACCTTCTTCGTCTTTGCTGATTATATGCGTCCGGCGATGCGCATGGCGGCGCTGATGGGTCTGGCGCCAATTTATGTTCTGACCCACGATTCCATCGGCCTGGGTGAAGATGGTCCGACCCACCAGCCGATCGAGCACCTTGCCTCCCTGCGGGCGATGCCGAACATGACCGTGATCCGTCCGGCTGACGCCAACGAAACAGTCGAAGCCTGGAAGGCAGCAATTGCCAATCGTCGAGGGCCGACCGCTCTGGTGCTGACCCGTCAAGGGTTGCCGACGGTTGATCGTGCCGTATTCGGTGCGGCCGACGGTGTGCAGAAGGGTGGTTACGTACTGGCCGCCGAAGAAGGCGCACTGCAGGTCATTCTGATCGCCAGCGGCTCCGAGGTGCAGCACGCCATAGCTGCGCGTGAAACCCTGCAGGCCGAAGGTATCGGTACCCGGGTCGTTTCCCTGCCCTGTTGGGAGCTGTTCGAAGACCAGACTGCGGACTACCGTGAGCA
>CALZHQ010000081.1 GCA_945787295.1 uncultured Desulfuromonadales bacterium
GCCCGGAACGGAGGAAAGGAGCAGCAACAGAAAACAGGATAAAACGAGACCGAACCCTTTAAACATTGTCATGATGCCACCCTTTTTTTTGCATATCATATTGTATTAAGCGCGTTTGTATTTAATCGAGAAGATGCCATTGACATCATCCTGTTTTCTCAACAACCTATGACTGGCCAAATTGATCGAAAGTAGCTTGTTCGGGGATTCTATCTGCGGCACTGTAAACCGCCATCGGCCGTCAATCAGATCAAAATTCGGCAGGGTTTCCCCTACGAAAACAATTGGCAGAGCACAAAATCGAGAAAATATTTTAGTTTTTGCTAATCACCACAAATATCAGCAAGAATCACACCAAAGCCCCACACAATTATCAAGAATAAACACACTAACCCTAAAGCATCTAAATAACTGATATTTCGTGAATGTTGAGCTATATTGTCATCTATAGTGTGGGTTTTAGCAGCAGTCCCGTAGCGGAAAATTCTGTAAAAGCCCCAGACCGGTTCGGGATTTTTACAAAATCGTTACAAACAGTTTTATGCAGACGGGAAACTCCCAGCGACCCGGACAGAGCAAAGCAAATTTTTGTATGTACAAATTCGCTCTGATCCCGGAATTATCCCAGATGGACTTGGAATAAATACCAAAACTTCCGAAAAACAGGCCCACTGCAAAATGAACCTCGCAACTCCATCAAAAGAATATCTTGTTAATTCTCAGCGGTTTATTGCGACTTAAATGTCTCTTCGCAAGTACCCAACTAAATCGGTGTAGAATTTGCATTAAACCTCTTTTCTTATATAGTTTTATTGTCAGATTTTATTTGGTCGTTTCTTCCGACAAGGGCAAACCTGTAGCAATACAGGGACGCAAAGCCGTGGGTCCCATGCGGACAGCCTGGTTGCCGAAGAGTGTTGTGCTTCGGTAGTCTGTGGGGGATCAGGATGCTAGCCCACCTTCTTACTGAGGGTGGGCTTTATTATTTGAATCATACTGAAGTTCCGAGATCCAGATACTTAAGTTGTCAGTTAAAGGGGGCGGTGTCAGATGAAAAAGGGGTTGTTGCTCAATCTGGTTGTGTTACTGGTTGTTTCTCTTCCGCTGCCATGTTTTGCCCTTAATCCGGAAAGTACCCTTGCGGCAGGGGACTCACATACTGCGGTATTGAAGGACGACGGCACAGTCTGGTCCTGGGGAAACAATGATTACGGCCAACTCGGCGATGGCACCATCATGCAACGCTCCGTCCCGGTTGAGGCCAAGTTTCTGACCGGCGTTTCGTCAGTTGCGGCAGGCGATTTACATACTGTGGCTGTGAAGACCGACGGCACGGTCTGGGCCTGGGGTGCCAATACCTATGGTCAACTCGGCGACGGAACTTTCATACAGCGCACCGTCCCGGTCCCGGTCGCGGGTCTGACTGATGTTACGGCAGTCGCGGCGGGGGGCAGTTATTCGATCGCCGTGAAGAATGACGGCACGGTCTGGGCCTGGGGTGCTAATGATTACGGCCAGCTCGGCAATGGCACAACGGTCAGCACTCCGTTCCCGATTCAGGTGGCGGGACTGACAAATGTAGCCGCAGTCGCAGCAGGCGATTTACATGCTGTGGCCATGAAGACCGACGGCACGGTCTGGGCTTGGGGAGACAACGATTTCGGTCAACTCGGCGACGACACAACGACCAGCTCCGCATTCCCGGTTCAGGTCACAGGTCTGACAGATGTATCCGCAGTCGCAGCCGGGGGATTTCATTCGATCGCCGTCAAGACCGACGGCACAGTCTGGGCCTGGGGGTACAATGGTTATGGTCAGCTCGGTGACGATACCACGACGCAACGCATCACCCCGGTTCAGGTCACAGATCTGACGGGTATTGCAGCAGTCGCGGCAGGGCAATTTCATTCGCTCGCGGTGAAGTCTGACAATACGGTCTGGGGCTGGGGGAATAACAATTATGGGCAACTCGGTGATGGCACAATAGTCTCCTCCACACTCCCGCTCCTGATCACAGGCCTGGCTGAAGTTGAATCAGTTGCTGCAGGTCAATTCCATTCAGTTTCTGTAAAGACCGACGGCACGGTCTGGGCCTGGGGCTATAACGATTTTGGCCAGCTCGGTGTTGGCAACACCACTCAACAAACCTTACCGGTCCAAAGCACTGGCCTGACGGATATTGCGGCAGTCTCGGCGGGCCGATTTCATTCAGTTTCTGTGAAGACCGACGGCACGGTCTGGACGTGGGGGCGTAATAATTATGGCCAGCTCGGCGATGGCAGCATGCTCAGCAGCTTTTCCCCGGTTCAAGTCATTGGTCTGACGGAAGTTGCCGCAGTCGCGGCGGGGCAATTCCATTCGGTCGCCGTGATGACCGACGGCACGGTCTGGACGTGGGGACAGAACAGGTATGGGCAACTCGGCGATGGGACTATCACCCAACGCAGCGACCCAACCGAGGTCACAGGTCTGACGGATGTTGTGGCAGTTGCGGCGGGGGATTCGCATACTTTAGCCGTAAAGACCGATGGCACGGTCTGGGCCTGGGGTTCCAACAGCTATGGCCAACTCGGCAATGGCAACATCAGCACGCAAAACACGTCTCCTATCCAGGTTGCGGATCTAACTGATATTACATCCGTTGCAGCGGGTCTATTTCATTCGATCGCGGTGAAGACCGACGGCACGGTCTGGGCCTGGGGGGACAACAGTTATGGTCAACTCGGTGACGGAACCAGCACCCAACACATTGTTCCAATCCTGGTTACAGGTTTGACAGATGTTGCAGCAGTTGCAGCGGGTCAATTTCATTCAATTGCCGTGAAGATCAACGGCACGGTCTGGACCTGGGGGGACAACAGTTATGGTCAACTCGGTGACGGAACCAGCACCCAACGTAGCGCCCCGGTCCAGGCCACGGGCCTGACGGATGTTGCGACAGTTGCGGCGGGACAGTATCATTCGGTCGCCATGAAGACCGATGGCATGGTCTGGGCTTGGGGGCGTAATAATTATGGCCAGCTCGGCGTTGGCACCACTACGCAACGCATCACCCCGGTTCAGGTCACAGGCCTGGCAGATGTCGCGGCAGTTGCGGCGGGGGAATACCGTTCGGTCGCCGTGAAGACCGATGGCACGGTCTGGGCTTGGGGATATAACAGGTATGGCGAACTCGCTATTGATCCCGGTTGGAACCCGAAACAGGCGCTTCTCTATATCTTTGGCCATTCCGTCACACCGTTTGTTGTTGGCAATGGCAGCCTCAATCCAAGCAGCCCGCAATTGGTAAACTATGGTGAAACTACGAGCTTCACCGTCTCGCCAGATCCAGGTTACCAGGTCGAATCAATCCTCGGCTGCGGAGGATCACTGGCTGGCGATACCTTTACAACGGCTGCGATCGGTAATGATTGTATCGTGACGGCAACCTTTACGCAGATCCCCAGCTACCCACTTAACGTTACCGTCTCTGGCCAGGGAACCGTTTACAGTACGCCGGCTCCCGACCTGCAGTGTACGGATGACTGCACCCAGGATTATCTCGAAGGCACAGTCGTCACCCTGACCGCAGATCCTGTCAATAACTACGGCTTCGACGGTTGGACAGGGGCTTGTTCTGGGACCAACGACTGCGTGGTCACCATCGATACAGCGAAGAGCGTCACGGCAACCTTTATTGTCACCAATATTCCTTTCCCCGTAATGCTTGAAAGCACTCAAGGCACATACATGTCAATACAAAGTGCCTATGACAGTATTGCTTCAGGCCAGTTTGATACGATTATGGCTAAGGCCGGCGAACAGGCACCAGCAGATCTCATGTTTGACAGGGACGTGTCCGTCAGGGTTCAGGGGGGGTACGATGATGTTTTTGCCAACATCATTTCCGACTCGTCATATTATGGCACGCTAACGGTATCTGGTGACCCAGTTATTGTATCGGAACTGATTATCAAATAAGTGAACTGAAGATAAGTTTTTTCCGTAAGGCAAGGACGGCTCAACCTCACTCCCGTGGTTGGGTCGTCTTTCATTTGGGGCTGAATTGAAGCCTGCTTCTTCTCGGGCTATATCACGTTGCTTCCATTTATCAGAAATCAGGATTTCACTAATGAAACGGCTTCTGGCCGAGTCAGGCGAGAACATGCACAATGCTTCAACAAACTCGGAAACTGTTGAGCATTGCCCCTTTCATCTTCCTCCTGCGCGGGAACAAGATTATTATCATCTATATCTCGGATCGCTCAAAACTCTTTACGAGCATCACTTAGAGACTTGCCAGGATAGCGCTCAATGGTGTACCAACAGTGTTTACCAGCAAACGTGTAAACTGTCATAAATATTTTGCAACTATCAGGTCGCTAGGACATATACGCCAACTGGCTATGGCTCCGGGCATGGCTTGTTTTTTTTGGCTTCAACCGCTGAATCAGCCAATAAACCGCATTACTCGTTTGGACTTGCAAGGCAACAGTTTTATCTCCGAAATTATTAGCAGAGCCTCGAATCAATCATTTTGCTAATAACAGCGGCCATACCCCCATTTCAGGCAGATAAAAGGATAGAAGTGAAATGGAAAGACAAAGCACGAAATCAAAAGGTGAACTGATCATCGAACAATTGATGCGTGAGCTCGATCCGGGCTCCCCGCGTTATATGGTGTTGGCAACGGCCCGACAATTCAAGTCGTCCTGGGTTGAGCTGGGAGAACAACTGATTAAAGTAAAGAACCAGTCAGAATTTCAGGGCTGGGGCTATGAGTCGTTCGACGACTATTGTTCGAAGGAGATCCGTATCCGCAAAGAGACCGCCCGCAAGCTGACTCTCGCCTATCGTTATCTGGAGCAGGAAGAACCGACCCTGCTTGGCGCCGAGCGCCGACTGCAACCCCTACCCGACTACCGCGCCATCGACCTGCTACGCCAGGCCCGCGAAGAACAGGGGTTTTCCGATGATGAATATGCCCAGCTGCGCGAATCGGTGATCGAGAATGAACGCAGCCTGCCGACGCTGCAGAAACAGTTCCGCGAAGTGGCACATATCCACAATCCACCGGAGGTCGAGCCGCTCAAGCAGATCCGCAGCGCCCTCGCAACAGCCAGAAGGTTAAACACTCAGCTGGATGAGATGGATGGATTCTCGCCCGACCGGCTTAAAGAGTTGCACGGGCTGATGGATGAACTGCATCGGCAGGAGCAACAGTTGGCGGAGCAGCGAGAACCGCTGGAAGAGGAATAACGCCGCTGGCGCAGGGACCGTTCAGCCAATGGCATTGCCGTTAAAAGTTCAATGGTAACCAGCGATAGCCAAGTGCCAGCACCAAGGTTCCACTGACACAGATACTCAGGTACAAAGCCAGCACCCGCTTACGGAACATGGAAATAAACAGTGCCATGACCGGCAGTGCGGTTACCGGGCCACCAACCAGCAGGGCGATTCCCGCCCCTTTCGACAAAACGATTCCCTCACCGAATTCCGGGGAGACAAAACCGTAAAGCATGGCTGCAGCAGTGACCTGTGGCATGTGCAGTGGAATGGTCGCGAAGGTCAGAGCAAAGATCGGCATAATCCCGTTCCCTTCCAGCAGCATCGAAATCCATTCGTTGGGAATGAACTGCAGGGCAATAACCTCAACGGTAATGCCGATCAGGGCAAACTTACCGATCTTCAATGTCCCTTCCCAAAACTTGGCCAGAAAGACATAAAACTTGTTGTGCGTACAACGATCGACCCGATGTGAGAGCTGCTGGCCGCAATCACAGCGCAACTCCTCTACCGGGTAGTCGGGATCATGAAAGTTCCCCTCCGGAAGTTTCTTCCGGAAGATAATATCTTCACTGAACCCGTAGGGACGCAGAATATGTGTCAAATAGCCGGCAAACAAGCCCAGCGCAATGGCACAGAACAGAACGATATTGGCCCAACCGGCCCCCAATTCCCAGTTGAGCAGCGTATAGCCGGCGGGGCTCATCAAGGGAGAAGTCACCAGCAGCGCCATCGCCGGTGCCAACGGCAATCCGGCCAACAGCAGAGAAATCACCAACGGCAAGGTTGCACAGGCACACAAGGGGCTGACCGCCCCGAGCAGGGTTGCCAGAACAATTGCGAAGCCGCCAAAACGGGTGAGGGCATGACGAATCTTAACATGCCATTTAAGAGTCCGGATTGTCGCTTCCAGCAGGACGCCGATCGCGATAAACGGCAGAATATAAATAAACTCGTCCCAGATTCCCAGGAGCAATCCTTTAACAATTTCAATAAAGTCCATCGGTTTTTTGCTTTCTTAAAAAGTGCAAGGTTCAAATACTTTGTGAATTATCTGTCATCCCCAGTTTCGTCGCTGACAACTTTTCGACCGCAAAAGACAACAAAACATCCTCTATTCGGGGGCAAAGCGAAATCCAGCTGAGAGTACAGCAAAAGCCATGCCTTTTCTTGCCAGTAGTCTTACTCGCCGCGAATATGAAAAAATACCGTAAAGGTCAAATATCTCCAAGACTTTTCAATTTTCGATGCTATACTGCTGTTGATATTTGAGAGGAGCCTGAATGGACAAGAAATTCAAGAATCGGGTTCGTGAACAGTTCGGCAAAACCGCCATGGCCTATGTACAAGCGGCTCATTTTTCCGGCGGAAAGGATCTGGAAGAAGCCGCCCGGCTACTTCAACCGACCCAGGAAGACAATCTGCTTGATGTCGCCTGCGGCGGCGGCCACACTGCGCTGTTCTTTGCTCCAATGGTCCGACAGGTTGTCGCATCCGATCTGACCATGCAGATGCTGAAAAAAGCCCAGGAACACCTGGCCGAGGAAGGTGGCGTCGACAACGTAATCTTCCGCGAAGCTGATGCCGAAGACCTCCCCTTCCCGGCTGGCTCATTTACATTGCTCACGTGTCGCATCGCCCCTCATCATTTCCCTGATGTTCCACGTGCCTTGCGTGAATTTCACCGGGTTCTCCGCCGCGGTGGACGGATGGCGATCATCGACACCCTGCTCCCGGCCGATCCGGAGATTGCTGCTTTTTACCAAACCATGGAGCAGATGCGTGACCCGACCCATATCCGGGCCTTCAATGAAGCAGAGTGGATAGAGATGATTCTCGATGCCGAACTGATCCTGCAAGAGACTAAAATCATCCCCAAAACCCATGATTTTCAAGAATGGGCCAAGCGCGCCGGGTTAAATCGCAAAGAGATCCAAGAGCTGAATAAATTCTTCATGGACGCGCCACAAAAGATCCATGATTTTTTCAAAATCGAATCCTTTGCCGGCGAGGTAGAGACCTATACCGACCAGAAACTGCTGGTCTACGCAAGACGCAAAGAAAAAGAGAAGAAGTAACTTCGCTGCCATACTTCTGTTATTTTTCTGAAAGGAGCCAAGCCGGCTCCTTTCTTTATTCCAGCGAGAGCCGTAAACTGTCATCATGTGCCTGATTCTACTTGCCTACCGATCTCACCCTGAATATCCCCTGATAGTCGTAGCGAATCGAGATGAATTCCACCAACGTGAAACCAGAGCCGCCCACTGGTGGCCTGAGGCCCCGCACCTCTTGGCCGGAAAAGATCTTGAAGCCGAAGGGACCTGGCTGGGGATAACCTGCAGCGGCCGGTTCGCTGCGGTTACCAACGTTCGAGAACCACAGTTGACAACACCAGCGCCTTGCTCCCGAGGCTTATTGACACGACGCTATCTTGAAGAAGAAATCAATGACATTCGATTTTCGAGCCTCCTACAGCAAACCAAGGACCAATATCGCGGCTACAACTTGCTGTTCGGCCATATCGACCAGTTACATTACTTCTCCAATCGAAATGACCAGCTAACCACCCTTACCCCCGGCATCTACGGACTCAGTAACGCGCGCCTCGACACCCCTTGGCCGAAAGTGCAGGCAGGAAAGCAGCTCTTAAAAACCCAGCTCAAAGAAACCGAATTAAAAGCAGACGAACTGATCAAGGTCCTCTCCTCTACTGCGACCATCCCGGACAACCAACTTCCAGCAACCGGCGTCAGCCTGGAGTGGGAACGCAAACTCTCAGCCATTTGCATTACGGGTCCAGGTTACGGAACCCGTAGTTCAACAGCTCTTATAGTCGACCGGAACGGCAATGTCGATTTCCACGAAACAACGCGCGTGCCGGAACCGCCAACTGACAAGCGGTTCAATTTCCAGATCCGCAAATAATAAACGGGCGACCCCGTACTGGAGTCGCCCGTAGTGAAGCAATCTGTAAATAGCGGTTACTGAATATCGCTATCAGGCACGACAAATACCTCTACCCGCCGATTCTGTGCTCGTCCTTCAGCCGTCTCGTTGGTTGCGATCGGCTCCAACTCGCCACGACCTTCGGTCCCCAGCCGAAACTGGGCAACGCCCTTAGAAATCAGATAGTCGGCAACGGCATTGGCGCGTTGCAGCGAAAGCTGCATATTGTACTGTTCCGAGCCGACACTATCTGTATGCCCGGCGATGACAATCTGGGTGCGCGGGTAACGATTCAAGATATCGGCAATTTTGCTCAGCGGCGAATAAAATGTCGATTTGATTTTTGCGGAATTAAAATCGAAAGACACCTCGCTGCTCATCGTCAGTTTCAGAATTTCATTCTGCTGGCGCTCAATTTCAATTTGATGCTGGGCACGTTCATTAGACAGCTGCTGTTCGAACTCAGTCTGCTGCTTATCCATATAGGCACCAGTACCAGCTCCAATCGCACCGCCAGCAGCGCCACCGATCAGGGCGCCACGCAAGGCCCCGCCTGAGTGATCATTCTGGTAACCGATGATGGCTCCAGCCGCAGCTCCGACCAATGCTCCAATCCCAGCCCCCTTTTTGGTGTTTTCATGGGTGGTATTGGTCGCGCACCCGGTCAGAAAAACACCAACCATCAACAGAACAACTAACTTTGATTTTCTTTGCATTTGTCAGACTCCTTAATTTATCGGATCTCAGTAGAAATAGAACTTTATCGATTATAACGGCACTGACAACAAACCTAAAGAGTTGATACAAAAAAAATGGGAGGCCCCAAAAGGAGCCTCCCACATTTGTTCTACTCGGTCGAAATTGCTTAGGCGATGCCGGCAGCTTCTTCGAGCATTGCAGTCGTAAGTGATTTAGGACGCTCGATGCCGTAGCCGAGAGCGCGGTCCCAAGTGATGTTAGCGAGGCAGCCGAGGGCACGACCGATACCGAACAGAACGGTATAGAACTCGTACTCGGTAACGCCGTAGTACCACTGGATAACGCCGGACTGTGCGTCAACGTTCGGCCATGGGTTCTTAGCTTTACCATGCTCGGTGAGAACACCAGGAGCAACTTCGTAGATCATCTTGACCAACTGGAACAGCGGGTAGTCTTTGAGACCCTCGGTGTTCATGCAGAACTCACGCTGTGAAGTGTAGCGTGGGTCAGTCTTACGCAGAACGGCGTGGCCGTAGCCCGGGATAACCTGGCCGCTGTTGAGGGTTGCCCAGAGAGCTTCCTTGAGGCCTTCTTCGGTCGGCACTTCGCCACCCAGTTTCTGCATGAAGTTCTGGGTCCAACGGAGAACTTCTTCGTTTGCCAGACCGTGCAGAGGGCCGGCAAGACCACCGATACCAGCGCTGTAAGCGTAGTAGCAGTCAGACAAAGCAGACGCAACCAGGTGAGTAGTGTGAGCGGATACGTTGCCAGACTCGTGATCGGAGTGGAGGATGAAGTACATCCGGGCAACATCTTTGTAATCTGCACTTTGGCCCATCATGTGAGCGAACTGACCGCCCATATCCAACTCAGGATCAGCTTCAATGTGGGTGTCGCCTTTGTACTTCATACGGTAGATGTAAGCACCGATCGGGCCAAGTTTGGCCATCAGGTTGGTGCAATCCTCGTACATATCTTCCCAACAAGTCATCTTGTTGAACTTGCCGGCAGCATAGTTGCTGGAGAAGATCGAATCACGCTGCATAGCAGTAATAGCACAGGAGAACATGGCCATCGGATGGGAATCGCGTGGCAGGGCGCGGAGAACGTCGATGACATATTCAGGAACAGCGGAGCGTTGCTTCCAGTCTTCTACTACTTCCAAGGTCTGCTCCATGGTCGGAACGTCACCGGTCAGCAGCAGGTACCAGAAACCTTCAACGTAAGGATAGTCACTACCAGGAACTTTCGGCAGAGCGGCGAACGTCTCAGGAATGGTCATACCGCGGAAACGGATACCTTCCATCGGATCAAGGTAGGAAATATCGGTAACCAGGCACTTAATGCCACGGGCGCCGCCGATAGCCTGACCGATGGTGTGCTCACCCAAAGAGACATCTGAGCACTCTTTGACCAGCTTGGTGGTGCGAGGACGATGCTCTTGGATTTTCTTAAACAGGGTTTCTTTCAGTGTCGACATACTCTCTCTCCTTTGTGGTGTTGAAAAAAATGTTTTCGGATGCCCAATGGGCAAAAAAGGAAAAGGTCCGCAACGCGGAAGAACATAACAACTGCGCTGAAAACGCCCGCCCGAACGGTTTCGTCTTGCAGTCTAAGTTTAAATTTCAGGTGATTTCCAGCCGGACTGCAAAAGCAGAATCCAAAAACCTTCTGTCGCCTAAAATTCCAAATATTGTTCTAACAACTCATTCCCACCTTGTCAAGCGTATTTTGTATACAGTATTCACTCCGCAAATCTGAAGCCCCGTTGAAAAAAGAGAAAAATTTCACTTGATAAAAACCTCAGCATCGATAAAATGCCTAAATATTATGCAAATTATCCCCCCTCGAATCGGCTCACTACAACTGGAGAATCCGATAATTCTTGCGCCGATGGCCGGCATTACCAGCCTGCCCTATCGTCGGATCATGAAATTATTTGGAGCCTCCCTGGTCTTTACCGAAATGATCAGCGCTAATGGCTTGATCCGCGACGGGCGCAAGACTCGCGAACTCCTGGTCAGTCGTAGCGAAGAAGCACCATTAGGCGTGCAGCTGTTCGGTGACGATCCTCAGGTTCTGGCTGAAGCAACCAGGATGATCGCCGATGAATGCACTTTACTCGATATCAACATGGGCTGTCCGGTTAAAAAAGTGATCCGCGGTGGCGCCGGCAGTGCCCTGTTGAAAGAACCAGAACGGATCGGTCGGATCATCAAGGCGGTTCGCGATCATTATCAGGGGCCCTTGACGATTAAAATCCGTTCTGGCTGGGATACTGAGTCGATCAATTATCTCGAGATTGGCAAGCTCGCGGAAACTGAAGGGGTTGATGCCGTCACCCTGCACCCGCGAACCCGCAGTCAGGGTTTCGCTGGCAAAGCTGACTGGTCGCAAATCAGCAAACTGAAACAGTCCCTGCAGATCCCAGTGATTGGCAGCGGTGACATTTTCAGCGCCGAAGACGGCGTACAAATGCTGCATCAAACCGGCTGTAATGCCATCATGATCGGCCGCGGCGGCTACGGTAATCCCTGGTTGATTCGTGACACACTTGCGCTCCTGAACGGGCAGTCCCCCGCGGCCGTAAGTACCACAGAAAAACTGCAGGTTGCCATGCAGCACCTGCAGTGGCACCGCGAACAGTTTGGCGAGCGTAAAACCCTGTACGAGATGCGCAAGCATCTCTGCTGGTACGTGCGCGGCCTGGAAGGCGCCAGCCAGTTTCGCGCAGCACTGCAGCAAGTTGATGACATTAAGCAGTTGTTAACAACGGTAGAGACATTTTTCAGCGAGGTTGAAAACGGATGACCGGCAAGAAGCAGCCATCAACCCAGGAATACGCCATGATCCTGGAAAACATCGAGGATGCGGTCGTCGCCCTCGACCAACAGGGGCTGATCAAGCTGTTCAACCCAGCGGCCCAGCATTACACCGGAATTTCGGAAAAACAATGCCTCGGGCAGCTGTTTTTTGAGCGTTTCAAGCACCAGAATGTCCTCTGCTACCTGACCCGGACAGCACTCGATGAAGGCAGGTCGATATCTGATCACGAAGCGGTGGTCCTGCGGATGCCCGGCACCAAACCACGTCCGGTCAGTGTCACCGTATCACCGATTTTCACGACTGATGGCACCCAGAAAGGCGCGGTTCTGATCCTGCGTGACTTGACCCAGGTACGCACTCTTGAAGAAGCAGTTCGGCGGGCCGACCGGCTGTCGATGGTCGGCACCATGGCCGCCGGGCTGGCGCACGAAATAAAAAACCCGCTGGGCGGCATCAAGGGCGCGGCCCAATTGCTGCAAATGGAACTGGATGAAGACAGCGACCTGGAAGAATATACCCAGTTGATGATCCGGGAAACGGAACGCGTTAACCGCATCATCGAAGAGCTGCTCGACCTGTCCCGACCGCGCAAGGAACAGAGCGGCAAAGTCAATATCAGCCAGATTCTCGATGAGATTGTCATGCTGCAAAAGCAGGCTTTTGCCGAGCGTGGTATCCGCTTCAAACTGCGACTTGACCCCAGCATTCCGGATATCAGCGGTGACCGTGACCTGCTTGTTCGCCTGCTGCTGAACCTGATCAAAAATGCCGGTGAAGCCTCCCCGGATAACGAACGGATCACCATCGAGAGCCGGATCGACTCCGAGTACCACATGAGCTTTCCCGGAGCCAAACCGACGCCGATGGTCCTCATTACCATCAACGATAACGGGCCAGGCATAGCGCAGACACAGTTGGACCAGATATTCACGCCCTTTTACACCACCAAAGACGGCGGCAGCGGTTTAGGCCTGCCGATATGCCAGAAAATCATCACCGATCATGGCGGCTTTATGCAGATCAACAATCGTCCGGACGGAGGAGCCTCGGTCAAAGTTTCCTTGCCGCTGCTACGTCGCCATGAAGCTAAATCGGATAACAGCGAAGGACTATAAAACATGTCAATTCAACGAATTCTTGTCGCTGACGACGAAGAGAGCATCCGCTGGGTACTTTCCAGGGCGCTGAAGAAAAAAGGCTTCAAAGTCGACCTGGCCGAAGATGGCAAGCAGGCCCTGAGCATGTTCCGCAGTAACCGCTACGATCTGGCGGTACTCGACATCAAAATGCCCGGACTG
>CALZHQ010000082.1 GCA_945787295.1 uncultured Desulfuromonadales bacterium
ATATGTAGTCCCTCCCAGTAAAAACTGTCTGATAAATGCCGCATTATAGGAAAAGCCCACGATATGGTAACCGTGGGCTTTTCGTGTTCTATTGATAGTACTTATGATCTTTGCGATTGCTACTTTGTTACTTGCGTTATATTCAGACCTTCGTTTTGGTCCGGCGCTTCAATATATTTGTTTACCTGGATAAAGACTTCTTCCGTATCGAATGCTGCCCTTTCCGGTTGCTCTGTACGCCTTTTCCTTATTCGTTCTAAACAAAGGTCATTGCTAACATCAACATATATGAGTTGATGATTAGCACCGATTTCTGACGCCAGATTTAAAAACCATTGCCTTTGTCTTTTCGTGTTTGCCGGAAAATCCATGACCACGTTTGTGCCTGTAGAAAGAATATTCTGAACATGGGATTTGACCAGTGGCTTTAGTCGAGATGAATACTTTAGGTAGTCATCGAACGATGATATCTTCCGTGGATACAAAGATGACAACCACTCATCTTCAGAAAGCAATACCGCATTTTGTTCAGATGCAATAAGCTTCGATTGCGTCGATTTTCCAGCCCCCATTTTTCCGTAGAGGAAAGTCAGCGTACCCATTCTATTGTTTCCTTTTCAAAGCCTATTTGGGGTCATTAAGACTTAAATCAGCTACCGAACATTGTGCACGCAACTGTAGAGCCTACCCAATTTGGTTGTCATGCTTTTTCATGGAGGACCTGATATCTCAGGCGGAGCACATTGTCATTTAGGGGGCTGGAATCCAACAGTTTCAGGGGAGGCATATCTATAGCCTCCCCGAACACAGGGATGCCGGCACCGAAAGCGATCGGTTGAAGGTCGATAATAATGTAATCAACGAGTTGCTCGTGCATGAACGAGGACGCAACCGAGCGGCCACCACCGATTATCGCCAGTTCAACCCCTTTTTCCTTGAGTATTGCTAGCGCCTCTAGAGGGGATCTGGCGTGTTGCCAAGAGGAATCACCTAGCTCGATGTTTTGTGAAGACAATACGATCTTGTGCGTTGGGTGAAGAACGGCAGCCATATCGTCATCTTTTAGTTGCTCGAAGGAACTTCGGCCCGCAATGACATTGTTGGCATCATTGACTAAAGAACACCAATCTTCCCAGGCACCTTCCGGGAAAAAAGGAATACCATCTTTGTTCGCAATCAATCCGTCTATCGAAATCGAGAGAAAAAGGGCTGTTTTCACATTGACCTCCCAGAAAAAATTGTAGTCTTGATTGACCAAGAGGCGCGCCGCATAACAATGAAAATTGTCTTTAATGTCTTCACGATCAACACCTTTTCTTCCGCGCCGATGAAAAACTGCTTGAACTTACTCTTCATAGAATAAACAGTAGAATCATCAATAGGACAGACGTCAGGCAAGCAACGCCTGTACGGATGAGGTTCGAGAGATTCCAGCGCTTTTCAAAATTGTTACGGGCATCTCTTTGGGCTTCTTCATTGTGCGAGGTCACATCTTCAGCCTGTAGTTGCTTGTTTAGGGGTAGATTGATAACAACTGTCGGCAGATGAACGCCAAGAAGGTAGATTGATGTGGCGATGACAAGAAGATACCAATCGACACCACTCAATTGCCAGAAACCGAATAGAGCAGCAGCCAGCAAGGCCACGATTGAACCGATCCAGGCCAGTAAAAACATCGGCTGGTTGTTTTGGATAATGCGGTCCATCACTTGAAAAGACTTTAAAAACTCCTGGTCGTTCAAGGATTTTATGCCCGGCATTACTACAACCGCAAAAGCAAACAGGAAACCTGCCACCAAGGAGCAAAGAAATGCTGCCAAAATCAGTACAGTTTGCATAACCCCTTCAGCCATTGTCGATAGTTCCACCCTGAGCAAAAGACGACCGATTGGGTTTTATTTTATAATAATGCTCTTAACTTTTACAACCGGAGCAGCAATAAATGGGTATCAAAGGCTAAATTCAAAAATCAGAATTTTACTTTTGGCAGAGTGCAAACAGGATGGATCGGGACTTTTGCAAATATAGCAAGTTTTGACCGACTCGATTCCAACAAATATCGACTTGTGGCACATCGAGTGGCGGCTATTTCAGCTAGAAAGCGTCAACTTGGTACAAGCGTCTCGGAAGTTGCTCCACATTGAATTATGGGTCCTGAAGTCCCTCTGATCGATCATGTCTTGTAAGTCGCTACTTCCAGTAATCTGCTTACTGCCTTGGCTGCGAGCCGAACCCCGCCTAGCTGATCATCCAATTTGACAATCGGCCAAAAAAGGTATAATTTCTATACATGAAATTCGAATTTGATCCCAGTAAAAGCAACTCAAACCTATTAAAGCATGGCGTTGATTTCGATGTTGCGCAAAGCCTGTGGAATGACCCGGACATATTGGAGATACCGGCAAAAACTGTTGATGAGCCAAGACACCTTGTCGTTGGTAAAATCGACGACAAACACTGGTCAGCGGTAATCACATATCGCGATCAAGCCATTCGCCTCATCTCAGTCAGACGTTCTCGACCAGAGGAGATCGAACTCTATGAAAGCTAAAGATTTTGATAAAAAATTTGATAACAACGAATCCATTTTAGAAGACTTGGATCTCTCCAAGGCCCGGCGCCCCGAACAGGAACAAAAGCGAGTCAATGTCGATTTCCCTATCTGGATGATTCAATCACTCGATAAAGAGGCTCGCCGACTGGGCGTTACCAGGCAATCTATCATCAAATTGTGGCTTGCTGAAAAACTTGAAAAATCTGCAAGCTAAACCGTCCGATTAATGCCGCAACCGAGAAAGCCGCACGATTTGGTAACCGTGCGGCTTTTGCGTGTTTAAAGCAGCGACTTATCAGACCCCTATTCATGGAAGGCATAACCAAAGGATTATTGCCTCATATTATGGTGCAATAATCCTTGCATTTTGAGTCATAATCGACCTACTATATGCCTCATATTATGATGCAAAGGAGAGCCGTTTATGCCTCAATATGTCTGGCAGCACCCAACTTGGCCAACCTTCTCAATGGACTACGAGAAACTTACCCCGCAACTAGGGAGATGCCGGCACCTCCAGGGACAACTCTTTCAGCAGATAAAATCACTTGGCATTGATCTGGAACTCAAGACTCAACTTGAGTCCCTAACAAATGAGGCTGTCACGACGGCTGAGATCGAGGGTGAGCTACTGAACCCTGATTCCGTCAGATCTTCCGTTGCAACCCGCTTGGGATTACCCACCGGTGGGCTTCCGGTCGCACCCAGAAATGTCGATGGTCTTGTTGACGTCCTTATGGATGCGACCAGCGGCGACAAAAAACCTTTGACGGCAGACCGACTGAAAGCATGGCAAGCAGCCCTATTTCCGACAGGATTTTCCGGCCTTTTTAAGATCATCACTGGTGATTGGCGCACAGAACCTATGCAAATCATCTCAGGTCCTATAGGACGAGAAAAGGTTCACTACGAAGCACCTCCTGCGGAGCGAGTTAACGATGAGATGAATGCATTCCTGACGTGGTGGGAAGAAAGTCATCCGGAACAAGGTAATGTGGATCCGATCCTTCGCGCCGGTATTGCGCATTATTGGTTTGTGGCGATACATCCTTTTGATGATGGGAACGGACGCATTGGCCGCGCATTGGCCGATATGGCTCTCGCGCAGGGCGAGGGTGTTGCAAAGCGCTGTTACAGCCTTTCATCGACGATTATGGAGAGTAAAGAAACCTACTATAAAGTTTTATCGCACACTTCAAAAGGCGAAGGCGATCTGACAAAGTGGCTGTCTTGGTTTTTAAGTTGTCACGAACATGCGATGCAGGAATCCCAAACCACAATAAACAAAGTCATGGGTATCTCACGCTTCTGGCAGAACGCTTCTCACCTTGATATGAACTCTCGCCAGAGAAAGGCTCTCAGTAAGCTTCTGGAAGCTGGTGAGGGAGGCTTTGAAGGAGGGCTGACGGCTAAGAAATACCAAGGGATGTCTAAGGGCAGTCGAGCCACTGTAACGCGAGATTTGGCCGATCTGGTTGGAAAGGGCGTTCTGTTTAAGGAGGGCGAACGCAGAACGGCTAGGTATGACCTGAACTGGGCCTACACCAAAGAAATTCTCCCAAGGGAAGAGTTTGATTCAGAAGGGGAACAGAAAAAGGATCTATCCTTCAGACCGTAGGATTGAAAAGTCTAGTCGAGGCTTTTATTTTAGTGACCTTGACTAAGTCTGACAATTGAATTGCCGCCTCCAGTAAAACTTGTCCGATTAATGCACCAAAGCAAGAACCACCCATGATTTTAAGGGGGTCACATAAATACTGGCGCCCGATTTAGGCAAGAATATGCATATAAATTGCAGAACAATAAACAAAACACCGAAAGCCCTTACTCAAGGTAAATTGCCTAGAGTCATGCGCTCGTCCGACCTTAACGCCTAAGGTTCCTTTCTTCTTTCCGCTCCCACGTGCTTCAGCATGAACCTGCGAGACAGGCAAGCCGTACCTGTCTGCTAATTCACTAGCCCGAGCACTGGGCAACACTTCATTATCCCCAGAGGTCAGAATAACGAGGTGCAACATATCTTCGGGTACACCTATCAGTCTAAGCGACTTAAGGTAGGCCTTCAGATCTCGGTGCATAGAAAAAGTAATAAAGGGGCGGTAAGGACTGAACTTCTGCAGAAACAATTCAATTGAACGCTGCACGCTTTCTTTTTCACGATTACGAAGTTGCTGATAATTATTCCACAGTTGCGTAACCAGATCTCGCTCTACCTTGGACGATGGAATGGGAGGGAAACCGCCTTGCTCTTCGCTCCAGATGTGCCGCAACTTCCCAAGTTGGCCCCTTTGCCCACGGGTTCGCATTTGTTTGATCTGCTCTGCCTGCTTGTGCCATGAGGTAAGTTGGGCCTGGGGAACATGTCGCCGTCTGGAAACGGTTGAAATTTTACTCCCTGCTTCAAGTTCATGTAGCGCCAGTGGAATCTGCTGCCAGGGGTTAAAATCAAGTAGAGCGTCTTTCGGAAACCGATACTTCGTCAACGCCCGCCGCACCAGGACAAGATCATCAAATGGTGTCAATTCTGCGGTAAAATGCTTTCGCAATGGAACGCAAAGATCGGACACCACCCAGTATTTTCTGCCGGCCTGACCCTCTGCTGTTAATTGATCGAGCCTATCTCTTCCTAACTCGGTTATACACTGCGCCAACTCGAAATCGAGTCGTGGGCGGTGCTCAAGCTGTCGCAACTCCTCCCCTGCCAGCCAATCGAACAGATGCAGATAGCTTTGAACAGTTGATGCTGGAGATGAATGTCCCAAAAAAATTGCGGTCGCGTATAATAGATTGCGACCTTCCGACTGACTGCCAAGATACTCGCGGCGTAATGCGTGTCCCTGCTCCTCCCCGAACAACTCGTGATCTAAAAATTTGAACTGTTTTCTCTGCTCTTCCGAAATTCCATACAAGCGCAGAAAAAACCAGTTTGCCGCCGAATGACGAAGGTGGTGAAAACAGAGACCATAGTCTCCAGTGATGGCCCGCATTGCTGTAACAATCGCCTTAAAGCAAGGATCTCGTCGAAGCATCAACTTGGGGCTGTCCGGCATAGCAAACAAAAGCGCCTGCAGGTCATCGGCACTTTCAAGACACCGCTTGTCTCGCCACTCCAGTAGTCGCTTTCGCCACTGTGCCGGAAGGAGTGTGAAGAGTTGAATCCAGCGATGTGCAGCCGGTGTTTTCTTTTTGGCGATGGAGTTTGAGCGAACCTGGATTGTTGGACGTGACCAGCCCTGCAGATCACGTAATTGCAGAGAACGGATTTCTGTGTATCTTAGTCCACAGTAGAAACCTAAAATAGCGATCAGTATCGCCATCTCTTGCGCACGGGTCGCCTTTGCCCGCCCCTGCAGAACCTTAAGCACAGCCTCGAACTCTTCAAAGGTCAGAAGATTTGCGTTAACCGTTCCCTTTGCCTCGGCTCGCAGCTCACTCAGTGGAATCCGCGGCGCACCGCACTTCTGGACCAGATAGACATGAAACCGAACCAGTACCGCCGCACAGTAAACATCCTCACGCTTACTTCTTGGATTGTCGATATGCCGCTGGATCAATTCGAGATAACATTCAAGAAAGTCATCTGGGTCGTATTCGAGAAAATTTTCCGAGCCGACAAAAGCAATCAACTGCTCGCCAAAGCTCTGCAAATACCTTTTTACTGAACCGGGGCGAAGGATAATTCCATCCTGTTTCGTTCGCAGCAGATGCAAAGCCCAGGCACTAAGAAGTCGCATGACCGGCGCAAAACGCGTGTGGTTTTCCGCCACAAAGATCTCCAAGGCCTGATAGCTTCTTTTGCTGCTCGCCGCAATACTACGCTCTTCCGTACCTCCCGTTTTTCCAACGCTGAGGATGCGCTTCATCTGTCGAAACAGATGCTCTTGGAGCTCCTTGTCAGCTGCAGCGGCGGGGTTGGTTTCGAGACTGTTTAAATCATCCCAGCCCTGCTCCAAATCATCGTCTGCCAACCCGATCGAATCTGGCATCCCTCCGCCCAACGCTCGACCAGCCAATAGTCGCGCCCAGATTCTTTCATCAAGACTCGCGGCTGGCCGATCCCCGGTGAGTTCACCGAGAAGGCCAAGTGGAAAACCGTTGATAGCAAGCTCACTACCAAGATCTGCGACTGCCTTGTGAAAGGTCTTTAGATTGGGATAACCGAGCTGATTCAACAGTGGGACCAGAGTTCTTTTAAGAGATAAAGAGCATACCGTTTCCAGTTCCTCCCGACGCAACAACTTGAACATCAGCAGCTCGGTCAAAGGATCGACCGGCCAATGTAAGTGCTCCGTCTCCGAACCGAGAATCTGGTTGCCAATCTTGTAGCGAACCTCCCTTTGCAAGCTCATCCAGGTGTGACCCTGATAGCGGCTGAGAGTCCCTACCGCCCTCAGCCAGTGAGTCCACCATTCAGGATTGTGCAGGCCGCCAAACAGAATAGCACTCAACAGAGCCTGGCCGATCAACCGTTCAGGTGCCGCTTCGGTGCCTTGAAGGTTCTGGAGAAATGCTTGGCGCAGGTCATCTGCAGCCTGAACCTTACGGAAACTTGTCGGCAGAAAAAAGGACGGCTCACGCTTGATGACGATTTCCGCCGCAGGAACCTCAAGCTGCCAGCCAACCTTTTTGAGCTCACGTAGGAAGCTAAGCAACAGCTTTTGCCGCAGCAGATACTCGGCGAGAGTCACATCTTTTTTAAGCTGTGAGCGAAGGGCATCCAGCTCGACCACATCTATACGGCCCGGATTGCTACCAAGTAATGCGGGACGCAACCGGAGAACTTTTTCGACGTCGCTTAGAGCTTTCTCCAGGACTGCCTGTTCTTCATTCGAACAGGTTAATCTGCTCTGCAATCTGGCTATTTTCCACAACTCCCAGTTCATCATGGTACTCACGCGTTGACCCCACTCCTTTAATCGGTTTGAAATTGACATCATCAAGCATCACTTCGAATAGAGGCGATAATTTATGTTTCAGCTTCTTTGTTGTTAAAAACGACCACTTTTCCCAAGGAGCCTGGCCATTATCCCAATGGCCCAATTGCGCGTTGATGATTTCTGAGGGAATTCCCTGTGCCACTGCACGAGTACGCACAAGATGGCGTAAAGCATTCCCTTTGAAAACAAAACCGTAATCAGCCAGCCGTTTAACAATATCTGCTGTGTCGAGAGGACGAACCCGGTTTTCTTCATCCAGCATGAAGAGCCAGGAGCCAAACATGTCGCCAGCAACCACGCCTCCCTTCAAAGCAGCCTTCAACGCCAATGCTTTTTCCCGATCGACGATGTAGAGCCATAGATAAATATTGTTCAAATGCTCAAGGTAGTTCTGATATTGCTCCAGGATTGTGGGCGGTAACCAAATCAGACGTGAGTTGAAATAATCGACAGTGCTTTTTTCGTTGATAATGGCAAAGCCGGATTCCGTATGAAAAGAACTGGGCACCTTGATCGCTTTTCCGATGGCCCGGGCTCCGGATGCTAAGGAAAGTCCAAGTGCCGTATAAAGGGTCAGGGGATTGTGGATTTTGTACAACTCTTGAGGAAGCTTTTGCGACTGTCGTACGGGCCGGTTCCGATTAACTTCCAGATAAGCCTTGCTGAAAACACTCTTTAGCACTTTCACCTCTGGACAAAATGGGCTTCCAACCGCACCGCTTTGCTCCCGTCTAGCCTGAGAGCTGACGCAAAGCAAATGGGGGGATTGCCCCCACCCCATATGCGCCAAGTCGCCTCTAACTTGCTGCATCAACTCCAAACAGGTTTTGGCATAATGTTCACAGAGCTTTCCGGATTCGGCTCGAGTGTAATGCGACACCACTCGCCCCAAATAATGATTTTTACCGCTCCAATACATTGGCAATGTGATATCCGAACCTTGCTGGTTCAATCCAATGTGAAAAAGATGCCTGCTAAGTCTACTGTCCGTGTAATCACCGGATTCTCGATTTCGAAGAAAAAATAATGCTTCCGTAACCTTTTCCCTGATCTCAGGCTTCTCCCTACCGAACAAAGGTTTATTCGAAACGATCCGTTTCGGTTTATAGAGAGACCAGAGCCTTGACATGATAATTGGGAGCGGGAGAAGGACATGATCAGACAGCTCTGCATCAACCCGATGTTTTTTTTTGATTGATGCAGTTGCGGGGCGGACAACGACATAAAGGTTACCGCCTCGCCCACTCAATAATCCTGGACTTATAGGTTTTTCAACCGTGCTCTGTTCATTGTAATAGTCCTCGCTATAAAATTTAAAGTTCGCCAGGTCTTGCAAGTCGATGGAGCACCAAAGCATCAAGCCAAGCGCCAAACACACTTCCGGTGAAAAGTTCGACTGTTGGCATTGTTCGCAATCTTGAGGAGGGTAAATAAAACTAATCAGAGTGGCAGTTTCCCAAGAACTAAGACCCGGCTTTTGTGATGGTAACTGTTGATTCAGGATGGCGATTCGATTACGAAACCCTCTCGCCGCATGTGCTCTTTGCCGAGAGGTCGAACCGTCGTCGGTCTCTGCCCGCCCATCAAATACCGCTGTAATCAGCGAATGTCCGGTCTCTTGCTCGTCCTTGTGACCAACATCGCGCCTGAACTGATCAATAACATCCCGCGAGAGTGATGGGACTCCGGCAACCCGAAAAGCGGCTTGCCCTGTATCCCCCTCTCCAAGCCATCGTTCCTGTTCTGCGGATACGTGTCCAGACGCAGTCGTTGAGCGTTGTGCCGAACGCTTTTTCATCGGCAAAAGATTTTTCTTTTCTCGATTTAAGCGTGCGAGGATCGACACAAGGATTTCTTCATTTTCATCGAGAGCTTCAAGCTTCTCGACGTAATCAACAAGCGAGAGCGGATGCTCGGGAAAGAGCGCCAGCAATTCACGGCCGTTGACACGCTCAGCAAGCTTCCGAACATCTAGCAAAAACTTGTAGCGTAACTCGCTAAAATCGGATGTCCCCTCATCTTCAGCACTGCGAAGCCGAACATCGACCAGCACACTCAGTGCCTGGCAAGTCAAAAACTTACTTTCAAGTTCCACAGGCGCAGAACGACACAGAAGTGCATAGAGCGGATGACTTCCCAAGTACTTACGTGGCAGCTTTTCCCCTAAAGGAACTTTCTTCGAGTAATCCTTTATTTCCTCAAAATTACTGTCATCTGATTCGACCATCACCCTCAGAACCCACTGCCATGAGGATAGCTGTTCTGGTAAAAAAAGTGCTGAATACTCTGTTTGCAGAGAGGCGAACTCAGATAACTTATTCAATAGACGGGAGCCGTTTTGCAAAACGGACTTCAAGCAAGCCAGGTTTGGTGGCGCATCAATAAACTCCAAAAAAGCATTGACTTCATCCGGCTCACAACCAAGGGCTTTCGCTTGCCCTAAGAGGATTGACCAATCGTTACTTTTCGTCATCACCATCCAAAACCCTTCCAACGAAAGTGCTGGTTACAGGAAGTATTACTGACTGGAGATATTTAGGCTGCTTTTTAAATGAAAACCAGCTATTAAGCATTCGATCGGGTACCGCTTGGCTTGCCATGATTGCCTCACGCAAATCACCCTTACCTTGCGCGTAAGGCAAGAGGGACAAAAAGAAGTCAGCACAAACCATCTCGTGTATAGCTTTACCCGACATCTCCCCCTCTGCATACGAAACCACAGGAACCTCACTGGGGGGATTCTTTTCTGCGGCTAAATATGTTCTAAGACCAGCAACAACATACTTTTTATCAACTTTATTTATGATCGAAATCGGATGGATTGCTAACAGGTGCGCCACACCTTTAGCACTGAGATGGCCAAACACTGGCCTTAGGAAAAACAGAGGGTGTTTTTTTTGATAAGGTCTATATTGCGGATGGTATTCCAGCTCCTTGTATCGTACTTTAACAATCTCCAAAACGTCCCTCCGACTGCCTGAGTTTACACATATAATCAGTAAAAACAGCATATCAGCCAACAGGACAATACTCAACTACACACTACCTACATACCTACTTTTTTGTGCCCAAATTTGATCTTATTGTAATTTTAACAAAAATTAAAGAATAAATTATCAGGCCATAAGTATTCGTTATTGCATGTAATGATGTGGACATATATCATTTTTGGCGCTTTTTAGACAGATTATCATAGTGCAAATTCTGCCCAGATCGGACAGTGGTCGGAGGGCTTTTCCATGCCACGCAACTGATAGTCGATTCCGCTGTCGCTGCAGAGCTCATAGAGCGGCTGGCTGGCCATGATCTGATCGATGCGCAACCCGCGCTTAGGCTCGGCAGCGAAGGCCCGGGACCGATAATCGAACCAGCTGAAGCGGTCGGCAACCTCCGGGTGATGCTTACGGAAAGTATCGCGCAAACCCCAGGCATAAACCTTTTCCAGCCACTCCCGCTCTTCAGGCAAAAAACTGCATTTGCCGGTTTTCAACCAGCGCTTGGCATTATCGGCACCTATGCCGATGTCGGCATCCCGATGGGAGATGTTGATATCCCCCAACACCACCAGCAGTTCATCGGGTTTAGCCTCAGCCTCCAGCCAACGCTGCAAATTTGCATAAAAAACCCGTTTG
Organism: uncultured Desulfuromonadales bacterium; assembly: GCA_945787295.1. The sequence continues at coordinate 11,124 of CALZHQ010000082.1, forward strand.
TTGGGAAACTTTTCCGGGTGGTCACGATTCTCCCCTTGCGGAAAGTAACCGTTCACGACCCGCAGGCTCCGGCCACCGTCGAGTTGGTGCCGGGTGATGAGCAAGCGGCGCTGGTGTTTGGGATCTTCGCCGGGAAAGCCTTTTTGCACTTCGGTCGGCGCTACTTTCGACAAGGTAGCGACACCGTAGTGGGCCTTCCCACCGTGATAAACCACCTGATAACCGAGCTGCTCGATCATCTCCAGCGGGAATTCGCTGTCGTGGACCTTGGTTTCCTGCAGGCCGATGATGTCAGGCTGATGCTGCGCGACCAGCGCTTGCATCTGATGGGGGCGGGCGCGTAACCCGTTGACATTAAAAGAGATGATTTTCAAGATAAGCTCCTATTTTCAGCGACACAGATAGCCAACAATTTCATCGATAAACTCGGCACCGTAGCGGGCCAACTTGGTCTGCCCGACGCCATTGACCTTGAGCAGCGCGTCATCATCTGTCGGCAGGGAGGCGGCCATCTCGGCGAGGCTGGCGTCACCAAACACCACGTAGGGTGGTACACCGTCACGGTCGGCAATCTGCTTGCGGCGAACCCGCAACCGGTTGAACAGCTCCTGATCATATTCAAGGCCCACAACTTTGCGCTCCGGCCGCTTCTTTTTTGCTGCCTTGAGGCGCGGCTTGGTGATCGTCAACTGCTGCTCTCCCCGCAACAACGGCCGGGCAGCTTCGGTCAACTTCAACACCGAATAGTTGGCGATATCCTGCTCTAAATAACCGTGGTGAATCAACTGGCGCAGCAGATGACTCCAGTGATCCTGACTCTGTTCGCGACCGATCCCATAAGTAGACAATTGCTCATGCCGCAGATCGAAGATGCGTTGGGTTTTCGCCCCGCGCAGTACCTCGATGACATGGCCGATCCCGAAGCGCTGCCCAACCCGGTAAACGCAGGAAAGCGCTTTTTGCGCATCTTCGGTTGCATCGTACCGCTCCGGCGGATTCAGGCAGATATCACAGTTACCACAATCCGCCGCCAAAGCTTCGCCGAAATAACCGAGCAAGGCGCGGCGCCGGCAGGTTCCGGACTCGGCAAACGCGACCATGGCGTTCAGCTTGTGGGTTCAGCTTGTGGATTTCGATCCGTTTCTGCTGCTGGTTGTCGCTCTTTTCAATCAAGCCACGGCTGATCGCGATATCGCCGTAACCGAACAGCAGCAGCGCTTCTGCAGGCAGCCCGTCACGACCGGCTCGTCCGGTTTCCTGGTAATAGCTTTCGATGTTCTTCGGCAGATCATAGTGGACCACAAAGCGCACATTCGGCTTGTCGATCCCCATCCCGAAGGCAACGGTGGCAACGACAATCTGCAGGTCGTCGCGCAGGAAATCTTCCTGCACCTGTTTGCGTTGTTCCGCCGGCAATCCCGCATGATAGGCCGCAGCGCTGATCCCATCCAGCTGTAACTTCTGTGCCACCTCTTCAACCCGCTTACGGCTCAAACAGTAAACGATCCCCGACTCTTGCTGCCGGCTGTCCAGAAAAGCATTCAGCTGCAGATAAGGCTTGGCTTTATCGATCACGGTGTAGCGGATATTCGGTCGATCAAAACCAGCAATGACCTGCCGGGCATTGTCTAATCTTAACCGTTGAAGGATATCGAGGCGGGTCTGCTTTTCCGCCGTTGCCGTCAGGGCAACCATCGGCACACCGGGATAAAGTGCACGCAATTGCCCCAATTGAACATATTCCGGGCGGAAATCATGCCCCCACTGAGAGACGCAGTGCGCTTCATCGATGGCAAACAAAGCAACGTCCAGCTCATTTAAACGTTCAAGAAAGCCATCGCTCAGCAGCCGTTCCGGCGCGACATAGAGCAGGTCCAGTTCTTGTTGGTGCAGTCTGGCAAGCACTTGCCGTGCCTCAACAGCACCGAGCGAAGAGTTATAACAGGCCGCGCGCACACCATTGGCCAGGAGGGCATCGACCTGATCCTTCATCAAAGAGATTAACGGGGAAACGACGATAGTGACACCACGACGATGTAAGGCCGGGATCTGGTAGCAAAGGGACTTACCGCCACCGGTTGGCATCAAGACAAAGGCATCTTCTCCGGCGATCAAGCCATCGATGACTTCTTGCTGAAAAGGTCGATAAGATTGGTAACCAAAGACATTCTGCAGAGTCTCCAGGGTGCTGTCCTGTGCGGCTGTTTTCGTCATCATTTATTAGCTTTTTCAGAGGTCGTCTTCACGCCTGCGGGCATTAATTAGATCTCGCGTCTGCTGATCCTCTACGACCAGCCTGGCCGGGTCAACCCCGGTGGCGTCGATAGCGATACGGATGCCGTTTTGATAGATCCGTTTCGCGTCCAGCTGGTTTATAGCTCGCCACCAGCACCTGGCAAATGAATGCAACTGAACGTCCTCATCCATCAGGATCAGCAGCTTAGCGCAACGCAACGGCGAATCATTCCAGAGGTTATCGATCAACTCACGATTTTCACTGCTCCCGGCCGAGCGGATCGTTATCAGGCTGGCCCCGTGAAAAATCGTCTCCAGCGGCATCCGTAAATCGTGAATTTGGGGAAAATCGATCTGCAACAGTTCCCGGATAAGAATTTCATTGGCTTTGCCGAGGTAAATATTCTCGCTCGGCGGCGGGCCAACAACCGTCATTGGCAGAACCGCTTGCGGTTTTTGCCGCACCGCGGTGACCTGCATAAGCGGGCAATCATGGCGGGTGACATAGCTTCCCGTGTGATTACCGAACGGACCCTCATGACACGTCTGGCCGGGAACTATGTGTCCCTCGATAACCATTTCTGCTTCTGCCGGAACCTTCACGGCTTGACTGACCCCAGCAGTAAATGAAATCGGTTTGGCGAACAGCTGGGCATAAAAATCAAATTCACTGCAGTCTGCAGGCAAGGGTGCCGCTGCGACCCATAACAAAGCTGGATCACAGCCGAGAACCAAAGCGACCGGCAAGGCCTGGTTCAGCTCACGGGCAGCCTGCAGATGCTGGGCAGCGCCTGAACTTTTTGCAAAGTTAAGGGCAATTGTCTCTGCGTCTCGAATTTGTGCCCGATAAAGCCCGACATTGGTTGCACCGGTCAACGGATGTTCTGTTACAGCCAACGCAAGGGTGAGGTAACGACCGACTTCTTTTGGCCAACTGCGGATTGCCGGCAATCTCAGCAGATCAATTTGTGAAGCTGTCTCCAAAACCGTTTCAGAGAGTTCTGCAATCTTAGCCGCTGCAGATAGGGAGCTTAACCGCTGTGCTGCTGCCCCCGTCCTCTCCTGTAACAGACCCTTAAGATTGTCGGCAAACTCTGCAATTGAAGGACTATGCAACAACTCCGCGGCCCTGATTTCTGAACCGAAAAGATTGGCAACCACAGGGTATGTAGATTCCGACAATTGCCTGAAGTACAGGGCTTTGCCGCCAGCTGGTTTCAGAAACTCGCGCCGGCAGAGAGCAGCAAGCTCCAAATCACATTGTACTGAAGCAGTAACATAACGAAGCTGACCCAGCTGGTTGAGTCTTGTCAAATAATCCTGCAGATCCATTTTAGCAGTGTAACCGATTAACTTTTTTCAGGCATAAAAAAAGCCCTTCGGCTTAACCGAAGGGCTCACTTTTCGTGCAATCTATCGAACTAGAATCCAGCCAGCTTGGCCATTTCCATGAACGGACCGGGCAGTACACCCATGACCAGAACGCCAGCGATGGCGATCACAATAGAGATGGTGGTTGCAGCATTCATTGAAACCCAAGCGAAATCTTCTTCTGCATCCTTGAAGTACATGGAAACCATGACCCGCAGGTAGTAGTAAAGAGATACTGCAGAGTTCAAGACACCGATGACGGCCAGCCAGATGTAGCCGGCCTTAACAGCGCCCGCGAAGATATAGAATTTGCCTGCGAAGCCTGCTGTTGGCGGCAAACCCATCAACGAGAAGAGGAAGATACAGAGGGCAATGCCCAAGTAAGGCCGCTTGTAGCCCATCCCGGAAAGACCGTCGATGGTCAGGTTTTCTTCGCCCTTTTTACCGACCAGCACCAATACTGCAAAAGCACCCATGTTCATGAAGGTATAAACCAGCATATAGAACATGATACCGGTCAGGCCGATCTCGTTCCAGGCAACCATACCGACCATTGCATAGCCGGCGTGGGAGATGGACGAGTAGGCGAGCATCCGCTTGACGTCTTTTTGTGACAGCGCGATGAAGTTACCAACTGTCATGGTTAAGACAGCGAGAATCCAGAACACTGCCGTAATATCAGCCTGAATGCTCTCCAGTCCGATCGTCGTGACCCGGATAAAAGCGGCAAAAGCAGCAGCTTTAGGACCGGCACTCATAAAGGCAGTGATCGGTGTCGGGGCTCCCTGGTAAACATCGGGAGTCCACATGTGGAAAGGAGCAGCGGCCACCTTGAAGAGGAAGCCGGTCAGCAGCAACATGCCACCAGCGACAAACATGATATTGCTGCTCGCAGCCGGCATGGCCTGTACATACTGTGCGATTCCAGCAATTTTAGTCGTTCCGGTCACTCCGTAAAGCAGGGCGACTCCGTAGAGCAGGAAACCGGTCGAGAAGGCACCAAGGAAGAAGTATTTCAGGCCTGCCTCATTCGACTTGGTCTGACCCCGGAAAAAACCGGCTAGGATGTACAGTGAAACCGACAATACTTCCAGACCGAGGAAGATCGTCATCAGGTCGGTACCTGAGGCCATCCACATGGCACCCGCCGTGGTGAAGAGGATCAGCGGATAATATTCACCAACCGGGTAACCTTCACGCTTCAGATAACTATCAGACATGAGGATGGTCAACGCCGCGGCGATGATGCATGTCATGCTGAAGAAGGTCGCGAAGTTATCCAGCACTACGCTTCCGGCAAAACCTGCCTGCGGATTGTTCCAGCCATTTAGGGAAACAAAACCGGTGATCACCAGCGCAATGATGCTCAGCCAGGCAACGTGGGTGGTTTTTCCGCGTGGAGAAAAAACCGACACCAGCAGCAGTACCATGCCGAATACACTGAGAATCAGTGACGGCATGATCGCCTGGAAATTCACATTCTGGATGGCTTCTTGAACTAAATTTGCGTCCATCGAACAGCTCCTCGGGAACCAGTGTTTATACTAAATTACAGTTACTTAGTCTCAAGTAAATTGGCAACGACCGGCTGCTGAATCTCTACCACAGCAACCTTGCTATCCATATGATTGAGCAGTTGCTCGATCGCTGGATTCATCTTCACGAAGAAGGTGTTCGGATAAATACCGATCCAGAAAACGAACAGAACCAGCGGCAGCATAACAACGATTTCGCGCGCCGACAGATCTGTCAGCTTCTCGTTAGCCGGGTTGGTGATTTTACCCATCATGACCCGCTGGTACATCCAGAGCATGTAGACAGCGGCAAAGATGACCCCTGTTGTCGCGACGACCGCGTACCAGCGCAGACCACTTTCAAAGGCACCTACCAAGGCCAGGAATTCGCCAACGAATCCGTTAGTTCCAGGCAGGCCGATAGAGGAGAAAGTGATGATCAGGAAGATGGTCGCGAATATCGGCATTTTATGGGCCAGACCACCAAATTCACTGATCAGTCGGGTGTGGCGACGCTCGTAAATGAAGCCGACGATAAGGAACAGCGCGCCTGTCGAAACCCCGTGGTTGATCATCTGAATCATGCCACCGGCCATACCCTGCATATTCATGGCAAAGATGCCGAGCATGACAAAGCCGAGGTGAGCAACTGATGAGTAGGCAACCAGCTTCTTGACGTCTTCCTGCATCATCGCGACCAGCGAGCCGTAGATGATACCAACGACCGACAGTGTCGCCAGCAGCGGGATGAAAGTCTGCAGCGCATCCGGGAACAACGGCATGGCGAAACGGACATAACCGTACGTACCCATCTTCAGCAGAACCGCGGCCAGGATTACTGAACCAGCAGTCGGTGCCTCGGTGTGAGCATCAGGCAACCAGGTGTGTAGCGGGAACATCGGCACCTTGATGGCGAAGCTGAAACCGAAAGCCAGGAACAGCCAATACTGGGCATGGTAAGGGATATTCAGCTTGTAGAACTCCTGAATACCGAAGCCGTTGACCGGAGTACCACTCTGCAGTGCGTAGTAGTAAACGAAGATGATCGCTACCAGCATCAGCAGGGAACCGACAGCGGTGTAGATGAAGAACTTAACCGCAGCGTAGATGCGGTTCTTGCCGCCCCAGATACCGATCAGGAAGTACATCGGAATCAGCATCAGTTCCCAGAAGATGTAGAAGAGGAACAGATCGAGGGAGACAAAGGCACCGAGCATGCCGGTTTCCAGCAGCAGCAGCAACGCCATGAAGCCCTTGGTGTGCTTATCTACTGCCTTCCAGGTTGAAAGCACCGCAATCGGCATGATGAAGGTGGTTAACATCACCAGCCAGAGGCTGATACCGTCGATACCCAGATTGTAGTTCATCACGAAGAAATCACCGATGTTGATCCATTCGGCAAACTCTTTGTAATGCATCCCGCCAGAGGTGGCGAATACATCATTAAAAGCCAACGGCAGGCTGATAACGAAGGTGATCAATGTCACTACCAGGGTAAAGCCCTTAAGCAGTCCATCGTTGTCCCGGGGAATGAAGAGGATGAACAGCATCCCCAACAGCGGGAAAAAGGTCATTATGCTAAGCAGATGATCGGCCATGTGGAATCGCTCCTTGTAACTTTATCGTATTCGCAGTCTAACTAATTAACCGAAGACGTAGTAACCGACGATCACAACGACGCCGACAACCATGGCCACTGCGTAGTTATGCAGGTAACCGGATTGGGTATATCTGAGACCGGCACCGATCCCCTTGGCCACCCAGGCAACACCATTGACTACACCGTCAACAACTTTTACATCGAAACCACGCCAGAGGAAGGTTCCGATTTTCTTGCATGGATTGACGAACAGGAAGTCATACAGTTCGTCGATATACCACTTGTTGAAGATCAACTTGTAAGGCCCTGCAAACTTGGCAGTGAACTTTGCCGGCAGTTCCGGGTTCTTGATGTACATGAACCAGGCACCGAAGATACCGATGATTGCAACCGCAACCGAGATACCCATCAGAGCATATTCAGTGGCATGGCTGCCGTGTGCTTCAATGGCGTTGAGTTTAAGCGAAGCACCGAAAACTGGATCCAGGAAGTGGTGGAAATGATTAGCACCACCGAGGATCGCCGGAACACCGATGTAACCACCGATCACCGCAAGAACACCCAGCACCATCAGCGGGATTGTAATAGTCAGCGGAGACTCAGGGATATGATCCTTAGCGCGTGCATCAGTCTTCTGCTCACCAAAGAATGTCATGAAGACCAGACGGAACATATAGAAAGCGGTCATCGCGGCAGCAGCAGCGCCAAGAATCCAGAGCAGCCAGTGACCACGGTTGGAACCGAAGGACCACCAGAGGATCTCATCTTTCGAGAAGAAACCGGAGAACAGCGGAATACCGGCGATCGCAATGGTCGATACCAGGAAGGTAATGAAGGTAATCGGCATCTTCTTACGCAGGCCACCCATGTTACGCATATCCTGCGGATCATCATGCAGATGAGCATGGTGGTAACCATGGTGCATCCCGTGAATAACCGAACCGGAACCGAGGAACAGACAAGCCTTGAAGAAAGCGTGGGTCATCAGGTGGAAGATACCGGCCGAAAAAGCACCGACGCCCATTGCCAGGAACATGTAGCCAAGCTGGGAAACGGTCGAGTATGCCAGCACCCGTTTAATATCGTTCTGGGCCAGACCGATGGTGGCAGCGAAGAAAGCAGTCGCAGCGCCTACGATGGCAACCGTCATCATGGTTGCCGGGGCCATTGCGAACAGGCCGTTCATCCGACCGATCATGTAGACACCAGCGGTAACCATGGTGGCAGCGTGGATCAGTGCGGAAACCGGGGTCGGACCTTCCATCGCATCCGGCAGCCAGGTGAACAGCGGAATCTGCGCCGACTTACCACAGGCGCCGAGGAAGAAGCAGAGGGTTACAACCGTAACGAGAAGTCCGCCGGTTTCCAGCAAATGAGCATTCTCGGCGATTTCGACGAAGTTCATCGTCCAGACGCCCTTGCTGCCAAGAGCCCAAAACAGGGTCAACAGTCCGCAGAGGAAACCGAAGTCTCCAATCCGGTTGACAACAAACGCCTTTTTAGCCGCGTCGCCAGCGCTCTGTTTTTCGAAGTAGTAACCGATCAGCAGATAGGAGCAGAGACCGACACCTTCCCAGCCGATGAACATGACCAGGGCATTGTTTCCCATGACCAGGAACAGCATGGCACAGGCAAACAAATTCAGGTAGCAGAAGAAGCGATAAAAGCCCTCTTCACCGTGCATGTAGCCGATCGAATAAAGATGGATCAGGGTACCAACACCGGTAACAACCAGAAGCATCACGGCTGACAGTGGATCGAGCAAAAAGCCCCAATCGATCTGCAGGTTGCCGACCGACATCCATGATCCGATAACCAGTTGGTGGGTTTTTACATTGTCACCCAGCAGCCGGAAGAAATTCTGGCAAGCGACCAGGAAAGAGAAGAACATCAGCAGGGTTGCAAGACCGCCGATCACTTTCTCATTCTTGATCTTCTTACCGAGCAGGCCGTTAATGATCGACCCCAGCAGCGGGAAGAACGGGATGAGCCACAGATTACTGTACATCAAACTCTCCTATTAGCTGAAATATCCGTAAGGCGGATAGCATCACCATTTAAGCATGTTGAAGTCGTCGACTTCGATCGATTCCTTGTTGCGGAAGAACGCGATCATCAACGCCAAGCCGACAGCAGCTTCAGCTGCAGCAACCGTCATAACAAAGAAGACAAAGATCTGTCCGTCCATATTGCCGACATGTCTCGACAGGGCAATGAAGGTCAGATTGACCGAGTTGAGCATCACCTCAATGCACATGAAGATGACAATGGCATTCTTCCGGGTCAGCACCCCGAAGGTCCCGATACAGAAGAGGATGGCGCTCAAAAGCAGGTAATGATGTACGCTAATCATGATCTATCTCCCAACCGTTACTCGGTTAAACTTTGCGTTTTGAGAGGACAACGGCACCGACAATGGCGACCAGCAGCAGAATCGAGGCAATCTCGAACGGCAGCAGGAAGTCGGTGAACATGGCTTTACCGATCAACTCGGTATGTCCGTAATTCTGAATCACTTCGCTGGTGATCTCGCCACCGGTACCGGTCGCCTGGCCATTGGCAACAAAGCGATTAGTCAGGAACAGCATGAGTACCGTTAAAACACCGCCACCCAGTAAACCATGGGTGTAGCTGCTCTTAACAGCTGAGCCCAGATTCAGCAGCATGATAACGAAGACAATCAACACCATGATGGCTCCGGCGTAGACCATGATCTGGATAGCAGCCATGAACGGCGCTTCGAGCATGACGTACAGCACTGCCAGGCACAGGAAGTTTGTGACCAGACAGAGCGCACTGTTAACCGGATTCCGACACTTGGTGACGAAGAATGCGGCCAGTACCGCAACCAGTGCTGTCAGATAAAAAAGGATGGCTTCCATGGATTCGCTG
>CALZHQ010000083.1 GCA_945787295.1 uncultured Desulfuromonadales bacterium
AACAGAACCGCCGAATAAAGGCCGGATATATGGCAGCAAGCTTGTCCCTCGTCATTCTTCACTCAGCCCTTGCAACAAGGGGGAAGACCATATATGAAAAAATTTTTGGTATTCAGTCAGTAGTATTCAATTTCGATTTCTGCTTGTTTTTAAGATTAACAAATCAGCTTCAGCAGAAGTATCGCTCCCATGACTAGCAAAAATACCAATACCAGGGTTCGGTGCGAGTCTCCGCTCAATTTTTTTTGCAGTTTCCCGGCAAAATATAGAGTCCCAAGCACTGGGATTAACCCAGTTACTGCTAGTAACAGAATGTCAGGAGGCAGATAGCCGAGTCGATTCATGCCTAGGAGCATCATCAGGCTTGACAGGGTGAATGAAATGTTGATTGCCTGAATGAAGTCGCTTTTCTTCAATTTAAGTGAAAGAAGATAAGGGAGGGACGGCATCACCTGCGAACCGGTCAAGCCATTGACAAAACCAGTGCTGAAACCGGCTGGAATCTTCAGACAGCGTTCCCACTTTTCTGGCAGAGAAGCCGATTTGTTGACCAATGCCCAGAGGGCATAAAGAATCAGCACCAAGCCAAGAATTGCTTTAGCCACAGAGGCTTGTATGGCCACCAAGAGCAGTAACCCGAGCAACAACCCTGGAACGCTGGCCAGATAGAACGGCCAGAAACGTTTGATTGCCTGCTTGAAACGGCCTGCTTGGATCATCACTGCAATATTGCTGACAATCGACGGAATGACCACGAGTGGAATCGCCAGTTTCAGATCGAGGCGTAAGGCCATTATCGGCAGGCAGGAGGTGGAGAAGCCAATTCCTGTGAATCCCTTGATGGAGGCGGCAACCAAGTAGGCGATCAAAATAAAAAGATAGTCAAGTCCGTCCATTTAGTGAAGATATCCGAGGGCTATTTCAATTAGCTGCGAAATTGTTGAAATTCAAAAAATCATTCGGACGATTTTCAAACACAAAAAGCAGGTTACGTCCCGAGCCAAGACGGGGCTTACCCTTGCGCACGGAATCTCCTTCGAAACAGAATAACAAAGCTCAGCCATGGCGGTCAGACGTTTGCGGCAACGCCTTGTTCGGCCTCATTCTTGCGAATTCTTTCTATTGACTCTTGCACTTCAGTCGTTTTCGAGGAAATCTGTGTTGCCGCTCCTTCCTTAAACCGGAAATGAGCCTGTAAAATCTTTTGTGTGAATTGTCACAGTCGGTTACAACCCGTAACCCTCAGGGGAAACTTATGACCAGACCTGACGACATGCTCGATGCCTTGATGAAGGATTATAAAAATCCTGAACCTGAGAGGCAGCAAAACGATCTGGTTTCCCGGTTTTGAAGTCAGCTTGACCGGGATCACCAACTGAACAACCTGTCGAACTCCCCACCTGGCAGGAATCACACAGCTATTTCCATCGGAATCGTCTCGATAAGTCCGTGTCAATAAGGCGCCCCCACTAAACTGCTGATTTTACAGCAAAGCGAAAGCCCCCCGTGTCAGACCTGTATAACACCGACCATATCAAGGGAAAGAGACCATCTTCTGCAAATTTTCATCCCACAATTTGAGACGATAACAATTAAGGCTTTTCATGATTGTGAGCGGCGCTCTCTCTTGCAGTTCAGGTACGGAATCGAAGCACCTCTTAAGATGGTAATTGGGAATCGAAGGATTTAAATGATGGACATGATGGTAGCCGATATTGCCGGAAAACCAGCGCAAAACAGCCGGCAGATCATAAAACGAGCTGCCTTCCATGGCTGCACGCAGGGGCTCCCACTCGTTTTTGCGCGCCCAATACCCCCCTTCAAACTGGTGCTGCACGTAAAACAGCCAGATGCCGGCACCCCCTGCCAGCCACAGCACTGGCAACTGGATCAGGAGGTAGGACTGCCAGCCAATAATTCGTGCGGCGGCCAAAGCAATGGCGAGAATGAGAAGATTAGTCAAAATAACGCCCATACGTTCTTTCCTTTTAACCCTTAAGCCTGGGATACGATTATAGAAAAGAAAATTAAATATTGCTCCCAAGCCAACTAGTACAATGGGGTTAAGGTAGAGTCTATACCGTATTTGTTTCATCGTTGATGAGTTTTCATACTCCTTTAGTGTCATGGTCCAGATGTCGCCGAATCCTCGCGAGTCGAGATTAGCGTAAGTCCCATGGTGCCGTAGGTGGGTGAAGCGCCAGTCTTCAAACGAAGTAAACACAAGGACACCGAGAAGGTAGCCGTAAAATATGTTACCCCTCTTCGATCTTATGAAAGAATTATGCACACAGTCGTGAAATAAGATGAATAGCCGAACCAGAAAGGCGGCTGCAGGTATGGCAAGAATCAGAGTCCAAATATATGAATAGCCAAGTTGAATCGACCGAACCATCAGATACCATAGGCAAAAATAGGGAACTAATGTGGTCAGTAACTGCCAGGAGGCCTTCAAACTATTGGGATTCAGAAATTCATTCAATTTCTGGTGCCAATCGGGCCAGACCTGACCCGTTTTAATCCTTTCCTCAACACTGTTGATTATATCCGGTTCATGTATGGCCATAATCAAACCTCCGCTTGACTATTCCTCCCTTGCAGCTTGGCCAAGTCTTTGTTGGGATATTCTAAATGATTCTAGATTATCAGAAATTTTCTGATGGTCTAGCCCCTTTGAAGTGTTAAACGCCCGAATGGGCAGAGGGCAAAATTTTCACATTTAACTATTTTTGAGATCCATGATCGGTTGATGCCATAACTTTGGTGATATAAGGGGACGTCATCGCCCGGACCAGCGCGCTATAGTTCAATTGGAACACTACTTCTGCACCAACTGCTAGAGTATTGCGGTCGCACTCCAGGATGAGGTGATCACTACTCCCCCCCATAACATCTATCCCGGCCGATGCTTGTAGGCCATCAAGGTCGGTATCTTGTCTTCCTATTGCAAGGATGGCTTGGGTGACCTGCCCCCGATCTGCAACGGCTGGTGTCTCTCCGAACGCATTTTGGGCGATTTGGCCTAATGGCAGAGTTGGCTTGAGCTTCGCTTCGATCACTTCGGCAGTCAGCGTGATTGCATCGGTGTGCAGTCCGTCGAGCGGTTGCCGATGGAGGGTTTCGCACCCGAGCAGGATCGCTTCACCCAGGCGCAGATCATTGATTCGGCCAATTTCAGCACCACTGAACGCCCACTGCAGGTTGGCAGAATTGCCCCCCGAGACGATCTCGACACTTACGTCGAATGTTGACTCAATCAAGTCCGCGAGCTCGGTGAGCATTGCCATGTTCCGGGCGTCCGGTACGACCCCACTGCGGCAGGCGAGATTGGTACCTATCCCTTTGAATTCAATATTCGGTAGGCTGAGTGTCTCGCGGACGCAGTCCAACAGATCATCGGGCATAATCCCTTCACGGAGATCTCCCAGTTCGACCATGAGTACGACCCCGTGGTGACATTCTGCCAGTTGTGCTGCAAGCGAGAGTTTTCTGATGACTTCGATTTCGCTGTTGCAGCTGACATCAGCATGTCTGACAATCCTTTGCACCTGGCTCAGCATTGGTGACCGAATCAGAGTCATTGGCGCTGACCGTTGCCCGATCCGCATCGATTCAATATTTTCGATGCGCGAGTCACCCAGTCTTTTCACCCCCGCCTCAAGCAAGGTCGTGGCGATCTCAGCGGAGCCGAGGGCTGCCTTGGTCACGCCGGTCACCGAGATGCCACGCTTGCCCAAGCGTTCAACCAAAGTGCGGGCGTTATGGCCGATTTTGTCGAGGTCGACCTCCAGCCTCGGGGCGGCCATCATGCGTTAGCGGCCTGCTTCCGCTTGAGAGCCGGGAAGGCCGCAAGCACCATTTCCACCAAACGCTCAGGTGACCGGGTCAGAGCATCTGTGACCGGAACATTGAGTTCCTGCTCGTACTGGGTGATTGCCGCACTTACCTCAGGATCACTCATATTCTCATGGTTGATCGTCAGGCCGATGATCTTTGTATCCGCGAAGGTTTCGATCAGATTGATTTCACTTGCCGGTGTCGGCATGGCCATATTTTCAAAGTCGCAGCGCTTGCTACGCCGTGGTGCATGCTGTAATACGACGCCGTTGGGGCAACAGCCACGGAGAATAAAGGAGGTAGAAGAAAAGGCGGGATGGCTCAGTGCGCCTTGACCTTCGACAACGATGACATCAGGACTCTCGTTTTCGAACGCTTTAACGACAGTCGCTTCCAGCTCGCCAGCGCAGAATTGTGAGGGTACGGCGTCAAGTGCAACCCCGTAGCGCGCCCCCTGAATTAAACCGGTTTGGCCGGTCCCGATCATCACCGTCTTGATGCCAGCTTCATTGAGAGAACTGGTGATTATATTTGCGGTGGTCCGTTTGCCGATTGCACAGTCAGTACCGAGTACAGCGATGACTGGGCAAGTGACCTCTGCGATCCGTCCGCTGAACAGGTTTAAGTCTTTTTTGGCGCGGGGTTTGCGAATATCGAGAATCTCAACATTATTCGCAAGACAGGCTGCGGCAAAGACCGGATCGTCATTCAGGAATTCATGCAGTCCGTTGACGATATTCATGCCATGACTCATCGCCTCAAGGACGAGACCACGTTCGTGCTTTGACAGCATGCCACTGGAAGGCGCCATCCCGAAAATAAAGGAATCAGGCACCGAACCGGCCTGTTCCAGCGAGTCAGCAAGGTTGCGGCAGATAGGGATTGCGTTCGGTTTATTGTCGAGCACCATGCCGGTATCAAGGCCAGCTTTCTCGCTGTCGATAACCGAAAGAATTTTATATTTCTCTGAACGTCTGATCAGACCGTTGGCGGTTTTGCCGTCGATATCGCCAAAATTAGCTTCACAATAGACAATTGCAGTAGCAACACGTGACTTGTCTTCTGTGGCGCGAAATGGTTCGGGCTTTACTTGGTGGTTTTTGGCAACAAATTTGAGGGTGGGTTCAGACGTGTTTAAAGGCACGACGGGCGGGACGACTAGCATAGCTACTCCTTTGAGTATAAGTCTCAGAGGAGGCGACGGGATCGTGCCGACCAGAATTGGCCGATTGTCAACGAGTAGTCCCAACTAAGGTTGGATGCTGTGGAAATGAATTCCCACTGGGCGAGCTTAAGTTGTAACACTAACACACTGCGGCATAAACTGTTGTAAAAGAATCGAAAAAACGACAGTTTAGAAGTTTGACTGTTAGCTTTATCACATGTGGCGCTGACAAAATAAGCTAAGTACTTAATGAGCGAAAAAGAAAACGTTCGTGATTCTATGGATGGTCTATGATGATCATGCACCCTTAATATTCGCTTCTCTCTTTGCTTTTTCTCTTACCCGCACGGATCGCCCCATGAGTTTTAATGTTCTGACTGCTGAAATTTCCCATGAAACCAATTCTTTCAGTCTGCACAAAACCGGAAAACAAGCCTTCATGGCCCGTTATGCCCTGATGGGCGCAGCAGCCATCAAAGAGCGTGGTGCCGTGAATACGGAACTTGCCGGTTTCCTTGATGCTGGTCGTGTGCATGGCTGGCAAGTCACGCATGTCCTCAGCGCCGCTGCCGGGCCAAGCGGTAAAATCAGACGCAAGGCGTTTGACTGGCTCTGTGAACCGATCCTCGCCAGCATAGAAAATATGGCCTTTGATGGTCTACTGCTCGGCTTACATGGGGCAATGGGGCTCGATTTTCGTGAGGATGGCGAAGGCGAATTGCTGCGCCGGATCCGCAGCCTGGTCGGTCACGAAATGCCGATCGCCATCACCCTTGATCCCCATGCAAATGTCAGCAGGCGAATGTGCGAGTTGGCGGACATCATTGTTTCGTTCAAAACCTATCCGCACATCGATATGCGCGACATCGGTCGCCAGGCTGGAGATATTCTCCAGCGGACGATGACCGGTGAGATCAAGCCGCACACCATCCGCGTCGGTCGGCCGATGCTCGAAGAAGTCAACGGTGGCCGCACCGATATCGGCCCAATGATCGAGCGCATTGCCGCAGCGCGAACTTATGAGAAGCAGGCGGATGTTTTTGCCGTAAGCGTCAATGCCGGGTTTGCCAGCGCCGATGTCAGAGAGGTTGGCCCAACGGTGACGGTGACCGGGCAAGGGGATTTTGCTGCGCACACGGCCTTCGCCGAAACGATCGCTGATGATATCTGGAAGCGACGCTTTGAGGTGCTCAACGACTATCTCAGCGTGACCGAGGCGGCAGCCATTGCAGCGACCTACGAACCCGACAATGGGCCGCTGGTCATTGCAGACTATGCGGACAATCCCGGGGCCGGTGGCTATGGCGATGCAACGGATCTGCTGCGTGAATTGCTCAATGCAAGTGTGACCAATGCCTGCTTTGCGCCGATGGTGGATGGAGAAGTCGTGCAGACGTTGCAGACTGCGGTTGTTGGCGAACATGTTCAGCTTACGCTGGGTGGCAAGACCGACCCAGACTTCGGTGGTGGCCCGCTCGTCGTAGAGGCCGAACTCGTTTCTCTCAGCGACGGGCATTTTACTGGTGATGGCCCAATGATCCATGGTCTCCACGGCAGCTTTGGCCCCAGTGCTGTTGTCCGCGTCGATGGCATTGAGATATTGGTGGTCACCATCCCTCGCCAGATACTTGATTTGCAGCAATTTAAAGCCTTTGGCATCGACCCGCAGAGCAAGGATGTTGTAGCACTCAAGTCGATGCAACACTTCCGCGCAGCGTTTGAACCGATAGCGGGACAAATAATTGTCTGTGACAGCGGCGCACTTTGTACTCCACGTTACGACCGGCTTCCATATCGCAACGTGCCAAGACCGATTTTCCCTCTCGACCTGACATAAAGCTGACAGCTCCGGGATGCAGAGAACTTGTTGGCAGAATTCAGAACATATGACTGCAGGCCTGTCTCAAAACTATGGAGTTGATCGGCTGACGGCACCAGGGCTACGAAGCACAAATGTCTTCTCAGATCTTGTTTCTAAATGAATCGCAAAAATTATTTTGCGGTGGGTGGGGGTGGCATTCGTCATAAGAAGCAATAGTCATGGCGCTCTGCCTCTTTTTTCTTGGCTCTCCAACTGAAACCGCCTATGGCTCACAAACCGACGGGTCGATAACTTTAGCAGCCTCAAGAGGTAGGGTTATATCGATACCAGGGGCCTCAACCCCTTAGGTCAAATAGATGGCAGCAATCTTATAATTATTCTCGCGGAACCAGATATTAAAAGTATGGTTGCCGGCGGTGCCAATACTCATATAGGTAGAACCTTGCTCTGGCGTTCCTGCCTGAGAGGAAATTATCCATTTTCGAAATTCAAACCACTTTACTTGACTCGATAGACCACCAGCCCCGGCTTGTCCTGTAAATACCCAAGCAGATCGTCGTCGACAACCCGTCTCACGCTGTTGCGCGATGAGGCATGGCGCAGCATGACCTTGGCATTGCTTTTGACAATCAACCCGGTATGACTGACGTCAAGACCGGCGTGTTCACTGTAAATACCGACATAATCACCCGCCTGCAGCGCTGACAGTACGTCCATATCAATTCTGTTCGTGGGGATGTAGCTCATTTCACGCCGAGTGACAGCGATTCCCGGTAGCCACTGTGTCCCGTCGCTCTTCAGGTTGAGCTGCTTGACGACAACCTGAGCTTTGCCCTGCCCGACTGCTGCGGTCACATCCCCGATCACAGCGCCATGACCGGCAACCCAGTCGCTGAAAAAGTGCCGGCGATTTTCATAGGCAACCTTGCCGTCCCGATAGCGGACCTGTTTCAACTGTTCAGAAAAATCGGCAAGGTCTGAGGCGCTGCGCAAGGCCTCAACCACATCGAGGAAAGTAAAGCAGTCAAACCCCGCCAGATTGATGACCAGCTGTTCGGCTGTTTGCGGGTTGCCGATCAGGGTGCCTGCGGCATAGGGTGTCTGGATGAAGTGACGGGAGAGAGAAACAATCCGCTCGCCGGGAGCATCAATCTGGCGGGACGTGGCGATGATGTGTGCGAGTTCCGGTTTACTCCAGCGACCGAGATTAACATGAGTCTGGTCTGCAGCCAGGGCAACGCTGGAGATCAGGAGAAAGATGAGAAATGTCGATTTGAGTATTTTAAAAAACATCAATTGAATCCTTTGTGTAGTTATAAAGGGGGATGACGCATTTGGCAAGAGTTGGGCCTGAAGCCATGCACCAACTCAGCTTGTATGCTGCCCTTGCCTGACGCCTGTCGTCCCATGGTGCAGCGACGGCTTGCCCGGCCACCGACCTATTTTTTTAGTGTCTTGGAGGCCGACTTTAAGTATGGTTACTGAATCGAATTAAATGCTCGATATCGTGGAGAGTTCCCCTTGAACAACGTCTTCATTGTCACGCCCAGTTATCTGATCAAGAAGAAGCGGGCCTTTTCCGCAGGCATCAAGCAGCTCTCCATGCTCGGCTTTAATGTCCTCAATCCGGGATTCCCGACGGCGCTCCCCTCACCGCAAGAGAAGGCGAAGCTGATCCATAAGGCCTTTGAAAACCCCGAAGTCGATATGATTCTGGCCTTGCGCGGGGGGTACAGTGCGATGAAAGCACTGCCGTTCATCGATTTCGACCTGATCAAAAAACACCCCAAAATCCTCGCCGGCTTCAGCGACTTAAGTGCCCTGCTCAATCCGATCTTTGAGCGCACCGGGTTGGTGACCCTGCATGCTCCCATGCTGATCAACCTGGACACGCCAACGGCATTCACGCTGAAGTCGCTGCTGAACGCTGTCAAAGGCTACCCGGAGAAAAATCTGCTCAAAGGAGCCCGTATCAAGGTCTACAATCCCGGTTTCGCCACCGGAGTTCTGAAGGGGGGAAATCTGATTACCCTGACCGCTCTGATTAACACCGACTGGGAGCTCGATACCAAAGGAGCGATCCTGTTCTTCGAAGATGTCGATGAAAAGCTGCACGAGGTGGATCGTTACCTGACCCAGTGGATTCTGGCTGGAAAATTCAAAGAAGTCAAAGCTCTCATATTAGGAGATTTTCGCGGCATCAGAAGCCAGCAGGTCTATGAGATTCTCGCTTCCCAGATGGTGCTGGACTTCCCGGTGGTGCATTGTCCCAATATCGGCCATGTCACCAACAAGATCACCCTACCGGTCGGTGCCGAGGTAGAGCTGAATAGCGAGCGCAAGCAGCTGCTGATCAGAAACATGGCTTTCCCCGGAGGCAACCCATGAATGTTCTCTGGCTGATCATGATCTGCATCAGTATCGTCTTCGCCATTTTCACCGGCAATCTTGAGGCGTTTACCAAGTCGATCTTCGACGGCGCCAAAGCGGCGGTGGAGATCTCGCTTTATCTGCTCGGCATTGTCTCGGTCTGGATGGGGATTACCAAAATCCTTGAAGACTCCGGCCTGATCTACCGGATCGCGCACCTGTTCAAGCCGATTATCTGCCGCTTGTTCAGAAACATTCCCGGCGATCAGCCAACCTGTTCGGGCTCGGCAACGCGGCTACCCCGCTGGGGATCCAGGCCATGCAGGACCTCGATTCCCTCAATGAGGACAAAGGGACCATCACCCCCGAAATGATGACCTTCATCGTTATTAACACCGCCAGTATCCAGTTGATCCCGTTTTCCGTGATCGGCATTCTGGCCAGCTACGGTCACCGAAATCCGGCCGCGGTCGTCCTCCCTGTGCTGATCGCCACCGCGATCTCGACCATCACGGCGCTGCTGGTTCTGGCCGCGTTCAGGAGGATTTTCCGATGATCGCGTCCTTTGAATACATTTCGCTGCTGATTATCCCGCTGTTTATTCTGTTCACGGTTCTGTACGGAACCTTCAAAAAGGTCAGGGTTTATGACTCCTTCGTCGCGGGGGCCAAAGAAGGGCCAGCGATTATCCTGAAAATTTTTCCCTATCTTTTAACCATCTTCGTGGCAATCAAGGGGTTCCAGGCCTCGGGTGCTTTCGACTATCTCAGGAATGCCTTTTACAGCCTGTTCGCTCTCCTGGATATCCCGATCGAAGCCGTCTCCATGGCGATCGTCAAGCCGCTCTCCGGGAGTGCTTCAACCGCACTTTTTACCGACATCGTCCAAACCAGCGGCGCGGACTCCATGGCCACCCAGATGTCGGCCGTGATCATGGGCAGCGCCGAAACCACCTTTTATGTACTGGCCGTTTATCTCGGCGCCGTCAGTATCAGGAAAACCCGTTATCTGGTGCCGGTCTGCCTGGTTGCAGATTTTATCGGTATCGTTGTGGCGATTGTCGTTACCAGGTGGTTTTTCTAAAAGCCTGTCGGACGAGGCGGGACGAAGCGAAAATCCGGCTCATGATTAGTCAGAAAGGCTCCTAAATGTGCAGAGTTCTGGGGATCACCAATTTCGACTATGCCAAGCATCAGGACATCGTTGCCCGCTTCTGCGAGCTCGCGCGGACCGGCGTGGTCATGGCCGAAGACCCTCCGGGACACGAGGATGGCTGGGGGTTGGCCTACTACCAGCAGGGGCAACTTGTCGTGCATAAAAGCGGCATTAACCTGCTCGAAGAAACCGACAAAGTCATCGGGATCTTAAGCGCGGCGCAGACCTCACCGTTAATGATTCTGCATCTGCGTAAATCGGCCTGGGCGGACACCTCCAATACCCGGCACGCCCATCCTTTCTACCTGGGCAACACGGTATTTTTTCATAACGGCGTGGTCTACGACTACCAGAGCCTGCTACCGGACATATGCCTGCCGGGTCTCGGTGCCGATGCCCGCGATACGGAGGTTTTCTTTTATCACGTCATGAGTGGCAAGGTTCGGGATTTGGGCCGGGCTTTTCTCGATTCGGTTGCGATTATCAAGCAGAAACACAACTTTTCGGCACTGAATTGCCTCTTCAGTGATGGCGTGAAATTATTCGCTTATCGTGATTATGCCAAGGAACCGCACTACTACTCTCTCTACAAAGCTTGCTCGGAAAGCTCCCGCATTATTTCCTCCGAAGCCCTTGATAATAACCTGCGCTGGGAAATGATGACGAAGGAAGAATTTTTGGCGATTGATCTGGGAGGCGTGGCCTGTACCGAAGCTTAGAATGGTATTATGTCCCCCGCTTCCTCTGCAGCTGGCGGGTCCCGCCATCAGGGTCCGTAGGGGACGTTCCCCAGGTCACAGGTTGGACACAACATCCAACCTGACAGCACTTACGCGCCACATCTGACGCACCGGAAAGCCCCGGTCTGCATAAGCAGGCCGGGGCTTCATTTGTTCTGGTAATAATCGCTTCCCGATCAGGCGAGGTCGAAGCGATCTAGGTTCATAACCTTGTTCCAGGCCGCGACAAAGTCGTGCAGGAAGCGCTCCTGGGAGTCCTGGCACCCATAGACTTCCGCGACCGCCCGGAGCAGGGAGTTGGAACCGAAGATCAGGTCGACACGGCTGCCGGTCCACTTGAGTTCGCCGCTCTTGCGATCACGCCCCTCGAACAGGTCGTCGGCTTCGGAGGCCGCCTTCCAAGTCGTGCCCATGTCGAGCAGGTTGACGAAGAAATCATTGCTGAGCGACTCCGGTCGCTTGGTGAAGACGCCGTGTTGGGACTGCTCAAAGTTGGCATTCAAGACGCGCAGGCCACCAACCAGAACCGTCATCTCGGGTGCTGTCAACGTCAGCAGTTGCGCCCGATCAAGCAGAAGTTCCTCGGCAGATACCGAATACTTCTTTTTCAGGTAGTTGCGGAAGCCGTCCGCAATCGGTTCGAGCGGGGCGAATGAGCCCACGTCTGTTTGCTGCTGCGACGCGTCGGTGCGACCCGGCGTGAAAGGAACGGTCACAGCGTGGCCGGCGTTCTTGGCGGCCAACTCAACAGCTGCGCAGCCGCCCAGGACGATCAGGTCGGCGAGGGAAACCTGCTTCCCGCCTGATTTCGCGCTGTTAAACTCCTTCTGGACTTTCTCCAAGGTCTGCAACACCTTTGCCAGTTGTGCCGGCTGGTTGACGCTCCAATCCTTCTGCGGAGCGAGCCGGATGCGCGCTCCGTTTGCCCCGCCGCGCTTGTCGGAGCCGCGGAAGGTGGAGGCCGACGCCCAGGCGGTCGAGACCAGTTGTGAAATAGAGAGTCCCGCGGCGAGGATCTTATTTTTGAGAGTGGTGATATCCTGCGCATTGATTAGCTGATGATCAACGGCCGGCACAGGGTCCTGCCAAATCAGCTCTTCGTCAGGCACTTCGGTACCGAGATAGCGCGAGATCGGGCCCATGTCGCGATGGGTCAGCTTGAACCAGGCGCGGGCAAAGGCATCGGCGAACTCTGCCGGGTTGTCGTGGTAGCGCTTCGCAATCGGGTTATAGATCGGATCCATTTTCAGCGAGAGGTCAGCCGTGGTCATCATCGGCCGGTGCTTCTTCGACGGGTCGTGCGCGTCAACCACCATGTCCTCATCGTCCACGTCCTTGGCCAGCCACTGATGTGCGCCGGCCGGGCTCTTGACCAGCTCCCAGTCATATTTGAACAACACCTTCAGATAGCCCATGTCCCACTGGATCGGGTTCGGCTTCCAGGCCCCCTCGATGCCGCTGCTGATCGTATCGCCGCCTTTACCGCTGCCGACGCTCCTCTTCCAGCCCAGGCCCTGTTCTTCGATGCCGGCACCTTCGGGTTCGGGACCGACATGCTCGGCATCGCCGGCACCGTGGCATTTACCGAAGGTGTGGCCACCCGCGACCAGGGCGACGGTCTCTTCATCATTCATTGCCATGCGGCCGAAGGTTTCTCGCACGTCGAGGCCTGAGGCGACCGGGTCCGGCTCGCCGTTCGGTCCTTCCGGATTGACGTAGATCAGGCCCATCTGCACGGCCGCGAGAGGATTGTCGAGTTCCCGGTCGCCTTTATAGCGCTCGTCACCCAGCCACTCGTCCTCAGAGCCCCAGTAGATGTCCTCTTCCGCCTCCCAGACGTCTTCGCGCCCGCCGGCGAAACCGAAGGTCTTAAAGCCCATCGACTCCAGAGCACAGTTGCCGGCGAGGATCATCAGGTCGGCCCAGGAGATCTTCCTGCCATATTTCTGCTTGATCGGCCACAGCAACCGGCGCGCCTTGTCGAGGTTGACGTTGTCCGGCCAACTGTTGAGCGGCGCTAAGCGCTGGCTGCCGGACCCCGCCCCGCCGCGGCCGTCGCCGGTGCGGTAGGTGCCGGCGCTGTGCCAGGCCATGCGGATGAAGAGCCCCCCGTAGTGGCCGTAGTCGGCCGGCCACCAGTCCTGCGAGTCAGTCATCAAACTGCAGAGGTCCTGTTTCACAGCATTGAGGTCGAGGCTCTTGAACTCCTCAGCATAGTTGAACGCCTCGCCCATCGGATTGGAAAGTGAGGAATGCTGGTGCAGAATATGAAGGTTCAACTGGTTCGGCCACCAGTCCACGTTCGAGGTGCCACCGCCAGCCACCTGCTTGCTGGTTCTGCCCGTAACCGGGCACTTGCTCTCTCCATTCATAAAAACTTCCTCCTGTTTCTGTCTGCATTTATACAATGCGCTGCTGTGGATATAGCTTCAGTGTCCATCCGGCTCATTAATCTTAGCAGACGCATCGATAGTTTCCAGTGACAATGGAAGAGCTATAAGGGATTGCCGAGCGGGGCAACCTAACAACCGGGTTGCGGCCTAGACCTTTAGGCACTGCTTGCAACCCATCTGCTGCAGGCCATTTATGACATTCGCACCATTCAGACTTTGTCCGGCCACAGCGAGGTCGAGACCACGATGAGCTATCCCTGTTGCGTGCCGAGCAGAACAATCGAGCCTGATGGATTTTAAGTGCGGGGCGAAGGCTGTTTCCTGGCGCGGGGAAGCACCCAAAGAAATCCACAAAAAAACTGTTAGTGGTACAATGTAACTCTAGAAAAAAACTACTCCATCACACACATAGGGGGTAGGTCTATGCTGCTACATATTGTCCACAGAGATGGCAGGTATGATTTTGTGAGTACCTCGGGACTGGAGTACCTGATTGCAGCCAGGGAGATCACAAGATTTGAGCGGTCTGACGGGTGGGTCAATATTAAATCGTCGGATATTCGCAAGGCTGGCCGTTCCAAGAACTATATGGGCCCGGAGAGAAGATCGCTCTAACATACTGAGCCACAAGTTTTATCGATCCGGATTCAGTCATTGAAACATATACCAGTGCTATCTGGGATTCGTCTTGACAAGCCCAAAGATCAGGGCTTGACCCTCGGCGGTCTGAATCGTCACTAGCAACACACTGAAATGATGCAATATTCAGAGCTTCTTTTTCCCAATATGCCCCTCGACTGTTACTGTTATATTAATGAGTGTTACATTGGCCACTATAGGCGGGCGACCTGCAAGAGTTATTTTATACTCTAATGGTTTACCCGCCTTGGTAAAATGGAGCGGCCATGATTTTTCGGACCATATTGCTGATTTGTAGTGTTGTCATTGTCTTTGCATCGAACATCTGGGCGGATAACTTTGCTGCGGCAATAAGTGATTATGAAGCGGGGAATTACCGTTCGGCCTTTAGGATTCTCTCCCCGCTTGCCGAGCAGGGCCACGCGGAAGCGCAGTATTATCTAGGCCTTATGCACCACAAGGGCCAAGGAGTGCCTCGGGACAGCAGGGTTGCCATCAGGTGGTACACAGCTGCCGCCGAGCAGGGCCACGCCAACGCCCAGAATAATCTCGGATTTATCTACGACAATGCTCAAGGAGTGCCCCGAAACTATGCAGACGCGCTCAAGTGGTACACCGCGGCTGCCGAGCAGGGCCACGCCAACGCTCAGAACAATCTTGGCCTTATCTTCACCAAGGGGCAAGGAATTCCTCAGGACTATGTTAAAGCCTACGCTTGGTACAGTGTCGCCGGAGCGAGTGGAAGCAGAGAAGGTCATGACAACAGAAACACATTGGTTAAACAAATGACCCCGGAACAGCTAGAAGAAGGGCAGCAACTGGCCAAGAAACTTTGGGCACAGTTGGGGAATTAAATGGCATCTCCATCAGCGCTATTCCTGCAGATGCGCTGGCTTGGCAATTAATAACCACTGCAAGGAGAAGCTGCCAAAAACAAGAAGGTGGAAATTGCCATGAGGACTATTAAAAGAACGTCAAACGGCCACGATTAACTTATCGTGGCCGTTCCAGTATTGCTCAATGTATCGCCCAGCTCCAAGGCACTTGGGTCTGTGCTCAAGCCTCTTCTTTTAATGTGTACCCCACACCACGAACAGTGCGGATCAATTTCTTGTCGTAGTTCTGGTCCACCTTTTTACGCAGGTAGTTTACATACACATCGATAATGTTGGTGAAAGAATCGAAGGTATAATCCCAGACGTGTTCAGCAATCATTGTTCGCGTCAGGACCTGATTTGGATTTTGCATGAAATATTCAAGCAGCCCATACTCTTTTGAGGTCAGATCAAGCTCATTGTCAGACCGCCATACTTTGTGACTGACAGGGTCGAGCCGAAGATCAGCAAAAAAGAGTTCAGCACCGCGATCAGTATTTTTCCGTCTTATCAACGCCTGACTGCGTGCAATGAGTTCAGCAAATGCGAACGGTTTGGTCAAATATCCATCACTGCCGGAGTCAAGTCCCGTGACAATGTCGTCAACGGTGTCTTTAGCGGTCAAACACAAAATCGGCGTGGAAATGTTTTCCTCTCGAATTTCCTTGATGGCCGTCAGACCGTCTTTTTTGGGCATCATGATGTCCATCAGGATCAAATCGTAAGAAGAACTTGTGGCTTTGAGGACACCCTCTTCACCGTCATGCGCCAAATCAACAGTGAACCCTTCTTCCTCCATACCTTTTTTGATAAAGGAGGCAACCTTCTTTTCATCTTCAACAACGAGAATGCGCATCTGACCTCCTGTAGAGTCTCTTAGTGGAGCAACTGTAAACTTTAGAATCATTATAGAATTCCAAATAAACTAGCAGGATGGTAGAGCCTTTGCAAGGTTAATTGACGAGGGCTAATTACTTAATAGATCTAGATGGAGAATTTCCTGCAGCACACACTGGCAACATTTTTATAATCAGCCGTTATGACAGCCACCTGCAGAATCTATATGTCACTTCACTTCGGCTCACAACTGTCCCGTCAAAATTGATCTATCAACGCCAAAGGAATTACGACGGGCTGTTCATTCGGAGCTTATTTGGCGAACCAAATCAACTCTATGACTAAACAGAGGCACAAAAAAACGTGGACCGAATTGAATTCTGTCCACGTTTAATCACCTATCCGATCAGTGCGACCCAGAGGATTGCCCCGACCAATTACCCCACGGCTATCTCAAACTGCTCGATATGGAAGCCGGGTCGTGAATTGATCGAGATTGGCCGCCCGTAGCGCTGCTCCAAGTCATCGATGCCGGCGCGCTCTTCGTCGATCAGCAATCCGGCGATATCGGGATGCGCCAGCAGGGTCACGTGGCCAGCCGGCAGATCTTTCAGTTCACGATGCAGTTCACGCAGAATCTCGTAAATGATCGTCAACTTGCCTTTAACGTAGCCCTTCCCCTCGCAATAGCTGCAGGGTTCACAGAGAGTGCGGCCGATCGATTCGCGGACCCGCTTACGGGTCATCTCGACCAGACCCAGCTCGGAGATTTTTAGAATATTGGTCTTGTTCTTATCGTTTTTCAACGCCTCTTCCAGGGCCGCGTGAACTTTCTCGCGGTGCGCCTCTTTCTCCATATCGATGAAGTCGATGATGATTAGGCCACCGATGTTGCGCAAGCGCAGCTGGAAAGCGATCTCTTTGAGCGCCTCGAGGTTGGTTTTCAGGATAGTGTCTTCGAGGTTGTGCTTGCCGACATAGCGCCCGGTGTTGACATCGATGGCCGTCAAGGCCTCGGTCTGTTCGATGATGATCGAACCACCGCTCTTCAACCAGACCTTGCGCCCCAAAGCGCGGGAAATCTCGACCTCAAGCCCGTAAGCGTCGAAGATCGGCTCATCCCCTTCATACAGTTCGATGCAGTAGTTGAGGCGGGGCATGAAGGTGCGGATAAAGCGGATAATCTTGTTATATTCTTCCTGGCTGTCGACCACGATCCGCCGGATCTCTTCGGTGAGGATATCGCGCAGCACCTTGCTGGTGACATCGAGATCGGAATGGATCAAATTCGGTGCCTTGCGCTCTTCAATATCGGCACTCAGGTCATCCCAGAGGCCGACCAGAAATTCCATATCGGCACGCAGGTCGTCTTCGCTCTTGCCTTCAGAAACAGTGCGGACGATAAAACCGGTACCGGGGGAACGCATCGATTCGACCACCTGCCGCAGCCGCTCCCGCTCATCTTCACACTCAATCCGCCGTGAGATACCGACATGATCGACGGTCGGCATGTAGACCAGATGCCGTCCCGGCAAGGAGATATGCGAGGTGATCCGCGCGCCCTTAGTGCCGATCGGCTCCTTGGAGATCTGCACCAGCAACTCCTGGCCTTCTTTAAGCAGGTCCTCGATCGGCGGCAGTGCTGCTAGCTCGCCACCTTCGTTCTGTTCCGGTGCCGGCTCGTCCCCTTCGATGGTGCGCTCAACCTGCTCCATTTCGTCGAGCACATCGGCGACATACAGAAACGCCGCCTTCTCCAAACCGATGTCGACGAATGCAGCCTGCATCCCGGGCAGAACCCGAATAACCTTACCCTTGTAGATATTCCCGACGATCCCCCGTTCCCGTTCCCGCTCAATATACAACTCGGCAATGTGTCCCCCTTCGAGCAGGGCCACACGGGTCTCGTGGGAGGTGGTACAGATGACCAGCTCCTTTGTCATGTTTTTTCTCCAGTTTCTTATCTATCGTTAAAGTAGAACTTTAAATTCTATTGATCCGCGGCAGGAGCATCCTTGTCTGACGCAACATCTGCAGTGGGCAATTCTTTAAGAGTAATGCCGATCTTGCGAACCTGCAAGCGCCGAACATCCTCTATATCGATCTGCAACAACCAGGCGGCAACCTGCAACGGACTGCCCTTTTTCAGCTCCAGCTCCAGCTCATCGCCGTTCCAGCACGTCGGGGCGCAAGTCTATCTGTTCTTCACGGCCCTTTTTCAGCCGGGTCGTCAGCACCTGCTCGGCCTCAAGAAAGCTGATGATCCGCTCGGTCAGGTCGGACGGAACCGGTCGCGGCAACGGCACCCGGTAACGGGTTGCTGCCAACGATGCCGAAGGTGAAGGAGATCTCCAGGGGATCACGGCCCCTTCAATAACATTGAACCCCTCAGGAAGTTGAACATTCAAGCCATCAATCAGTTGACTCACAGCCATCGGTCGTACTAATTCCAGGTCAACCAGCTCGGCTTCGCTCGCCACCCCCATCGGCAAAGCCTCCAGATAGGAGATCTTCGGCGTGGGGTGAAAACCATTGGAAAAACGGATCGGCAGCCCGGCGCGACGCACCGCTCGCTGGAACATGGTCAGATACTCCAGATGGCCGACCATCCGCGCCCGACCACGCTTGGTCAGCTTGAGCCGCACCCGGGTCAACTCCTCTTGCTGCGCTTCAGCAGCAGACGGCTCAACTTCGGGCAGTGGTGGCAGATGTGCGGCATCGGTCAACTGCATGCGCAGAGCCTCGAAGTCACAAACCCCACAGGCATGACAGTCGCCGCTACGACAATCGGCAGTCGCCGCACACTCCAGCGCCTTTCCCCGCTCCTGCCAGAAAAACTTTTTCGGCAAGCCGCAGTCGATATGCTCCCAGGGCAGGATTTCGTCCTTCTCCCGCTGGCGCAGATACCAGGTCGGATCGATAGCACAATCGATAAAAGCCTGCGACCATTTTTCAAAATCGAAATGTTCACGCCAGCCATCGAAACGGCAGCCGAGTTCGACCGCCCGCTCCAGAACTGCCGATAAGCGCCGGTCGCCACGGGCGAAAACTCCTTCAAGAAAAGAGAGCTGCGCTTCGTGATACTTGAAACGAAGCTTCTTATTTCTCAAACCATCGCGCAGCAGTTCCTGCTTGCGCAGCGTTTCGCCGATGCCGATCTGCGCTTCCCACTGGAAGGGCGTGTGCGGCTTGGGGACGAAGGTCGAAACCGCAACATTGACATCGTTGCCGCCGGTCCCTTTACCGCTCCGTTTGACCTGGGCCGCCAGCTCGATCAGCGCCTGCAGGTCTTCATCCGTCTCGGTTGGCAGGCCCATCATGAAATACAGCTTGATCAATCGCCAGCCGAGCCGATAGGCGTTGCCGGTGGTTTCGAGGAGATCGGCCTCGCTGATCCCCTTATTGATCACCGCCCGCAACCGCTCACTGCCCGCTTCCGGTGCCAGAGTAAAACCGGTTTTGCGCACCTTCTTCACCTCTTCCATCAGCTCTTCGGTCAGCGAGCCGACCCGCAGGCTCGGCAGCGACACCGCCACTCGGTCATCGGCATGCTCAGCCATCAGAGTACTGAGCAGAGGTTCGATACAGCTATAATCCCCGGTCGACAGTGACAGCAGGGAAATCTCTTCGTAGCCGGAATTCTCCAGCGCCGAGTTCACCAGTTCACGAATTTTCTCCGGACTGCGCTCCCGTACCGGTCGGTAAATATAACCGGCCTGGCAAAAGCGACAACCGCGGGTGCAGCCGCGGGCGATCTCCAGCGCCACCCGGTTGTGTACCGTCTGCATGAACGGAATGATCGGCCTGGTCGGGAACGGTGCTGTTTCAAGATCGGTCAGGAAACGCCGCTTAACCTTCTCGTAACCCTTTTGCAGCGAGGTAATTTTGGTCACTGAACCGTCCTGTTGATAGCTGACGGCAAAAAAACCCGGCACATAAAAACCCTCACGGGTCGTCAAATGCTCCAGCAACTGCTGCCGGTTCCAACCGTCCTGCTTGCTGCGTCGCACCGCTTCCGCCAGTTCGACAATCGCTTCTTCGCCATCGCCGATCAGCGCCACATCAAAGAAATCGGCCAGCGGTTCCGGATTGTAGGCACAGGGGCCTCCCACCACGATCAGTGGTGCCCCCTCACTACGCTGCTCCCGCCTTAGCGGTAAACCGGAAAGCTGCAGCATCCCCAGCAGATTGGTGTAGCTGAGTTCGTACTGCAGGGTAAAACCGATGATATCGAAATCGGCCAGCGGCCGGTTTGATTCGAGGGAACAGAGCGGCTGATCATTCTCCTCCAGCCACTGCGCCATATCAGCCCAGGGCGCGTAAACCCGTTCGGCCGCAGCCCAATCAAGATTATTGAGAATATGATAAAGAATCGGAAAGCCGATATGGCTCATCCCGACTTCGTAGACATCGGGGAACGCCAACGCCATGCGAACCTCGATCCCCACGTCCGCCTTGCAGACCGAACCGAGTTCGCCGCCTAAATAGCGAGAAGGACGGGTAACTCGTGTCAGCGCATCTGTCTGATCATTTCTAGCCAAAAAAACACCTATTCCGAAAGCTGAAAAAAGGGTGCTAAATTAGCACCCCCGGCATTTCAACACAAGCGATTTAAAAGGTTTTTCCCCGCTCCTCCACCAGCATTTCCAGGGCGGGTCAAAAAGGTATCAGCTGCAAGGCTTGCGAAACCGGAGCCATGAGGCCTAGCAGCGCTAAGCCGATTGGCGAGGATTGAGCGTTACGCCGCAGATGGTGCCTTGGGGCCGCCCCTTCTATTACACGTTTTCGCCCCAGGGTTTTTCAGACCAAAACTGCTCCCGCAGCCGCTCCTCCGGGTACTGCTCCAGAAACTGTTCCCGGGAAAAATCGAAACAATAATCGCCGACATATTCACTCAATATTTTATAAGCGGCATTAATCCGCCTGATCTTCTCGCCATCCGCATGTTCACCTTTATCGGGATGATAACGCCGCACCAACTGACGATGCCGTTCGCGAATCTTCTTCCAGGTTGTCGCCGCAGGCAGGTCAAATTCGTTCAACGCAGCCTGTAGATCTTCATAGGTCATAGCACCCTCCCCGGGCGGCACAATACAAGGCCTATATTGTGATTTCTCCTGAGTATACCTCAGCTGAAAATCAGGCAAAAGGGAACATCTCCGGCAATTGACAGTCTGCTCCCTTTCAGCATAGGATGACCGCTTGTTTTGACTTTCAGAAACCTGATCAGCAACGGAGCGGCCGTGGCCAAAGCGAAAACGATTTTCAGCTGTCAACAGTGCGGTTTTCAAAGCCCCAAATGGCTCGGCAAATGTCCTGACTGCCAACAGTGGAACAGCCTGGTCGAGGAACAGCCGGTCACAGCAAGCAACCACAGCCGATCCCTGGCCGCTCCGGGCAAACCACAGAAAATCTCCGAAATCACCAGTCGCGAAGAAGATCGCCTGCGTTGCGGCATTAGCGAACTCGACCGCACCCTCGGTGGCGGCGTGGTGCCCGGTTCCTTGATTCTGGTCGGTGGCGATCCCGGCATCGGCAAATCGACCCTGCTGCTGCAGGCAACCGACCACCTCGCTCGGCAGGGGACCGTCCTTTATGTGACCGCTGAAGAATCGGTCCGGCAGGTGAAACTGCGCGGCGAACGGCTCGGCGTCAAAGCGGATAAACTCTTCCTGCTGGCGGAGACCTCCCTGGAACAGATCAAGGCCCGGATCAAGGAATTGAAGCCCGATTTCCTGGTCATCGACTCGATCCAGACCATTTTCACCAACAGCATCGAGTCAGCTCCCGGCAGCGTCAGCCAGGTCCGCGAATGTACCGGCCAGCTGATGATTCAGGCCAAGGGCGACGGGCTACCGACCTTTCTGGTCGGGCACGTCACTAAAGACGGAGCCATCGCCGGACCGCGAGTGCTGGAACATATGGTCGACACGGTCCTCTATTTTGAAGGTGATCCCGGCCATCCTTACCGGATATTGCGCGCGGTGAAAAATCGCTTCGGTTCAACCAACGAAATCGGCGTTTTCGAGATGCAGGAACAAGGCTTGCGCGAGGTCAGCAATCCCTCGGAACTGTTCCTCGCCGAACGGCCGGAAAAGAGTGCCGGCAGCGCCGTTGTGCCTTCGCTGGAAGGCAGCCGGCCGATTCTGGTCGAGCTGCAGGCACTGGTTTCGAGTAGCTCGTTCGGCACTCCGCAACGCACCGCCATCGGCATCGACCACAAACGGATTGCACTTTTGATCGCGATTCTGGAGAAGAAGGTCGAACTGTCGCTGGGCGGACAGGATATCTTTCTCAATGTTGCCGGTGGCGTTCGGCTCGATGAGCCGGCGGTCGATCTGGGCGCGATTGCTGCGCTGGCGTCCAGTCATCTCAACAAAGCCATCGATCCACAAACGGTGCTGTTCGGTGAAGTCGGCCTGACCGGCGAGGTACGGGCCGTTTCACAACCTGAACTGCGGGTCAAGGAAGCTGCCCGGCTTGGCTTCAACCGCTGCGTGCTCCCCAAAAGCAGCCTGAAAAACCTTGAGGTGCCGGACGGCATGCACCTGATCGGGGTGCGCCATGCCAGCGAAGCGTTAGACGCTATTTTCATCTGAACTGGAGACTTAGAAAATGTCTGATAAACTGACTCATTTCGACCAGAACGGCAAAGCAATCATGGTTGACGTCGGCGATAAAACCGCCAGCAAACGCGAAGCTTTAGCCACCGGCGAAGTTCGGATGCAGCCGGAAACCCTGAAACGGATTCTCGACCGCAAAGTGGAAAAGGGAGATGTTTTCGGCGTCGCCCGGCTTGCGGGGATTATGGGCGCCAAACAGACATCATCGCTGATACCCCTTTGCCACCCCTTGCCGCTAAGTTCGGTCGAAGTCGATTTTACCTGTGAGCCGGAACAGGGGCTGGTCCGCATCGGTGCCATCGCCAAGGTCACCGGCAATACCGGGGTGGAGATGGAAGCCTTGACCGCAGTCTCGGTCGCCGCCCTGACGATCTACGATATGTGCAAGGCGGTCGACAAAGGGATGGAGATCGGCCAGATCTGCCTGCAGAAGAAAACCGGCGGCAAGAGCGGCACCTATGAGCGGCAGCAATAAGATTGGCAAAAACTCACAAAGTCTGGTAAATTCAACTCTGCTTTTTACAGCATTGATCGGAAACCGATGGAAACACATACCTTCAGCATTCGCAAAAGCTTCCTGATCCCCTTGGGATTGGTCGTTTTGCTGACCCTGATCCTGCTGATCAGCTGCCTGTTTCTTCAAGTTCCGCTGGCAAAAACCCTGATCCTGGCAACCCTTTTGCTGCCGGCAATTTATTTATTTGTCGAAAGCAGTCTGCGGCGGATCATCATTGCCGACGATGGCGTCCAGATCAACAAACTGCTGCGCAACAAAAAGATCAGCTTTGCCGACATGACTGCTATTGATACGGTTCTGGTTCGCAAACGTGCCTTTATCAGTCTCAGCAGCGAAGCGGACTTCATCATTTTTTCCAACAGCTACAACAACTTCGGCCAACTGCTTAAAGAACTGCTGGCCAAAGCTCCGCAAGCGGTGATCAGCGAAGAGACCAGACAGATGGCTGCCAATCCACCGGAAAAAAGCAGCGATGTTTTTTCTGCCTGGTTGGCCGTTGCCGTGCTTGTGCTGATTATTTATGTACAATTGAGGGGCGCATTTTAAGCGCCAGTTGGGTTATCATAGCAGCTATGTTTATTTGACTGCTGCCTGCAAGGATGTGTGCTATGGAAGAAACTATTTTGGCTGAATTCAAAAATCTGCTCCAAGGACAGATGGATGACCTGCTGCAGAACGCAGGGGAAACCGTTTCGGAAATGACCGAGGAAAAAACCAATTTCCCCGATCCGACCGATCGAGCCGCGCTGGAGTCGGACAGAAATTTCGAACTGCGCATCCGCGATCGCGAACGCAAGCTGATCAACAAGATCCGTCAGGCCCTCGAACGGATCGACGACGGCAGCTTCGGTCTCTGCGACAGTTGTGAAGAACCGATCAGCGTCGAACGGTTACGTGCCCGACCGGTCACGACCCTCTGCATCGAATGCAAAACCGAAGAAGAACGGCAAGAGCGGATCGGTTAACAGATAACGCTATTTATCAGATCGGGAGCACAGGCATCGCCTGCGGCTCCCGATCTTTTGCAACGCCAGCATCAACGGCAGGACGCCACCATGGAATCGACCGACCGCCGCCTTGCCCAACTCACCCTGCTTTCACAGCTGGGGCAAGCTCTCAACTCTGTCACCAGCCTTAATTCTCTCTGTACCGTCGTCTGTCATCTGCTGCTTGAGTACAGTGACGCCGAAGCGGTCATCATCCGCCCGCGGCTCTATGGCAATCCTCCACCCCAACCCTGCTATAGTGCCATCAATTCCAATGACCCAGCGCTGAAAATCTTTCTGCTGCAACAGGACAGTCAGCTTTGCAGTCAGGTGCTGCATCAGGGGCAAAGTCGTCTCCATACCCCCCTCTCCAGCCGTCAGGACCAGAAGCTGCCGACCTCGGTCTATTCCCTCCCGCTACGGGTCCACGACCGGAACTTCGGCACCCTCAGTTTCTTTGGAGACGCCCCAGAGGGGAATGCACCATTTAACCGTGAGCAGCAACAGCTGTTTCAGACCTGCGCCTTCCAGATTGCCCAGACCTTTGAGCAGCTGGTGACCATGGCCCGGCTACGGCAGGTATCGACATCCGACTTCCGACGCCTGCAGGATCTGTCGCTGCTTTACCGAATCACCCAGCTGCTGCACAGCACCCTGTCACCCAACGAACTATTTCACCTGATCCTCTCACTGCTGGTCTCGCCTGACGGCGGTAGTTTCCATCGGGCCATGCTCTATATGGTCAATCCGCGCGGAGGAACCCTGCAGGGGATTCTCGGCGTCACTCGCGAAAGCGTCAGCTGGCTGTTGCCGGATGGGCTGCCACCGATTGGCGCCCCGCCGTTGCAGATCCCGGAAAACGCCCAGAAAGCACAGCGGGAAGCGCCTTTTTCCCGGGAAGTGATGCAGCAGCGTCTATCGATCGAAACCAGCAACAACTGTTTGGCGCGAGTCGCTCGTGAACAGAAAGCCCAACTGATCAATGAGTCGTTACTTGACGAGGAACTACCAGTCCCGATCTGTTGTCCCGGGGATCACGTCTGCGTGCCGCTCCTGAGCCGAGGTCGCACCCTCTGTGTTCTGGTCGTTGACAATAGCGACAGCGGTGAGCCGATCGATGCTGAACGCCTACGTTTTCTGGAAATGTTTGCCGGCCAGGCCGGCATTGCCCTCGACAACGCGCAGCTGCTGCAACGGGTCGAAACCGCCCACCGCAATCTCCGGGAAACCCAGGAACAACTGCTGCAACGGGAAAAGCTGGCAACCATCGGTGAAATGTCCGCCTCTATCGCTCATGAGCTAAAGAACCCGCTGGTTTCTGTCGGAGGATTTGCGCGCCGGTTGAGCAACACTCTCGATTCCGACAGTCCCGGGCATGAATATGCCAAGATCATTCAGCAGGAAACCGAGCGGCTGGAAAAAATGCTCGACAACATCCTCTCCTTCTCTAAGCAGCGCCTGCTCTGCATTCGTGAATACCGGCTTGAGGAGGTATTGGAAAAAACCATTATCCTGGAGGAAGAAAAACTCCAGCAGGCCGGCATTGAACTGCGGCTTGAGCTTGCGGAAGATTTACCGCTGATGCAGGGGGATGCCGAGCAACTGGAACAGGTCTTTATCAATCTGATTTCCAACGCCCGCCAGGCAATGCCGAATGGCGGCAGCATTCAGATCCATGCCAGCCATAGCCGGTTACGCGGAGAACCGGCGGTAAAAATAGATTTTCTCGATACCGGCGGCGGCATCCCGCCGAAAATGATGCGCAATATTTTCAACCCTTTCTTCACCACCAAAGAGGAAGGGACCGGGCTGGGGCTGCCAATCAGCCATCGGATCGTCGAACATCACCAAGGAGAGATCGAAGCGATCAACACAGACGCCGGTGCCTGCTTCAGCATCATCCTACCGGCCCGCCTCAGTCACCGGACAGCTGACCCGATGGGCCATTAAAAGCCTATCGACAAGACAGGTCCTTAGAAGAACAATTTAAATCAGCTATTGGGTGGCTTGGCCAGCTCCCGCAGGATCTGCCAGCTTTCCTCCCTAGGTTTAAGTTCGAGCACTTTCTGCACCCGGTCATGATAGAGATTGCTTGCATAATTCTGAGTGAATTTGACGCGGTAATTTCCGCCGCCCATAGGTTCGATCTCGACCGCTTCAATGCTCAACTGGATCCTTTCCGGCTGTGACAGCCGTCTGCGGCGAAACTGTTCCCAGGCGACCAGATCCCGCCCCCGTTCCGGGACATAATCACTGCTGTAAAAATCGAGATACGTTTCTATCGCCTGTGACTCCCAAGCTTGCCGCCACGATTCGAGAAACTGCTGAATACTCGCCTCCGGTAATTGAATCACCGGCTTGGAAAGGGTTATTTCGCCCTTAACAACTGGCTCTGCGACTTGCGGGACAACCCGCAGCTGAGGTGTTTTTTGCAATCCAGCGATCTCTGAGCGCAACGCCTTCAAAAATTCCGGCTCTTCGCCCGCCTCCCCAGCCGTCCGAGCGACCCGCAACTGACCTGCAAGGGCCAACAACCGATAGGCGGCAATCGTTTCGTTGGTACTGGTGGTCAACAGCTGACCACCTGACTGAAAATATTCATTTTCTGCGTCGAGAACATCGAGCAGACTGCGCTGTGAAACGTTAAACTGTTTGAGATATGAATCGAGAGTCTGCTCGTTGAAGACCACCGCATCACGGTAGGCTTGTTTCTGTTGCTGAGCCGATTGATACTGGGCCCATGTCGCGGTCGTTTCTTCCAGAACCTCAACCAATTGCTCGTTGCGATTTGAACGGGCCTGCATCTTTCGCGCAGCAGCGGCGTCAATCCCGTATTTATCCTGACCACCGTTGAACAGGTTCCAACGCATTCGCAACATCGCTTCATTCGACTGCTGCCAGGAAGGATCCCCCTCGAGCTGATCACGGTAATTGCTGCTCAGTTCCAGGTTCAGTTTCGGCATATAGGTAGATTTCGCCAAATCGACTCGCGCTTTCGCTTCCTCAACATCTGCATCCAAAGCAAGAACCTTCGGATTCCCCTTTTCGGTTTCCGTTAACGCCTGTTGCAAGTTTCCGGCAAGCGTCTCCGGGACTCCGGCAAAGCCGACCTTTTGCGGTTGAGCTCCGACCAAACGCAGGTAATTCGCTTCGGCAGCGGCGAGATCAGCTTTGGCGATCGCCAGAGTCGATTTGGCCCGTGCCAAGCGTCCCTGGACCTGGGTTACATCAGCAATACTACCGGCCCCTGCTGCCTGTAATTGGTCCAGCGAAGCGAGGATGTCATTGTGCATTTTGACGTTTTTTTCCGATAACGCCACCAACTCCCTCTGTCGATAGACATTGAGGTGGGCAATGATCGCATCAAGAGCAATGGCCTGCGCATTATCGTAAACCCGGAAATCTACGGAATCGACCAGCGCCTGACGGACTGCAACCCGACTTTTTACCTCGCCACCATCGTACAGCTTTTGGGTCAAACTCAGCGAAGCCTCGCCACGAGCATCCCAATCGTTCTCTGAGGGATCGGCACCGACACTACGGGTGGACCGATCACTATGTTGATCGGTCCCATAGCCGAGAATCATATCGACCGAGGGCAGATATTCACCACGCGACTGTAACAGTTCGGACTTAACCGCATCCAGATTGTGCTCCAGAACACGCAGTCTCGGGCTGTAATTCAGGGCCTGTTCGACAGTCTGATAGAGACTGGTCGTGGCATGGGCGGGGGAGGCAAGTAAACAAATCAACAGCCCACACAGCAGCAAAGCGGGAAACCTATTTTGCAACATTTCAAAACCTATAAAATTATAAGAGCAAAAGAAAAACTTTAAATTTATTCGAATAATTGACCACCCTAATGAGGTCTTAACTTAACAAAAAAATATTGCCGAATTAAAGCGTTATTTAGGTTGGCCGGTTGCTTTCAAGCACAGCAACCGGCCGCTGTTCGATTAATCAATCTGTTATCAGGTTATTATTAGTGAGTAGATTATTGATGATATCCTGATCGGCCAAAGTCCCACCTGCGGTCAAATCCACATCGTTAACAACGATTTCCTGTGTGACTTCAAACAAGGCCCCAGCATCATGGTCGATAGAAATTTTGGTGTCGTCTGTCGAGCCATCACCATCGAAATCGCCCAAGTTGAACTGCAGGTAATCGGTCAACGGGTTGTCCTCTTCTCCCTGGAGCAGATCACCCAGGTCAAGGATGTCACCATTGATACCGGCTTTAAAGTCCGTGACCGTATCGACGGCAGCTGTCCCGGGTGTTCCTTCGTC
Organism: uncultured Desulfuromonadales bacterium; assembly: GCA_945787295.1. The sequence continues at coordinate 28,247 of CALZHQ010000083.1, forward strand.
ACCGAGCGACAACTTGATGGTGTCTGCGCCAATACCTGTGGAGAAGATATCGTCCCCTTGGCCACCAATCAGCAGATCCTGCCCGTCGCCGCCAACCAGAATATCATTGCCGGCACCACCGTAAAGGGTGTCATCCCCGGCTTCGCCATCAACAATATCATCCCCGGCGCCACCGAAAACCAGATCGTCACCCGTACCGCCTTGGACAATATCATCTCCGAGGCCGCCATCGACGATATCGTCACCGGCATCACCATCGACATGATCACGCCCACTACCACCGGCGAGGATATCGTCATCGCCGCCGCCGCTGAGGTAGTCATTACCGGCATCGCCAGAGAGTTGATCGGCACCGGCACCACCAGAGATCGAATCATGCCCGTCACCGCCGGCCAGGATATCATCACCGGCATCACCGATAATTGCATCGTTTAACGCGCCGCCGTTAATACTATCAGCGCCGACCGTACCGGTGATTTCGTTGTCGATGGTGTAGATCGCCAGCTGAGCGGTGTCCGACTGGTTATCAGTGTCGGTAAGGGTGTAATCGACCAGGATCGGTTCGGCTGCGCCGCCGCCTGGCGGAATGGTCGCATCGTAAGTAATTGTACCGACGCCCAGATCGTAACCGGTGCCAGTATACTCGATATCGAGGCGGGTGACACCGGTGTATGCAGACAGGTCGAGGACTTCTGTTGAACCGGTCGTGGCTGCGGCGAAAACAACCGTGTCAGTCTGCGGCGTTCCGTCCCCATCGGAATCATGAGTGACGATGACTGTTGCCTGGTCATTGTAGTTGGACTGGAAATCGTTGAGGGTCAGCACGATATTTTCGGCGCCATTCGGCAATGCCACCGTATCGAAATCGATCAGGATCGCTTCCCCCTGGCTTAACAGAGTCCCGTTTCCGCCCTGAACCCCGACGCCGTCGCTGGTGTACTCTAGCGTTGCACCACCAGTGCGGATCGAAACGCTCAGGTCTGACGCGTCAACGTTAGCCTGGGAGGTCAAGGTGACTGAGTCACCGGAAATAACAACTGAAGGAGTATAATTATAGTAGCCGTTGCTGCGCATGACAAAGGTCGAGCCATCATCTGAATCAGTGACGGTTGCATCAAAAACCGGATTTCCATCGAGATCATAATCGAAACTGTAAACCCAGCTCAGGTTGCTGCCGTTATTTCCACCGGTTTCAACCAAAGTATCGACAACGACACTCGCTGGGGTAAGTGGATTGGGATCAAAAGACACATTTGCCAACTGGCTGTCCCTTCCACTGGAGCGGGCAATGTCTATGGAACCAATTCCAAAGTAGGTTGATAAATCAATTGCTTCTATAGTGTTATTATCGGTTGCGGCATGGACTAATGATGTGATGACAGACCCTGCGTCATCGTAAAGAGTGATTGTAACGGCATCACCGTTGCCAACCCGAAAGTCGTCCATTGTAAGGACCAGGTTGTCGACTCCAAAAGGAAGCGCGACGCTATCGAATGAAACTGTCAGTGCAGCTCCACCATCGTTGTCATCAATTCTTGAATCCTGTCGGCCACCGGAAATTCCAGCGCCAGTAGCATTAAAGCCCGCATTTGCGCTCAGGGAAATGTTCGTTGAAGAAAAGTCTGTGCTGCTGTTGATGGCGACATTTTCTGATGGTGGCACAACCAAGGTGGTTGTCAGAGATAAGTCAAGGGCAATGGTCGACCCCTTGTAGTTAAATTCAGTCAACACGGCATCGTCAACAATCTTATCGACACCGCCGCCCTGAGTCGCAAACGGTGTGAAATCAAGACCGAACGTCGGACCGCCATCAGTGCCGATAGCGGTA
>CALZHQ010000084.1 GCA_945787295.1 uncultured Desulfuromonadales bacterium
AGAATAGGGAAACGAATTTCTACTATTCGTAATACATAAATAGAAGTTAAGTACCAGGAGGAAAAACAGCATGTCAGTAAAAATCAGGCTCGCCCGCGGTGGCGCAAAAAAGAAACCGGTTTATCAGGTTGTCGTAGCCGACGAGCGTTGCCCACGGGATGGCCGTTTTATTGAACAACTGGGGCAGTACGACCCGCTCCAGGATAAGTCCCTGATGAATTTTAAAGAAGATCGCGCCCTTGAGTGGCTCAACAAGGGTGCTCAGCCGACCGATACAGTTCGCCGGTTGCTGCGTGGCGCCGGTGTCTGGGCCAAGTTCAAGGCGAAGGATGCTGCTGAAGCCTAACGCCTGACTGGTCCGAATCCGGGGCAACGGGCCCCTATCCACCCGGAGGATGACCCATGAAAGACCTGATCGAGTTTATCGCCAAGTCTCTGGTCGAAAAGCCTGACGAGATTGTGATCTCCGAGGAAGAGGCCGAAGATGGAACTGTTCTCGTCAAGTTGGCAGCTGCCCAGGAAGATATGGGGCGGATTATTGGCAAGCAGGGACGTAACGCGAAAGCGATGCGGACACTTCTGAACGCCAAAGCGACACGTGAAAACCGTCGCGCTTCGCTGCAGATCATGGAATAACCCGGACGTTCAGGTCGGTTTGAGAGTAGGTTGGATGGACAGCCGATCAGAATCGCTGCTGGAAATTGGGAAGATTGTTGGCACTCACGGTTTACGGGGTGACCTCAAGGTTCATCTGAACTCAGAGGACCCTGAGGTACTGCTGACAACTGAACTGGTATTTTTACACCTGCCCTCAGGTGAGCGATTGGCCGCCAAGCCGGTTCGTCAGTCGCTACATAAAGGGCAGGTTTTATTGCGTCTGCAGGATTTCGAATCGATCAATCTGGTCGAGCATATGGTTGGGGGGCAGGTTCTCTTGCCTGAAGATCTAATGCCAGAGCTGGAAGAAGATGAATTCTACTGGTCGCAGTTAGAGGGGTTGCAGGTTGTCGATCAAAGTCGCGGCCCGATCGGAACCCTGCTGCAAATGTTTAGCACGGCAGCCCATGACACCTATGTGGTCAAGGGAGAATATGGCGAAGTCCTGATTCCCGCCGTGGCGCAGTTTGTTTTAGAGATTGATCTTCAGCAGCAGGTGATGCGCGTTGACCTGCCTGAAGGTTTGATCCCGCAAGAACAATGATCTTTGACGTTTTGACTCTGTTTCCCGGCATGTTCGACTCGCCGTTACAGGAAAGTATCCTTGGTCGCGCCATTAAGCAGCAATTGCTGCAGGTTCGCGCACACAACCTGCGCGATTGGGCCGAAGGTAAACACCTGACGACCGACGATACACCATACGGCGGTGGTGATGGCATGGTGATGAAGCCGGAACCGATCGCCCGGGCGGTTGCGGAACTGAGACAGCAAACCCCGCAGGCCAAAGTGTTGATGATGACGCCGCAGGGTGTGCCGTTCAATCAACATCATGCCAGAGAGCTGGCAGCTGAGGATGGCTTGATTTTTCTCTGCGGCCGCTACGAGGGTTTTGATGAGCGGATTCGGCAATCGTTGGTTGATGCAGAATTTTCTCTCGGCGATTTTGTGCTGACAGGTGGTGAGTTGCCGGCGATGGTGATGATTGATGCCATCTCGCGCTATCTGCCCGGAGTGCTCGGGTGCCAAGGGAGCGCCGAAACAGATTCGTTTTCGGACGGATTGTTGGAGTACCCACAGTATACCCGTCCGGCAGTTTTTAACGGCATGCCGGTGCCGGCTGTGTTGCTCTCCGGAGACCACGGGAAAATTGCTCGCTGGCGTCGGGAACAACAGCTGCTGCGAACCTGGCAACGTCGACCGGAACTGTTGGAGCAGGCAGAGCTAAGTGAAGAAGATAGGAAATTTCTGGCGCAGCTGAAGCAGGCGCCTGATTTTGAAGCATAAATGAGCAGGATCACCCTGCAAATAAATAACAGAAGAAACCGTATTCAAAGTAACACGGAATTGATACATCGAGGAGGATGAAGATGAACATCATCGATCAGTTGGAAATGGAACAACAGAAGAAGGATATCCCGGTTTTCAAGGCGGGTGACACCCTTAAGGTCCACGTAAAAATCACTGAAGGCGACAAGCAGCGGATCCAGATCTACCAGGGCGTTTGCATCAAGCGGGTTAATCGCGGCCTCGGTTCTTCTTATACCGTACGTAAAATCTCGGGCAGTGTCGGTGTTGAGCGGATCTTCCCGCTGCATTCACCGAGTATTGATAAAATCGAAGTATTGCGTGTCGGTAAGGTTCGCCGCGCCAAGCTCTACTATCTGCGTAATCTGCGCGGTAAGGCTGCCCGTATTTCCGAAAAGCGTATGGCCTGAGCAGGCAAGATTGGTTAAGATAAGCCCCCAACAAGATGTTGGGGGCTTTTTTTTATCCAGAATCTGTAGATAGCCACAAAATCACCAAGGCACTTAGAATACCAGTAGGAAATCTGTTTTTTCTTGGTGTCTTTGTGGCTTGGTGGTTAGGTTTTTCAGGACGTTTAAATGAGTAATCTGGAACTGTTTGGTGATAGCGAGATTTCGACCCTTTATTTCGAAGAGCAAGCGCGACAAAGAGGTTTCCAGGCGGTCGCCGGTGTCGATGAGGCGGGTCGCGGACCTCTGGCAGGACCGGTCGTCGCCGCCGCGGTGATATTGCCGCAGGGGTTCGAATTGCCCGGGTTGACCGATTCGAAAAAGCTGAGTGAAAAACAACGGGATAAATTCTATCCGCTGATCCGCGAACAGGTCCGTGCGGTCGGTATCGGTGTCGCGACGGCGGTCGAGATCGATAAAATCAATATTCTCCAGGCGACGTTGTTGGCCATGCAGCGAGCAATTGGAAGGCTTTCAGAGGTGCCTGATCATTTATTAATTGATGGCATCACCCCGCTGCCGGTGACGATCTCGCAGCAGACTCTTAAGAAGGGCGATAGCCGCTCGCTGTCGGTCGCGGCAGCATCGGTGGTGGCCAAGGTGGTCCGGGATCGGATCATGTACAGCCTCGATAAACAGCAGCCGGGCTACGGCTTTGCCAAGCATAAGGGCTACGGAACGGCTCAGCATCGCCAGGCCATCGCTGACTTGAAACCGAGTCGCCATCATCGGACCAGTTTTGCCGGGGTCAAGGAGTATCTGGAGATTCTATGACCAAAACACGGCTGGCTTTGGGGCAATGGGGGGAAGAGCAAGCGGTGCACTATCTCCGCAAGCAGGGTTTGAAAATTCTGGCCCGCAATTATCGCACCCCGGTCGGTGAAATCGACATTATTGCCCGCAGTAATAAAGAGTTGCTGTTTGTTGAGGTCAAAACCCGTCGTGGCACCAGCTTCGGTTTGCCACAGGAAGCTGTAGGGGCGCGAAAACAACACCAGATTATTCGCACGGCCCAGTGGTACCTGAAACAGGAAAAAACCGGTGACCTGCAGCCCCGATTTGATGTTGTGGCAATTCTGTGCCAGAGTGATGAAAGTGTCGCGGTCCAACACCTGCCGAATGCCTTCGGGGTGAGGGAGTGACGTTTTAATTGCGCGGATGATTGTTGAAGGAGTGGGTATGACAGATGCGGCAGCAAATACGTCGATCGATTTAGCCAGCTATGGGATGTTACGTCTCGGCGTGGCAACTCCTGAGTTGCGCGTTGCCGATGTCGATTTCAATCTGGAAGTAATTCGCCAGTTGAGTCGTCAGGCCAGTCAGCAACAGTGTCGCTTGTTGTTGTTTCCGGAGCTCTGCTTGAGCGGTTACACCTGCGGGGACCTGTTTTTTCAGCAGCCGCTGCAGAGGAAAGTCGAGCAGGCGTTGATTGAGTTGGCCCAATTCAGTGCCGACGAAGAGATGACCCTGGTGGTTGGCGCTCCGTTGTCGGTGGCTGGTCGGTTGTTCAATTGCGCGGTGTTGATTGCCAACGGTGAGGTTTGTGGTGCGGTTCCGAAAACCTATCTGCCGAACACGGGCGAATTCTACGAGCAGCGCTGGTTCTGTTCCGCGAACGATCGCAGCAGTAATTATCTGTTGCTCGATAATCAACAGATACCCTTTGGTGATGACTTGCTGTTCCGAGCCGAGGAGTTCCCCGAATGCAAAATCGGCATCGAGATTTGTGAAGACGCCTGGGCGGTTGCACCGCCGAGTGGATCGCAGGCGCTGGTCGGGGCCACCTTGCTCCTCAACCTTTCGGCCAGTCCAGAAATCCTCGGCAAACAGGCTTATCGTCGAGCATTGGTTGCTTCACAGTCTGCTCGCTGCCTGGCCGCCTATGCCTATGCCTCGGCAGGTCCCAACGAGTCGAGTACCGATCTGGTTTTTTCCGGCCACTCGCTGATCGCTGAAAATGGTCAGATTCTGGCTGAAACCGAACGTTTTCAGTTCGACAGCCAGCTGGCGTTAGCTGATGTCGATCTGGAACGCCTGGTTGGTGAGCGACAGCGCAACAGTAGTTTTTCTACCGGCCACCCGGAACATAATTTCCGGATTCAGCCGTTCCGTTTTGCGCCGCGCCCGGTCCTGGAATTACGCCGATCGGTGGTGAGGACCCCCTTTGTGCCACCGGATGACGAAGAGCGCAATGCACGGTGTCAAGAAATTTTCCTGCTGCAGACCAGCGGCCTGGCCAAACGCTTGCGGCATACAGGTAGCCGGCAGGTCGTTATCGGTCTTTCCGGAGGGCTCGATTCGACTTTGGCGCTGCTGGTGACGGTTAAAGCATTCGATCGCCTTGGTCTGGACCGCAAAGGGATTGTTGCCCTGACTATGCCCGGATTCGGCACCACCGAGCGTACCCGCGGTAATGCTGAAGAGTTGGCCGAACAGCTCGGCACGGAGCTGCGGATTATACCGATCGATGCCGCGGTCCTGCAGCATTTCGAGGATATCGGCCATGATGAAGCCGAACACGATATTACTTTTGAAAACAGTCAGGCCCGGGAACGCACCCAGATTCTGATGGATGTTGCCAATCAGGTCGGCGGACTGGTGATCGGTACCGGCGACCTGTCGGAGCTGGCCCTCGGCTGGTGCACCTATAACGGTGATCATATGTCGATGTACGGGGTCAATGTCGGGGTGCCGAAAACCCTGGTCCGATACCTGGTCGATTGGTGCGCCAAGGTCGAATTCGGGGATCGGGTCTCGGAAGTGTTGCTCGATGTCTGCAATACCCCGGTGTCGCCAGAACTTTTGCCTCCCGATGCTGATGGTAATATCGGACAGTTTACCGAACAGGTGGTCGGCCCCTACGAGCTGCACGACTTTTTCCTCTACCATGTGGTGCGGATGCACTTTGCACCGCGAAAAGTGTTGATGCTGGCCGAGCAGGTTTTTATCGAAATGTCACGCGCAGAGCTGATCAAGTGGTTGCAGCAATTTTATCGCCGTTTCTTTTCCCAGCAGTTCAAACGCTCCTGCCTGCCGGATGGTCCCAAAATCGGTACTGTGGCGCTGTCGCCGCGCGGAGACTGGCGGATGCCGAGTGATGCGGTCGTCAGCCTCTGGTTGCACGATTTGGAGGGGCTTGAGTGAGCGGAACCCTCTATGTGGTGGCAACGCCGATCGGCAATCTGGAGGATATGACTTACCGGGCTGTGCGGATCCTGCAGCAGGTCGATCTGGTTGCCGCAGAGGATACCCGCCACAGCCGCAAACTGCTCGATCATTACGCGATCAAAACCGCACTGATTTCTTATCACGAACACAACGAGGTGGAGCGCTCAGGGCAGCTGATCGAAAGGCTGCAGGGCGGAGAGTCGCTGGCGCTGATCAGTGACGCCGGAACCCCGTGTATTGCCGATCCCGGTTATCGTCTGGTCTCCCGCTGCCGTCAGGCTGGAATGGAGGTCGTGGCGGTGCCGGGGCCATCGGCTTTGGTCGCCGCGCTATCGATATCCGGATTGCCGACCGATGCTTTCCGTTTCGTCGGTTTTCTGCCGGCCAAATCCCATGGCAGACGGCAAATGCTGGAACAGCTCAAAGATGAACCGCAGACGGTTGCCTTTTATGAAGGCCCGCACCGCTTGCTAGCCTGCCTGCAGGATCTGGTCGAGATATGTGGTGCCGACCGCCAGCTGTCGGTTGCCAGGGAGTTAACCAAGCGGCATGAAGAACTGTTCAGCGGGACCGCTGCTGAGGCTGTGGCGTTTTATGCTGCTGGGAAAGTGCGCGGCGAACTGGTCCTGCTGCTTGGTCCGGCTCCAGCGCGCAAACCTCAGGGGACGGTCAAGGAGGAGCTGGCTCGCCTGCACGACGAAACCGACCTGAGTTGGAAGCAGATCGTCAAGCGGGTGGCCAAGGATTTCGGACTGTCCGGCAGCGAGGTTTACAAGGAATCGCTCGAACTGAGAGACAGCGATTAAGCTGCCAGGTGGTTGTGGCTGAGTTTTTCCAGCAACTCTTGCGCCTCAACCGAAAGGGTGGCGATCGGGTCGGCAAGTACCCGCTTGCTGCCGATCTGTTCACCGCTTTCCAGGCGGTCGCCGTAGCTGCCTTCTCCAGTCGTTACAATTCTCATGTTCTCCCAGCTGAGAGCGGTGATTAATCTGGCCATCTTCCCCCGCTTTGACGTCGATGAGATAGACTAATGAGGCCGCAAATATAAGTGCGGTTTTTTACCCTCGATAAGCAATTTATCAGCATGCTGCAAGAGGAAATCACTCTGGGGTTAAACTGATGATTCTGTTGAAGATTGTTCGATTATCCCTCGCCACTCTTGTCTATAGTGCGGTTTTTGCGACCAACGCCTTTGCTCTGCAAGCGGATGAAATATTGCTGGTTGCCAACCGGAATGTGTCCGCCGGTGTCGAACTAGCGCGGTATTATCAGACGCAAAGAAACATTCCGGCAGAGAATTTAGTGCAAATCAGCATGACCGACAAGGAGGATTGCAGCCGCGAAGAATATTGGCAGCAGCTGATTGTACCGCTTCGCCAGCGTCTGGCGGAACGACCGGGGAAAATTCGCTGTTTGTTGTTGTTTTATGGGCTGCCTCTGCGGGTGGCGGCTCCGGAGCTGACTCATGCTGAGTGGAAAAAACTCGGCGACCTGGAGTTCAGAAAAAAAGAACTCGACTGGCAGCTGAAAAACGGCCCGAAGGAAATGGATCTACAACGCTTGCAGGCCGAAGCGGAACAGCTGCAGCAGCGGATCGAAGGGTATCGCCGCGCCGAACGGGGGGCCGCAGTCGATTCAGAGCTCACGCTGTTGTTGATAGATGGTTACCGGCTCGAAAGGTGGTTGCCGAACCCATATTTTGTCGGCTTCCGGAACCAGGCAGAAGAACTTCCTTATAAAAAAGAACAGGTGCTGATGGTCGCCCGTCTGGACGCCTCAACTCCCCAAATCGTCAGACGTATGATCGACGATAGTTTGCAGGCCGAAAAACGTGGGCTGACCGGAAGGGCATATTTCGATGCGCGTTGGCCAATGCCGGAGAATGACCAGCTGCAGGGCTATGCTTTGTATGATGCTTCCTTGCACAAGGTGGCGATCCAGGTTGGCCTGCTGAGCAAGTTGCCGGTCACGCTCGATCAGCAGGATGATCTGTTGCAGCCAGACACCGCTCCAGAGGCCGCTCTGTACAGTGGTTGGTACAGTCTGGCCAATTATGTTGATGCGTTTGACTGGCAGGCTGGGGCGGTCGCTTATCATATCGCGAGCAGTGAGTGTACAACCTTAAAGAAGGCAGGAAGTCAGGTCTGGTGCAAGCGCCTGCTTGAAGATGGAGTTGCCGCAACCATCGGTCCGGTGGCCGAGCCCTATGTGCATGCGTTTCCACTTCCGGAAGTCTTTTTTACTTATCTGCTGGATGGTTACTACACCTTGGTCGAGAGCTATTTTTTAAGTACGTCGTTGCTTTCCTGGCAGATGGTGTTGATCGGCGACCCGCTTTATCGACCGTTTCGCAATCGCTTCTAGCTTCCGCCTGCTGGTTTTCCTTTCAGCGCACCTTGAAGTCGTTAAACTCCCCTGTTGCATGGCTCCAGTCGACTTGCAGGTCCTCAACCTGGGCCAGTTCCGGTCCATACTGGCACCAGTCGATAACTGACTGGACCGCGTTACGTTGGCCCTCGAAAATTGCCTCGACAGAGCGGTCCGGGTTGTTGCGGACCCAACCGGTTACCCCGTATTTGTCAGCGGTATCTTTAGTGCTCTGACGGAACCAGACCCCCTGTACCCGCCCGCTGACACGTATTGTGGCCCTGACTTCAGACATCTCATTCCTCCGCTTTGATTAGGGTGAGGAACTGCTCTTCATCCAGCACACTGATGCCAAGTTGCTCCGCCTTGGCCAGTTTGCTGCCGGCTCCGGGGCCGGCGACAACGTAGTCGGTTTTCTTGCTGACCGAGCCACTCGCCCGCCCGCCCTGGGCTTCAACCAGCGTTTCTCCCTCTTTACGGCTGAAGCGTTCCAGTGCGCCGGTGAAAACGAAGACCTTACCAGTCAGTTTATCACCTCTCGGCTGTTCTGTGGCGATCGGGGCCACACCGAGCTCTTGCAGCTGTTGCAATATCTGCTGATTGTTCGGATCGGCAAAAAACCGGGTGACGCTTTCGGCAACCTGTGGACCGATTTCGTGGATCGCCAGAAGCTGCTGCTGGTCGGTTGTCGCCAGTGCTTCGAGTGAACCGAACTGGCGACTGAGAACTTTTGCCAGATGGCTGCCGACGTGACGGATGCCGAGGCCGAACAGGAAACGTTCCAGGGGCCTCTCTTTACTGGCCGCGATGGCCGCCAGCAGTTTTTCCGCCAGCTTGTCGCCCATCCGTTCAAACTGGAACAGCTGTTCTTTTTCCAGTCGGTAAAGATCGGCGACACTTTTGACCAGCCCGAGGCGCAGCAGTTGGTCGATCAGCCGGTCCCCCAGCCCTTCGATATCCATGGCACCCCGGGCGCAAAAATGCTTCAACGATTCTTTCAGTTGCGCCGGACAGCTTAAACCCTGGCAGCGGGGGACCACTTCACCCTCTTCGCGCGAAACGGCTGATCCGCAGGCTGGGCAGTGGTCCGGCTCCGGGATTTCCGATTCACTGCCGGTGCGTTTTTCAGTGAGTACCTTGACGATATCGGGGATGACATCGCCAGCGCGTTCGACCACGACCGTATCGCCGATGCGGATGCCGAGTCGCTCGATTTCGTCCCAGTTGTGCAGGCTGGCACTGGAAACGGTGACCCCGCTGACGTTGACCGGGCGCAGGTTGGCAACCGGAGTGATCGCCCCGGTCCGGCCGACCTGGTAACGGACCGATTCGAGGACGGTCTGTTCCTGGCGGGGCGGAAACTTGCAGGCGACTGCCCAGCGCGGGGTACGGCTCTTTTCTCCCAGCTCCTGCTGCAGCTCCCGATTGTTCACTTTGACGACCATGCCATCTATTTCATAGGGAAGTTGCTCGCGCAAAGTCATCAGCTCCTGGTAGCGCTCAATCACTGCTTCAATGTTTGCGGCAACCCGTACCGTTTCCAGGTTGACCTTCAGGCCCCAGCGGCGCAGGTCTTCGAGCAGTTGCTGGTGGCTTTGCGGCGGGTTCTCGGAGATTTCACCGATGCCATAACAGCTGATCGTCAACGGGCGGCTGGCCGTCAGCTTCGAGTCGAGCTGACGCAGACTGCCGGCGGTGACATTGCGTGGGTTGGCAAAGGTGGTTTCTCCTTCTTCGCGGCGCTGTTGGTTGAGTTGCCGGAAGGCGTCCAGCTCCATATAGATTTCGCCGCGCACTTCCAGTCTTTCCGGGAAATTGTCCTGCAGGCGCAGTGGGATGGCGCCGATCGTGCGGATGTTCTGGGTGATCTCTTCACCTTTGCTGCCATCACCACGGGTCGCTCCACGGATCAGTCGACCCTTTTGGTAGGTCAGGGCAACGGCGACGCCGTCCAGCTTCATTTCGCAGAGGTATTCGATCTCTTCAGAGCGGGCCAGGTAGCGTTTCAGCCGGGCATCGAAATCGCGTAAATCATCAGCGCCAAAGGCATTTTCAAGTGACAGCATCGGGCTGGCGTGGCTCACTGAGTTGAAGCTGTCAAGGGGCGTGCTGCCGATGCGTTGCGATGGCGAGTCAGCGGTGATCAGTTGCGGAAAAGTTCGCTCCAGCTTGAGCAGTCGTTGCAGTAACTGATCATATTCTGCATCTGATATTTCCGGCTGATCCAGGGTGTGATAAAGGTAGTTGTGGTGATGGAGTCGCTGGCTCAGTTTGCGGTGTTCTTGTTCGGCGCTGGCGAAGTCGTCTGGAATGTTGGTCGTCATTGGTCGTCCTTGCTTGTATTAATGCTTCAGTCGGCTTATAACATGCTGCTTAAAGCTGTGCAACGCCAAGCTCTTTCCCTTTCTGATTGTTTGGGCTACACTTCGCGCAGCTTTGTGAAATTTAGTTATACTTGCATTAATACTCGATTTCTGACAGCAGCCACCGGTTGCTGCTGATGTCCCACTTGGAGACTGGATGTCCGACGAAGCTCTTTGGCGTTTACTGGCCCTGTTGGTGTTGCTGGCCCTCTCAGGTTTCTTTTCCGGTTCAGAAACAGCACTACTCTCTCTCGATAAGCTCAGAGTCCGTTTTCTGCAGCAGACTGATAAGCGGGGCGCAGATAAGCTGGCGAGGTTGCTGGATGATCCCGATCGTTTGTTGAGTGGGATTCTGGTCGGCAACAACTTGGTCAATATTGCCGCTTCGGTTATTGCCACCGGCCTGTTTGTGGGTTATTTCGGCGAGCAGGGTGAATTATTGACCGTGTTGATTCTGACTCCGGTGCTGCTGATTTTTTCTGAGGTCTGTCCAAAAACTTACGCGGCTCAATACCCGGAAAAAATGTCTTTTTTTGTCCTCAACCCGATCCGCTTTGTGGTTTGGGTTATGACCCCGGTGGTCTCTGTGGTTTCAGGCGTGTCGCGCCTGTTGACCAAGTTCTTCCGCGCCCATGAAGCTGAGGGCCTGTCGGTTTCCGAAGAAGAGATTCGGGCTATCATCGAAGTCGGTGAAGAGAGCGGTGTGGTGGCTGCTGAGCAGCGCCGGATGCTGCATGGTATTTTTGATCTGTCGGAAACCAGGGTGCGGGATGTCATGATTCCTCGCACCGAGGTGACCGGGATCGAGGTGACGGCTAATTTCCAGGAGGTGTTGGCGATTGTCCAGCAAGCCCGGCATTCCCGTTTTCCGGTTTACAGTGACAGTCTGGACAGCATTGTCGGCGTTGTCCATTCGAAAAAGGTCCTCGATTTTATCAGCCGCACAGGGCAGTTCTCACTTGCCGACATCTGTCGCAAGCCCTATTTCGTTCCTGAGTCGAAGAGGATTGCCGTGCTGTTGCAGAGCTTTCGTCAGAAGCGGGAGCATTTGGCGATCGTCGTTGATGAATACGGCGGCGTGGAAGGGATTGTTACGCTGGAAGACGTCGTTGAAGAGATTGTTGGCGAAATCCATGATGAGTCTGATATTGAAGAGGTCGATTTCCGGCAGTTGGCCCCAGGCCGTTTCCTGGTCGACGGGGCGGTGTCGCTGCGGGCAGTCAATCGGCGCTTCAAGCTGACGCTGCCGGAGGATCATGTGACGACCTTGGCGGGCTACCTGCTGCGGGTGATGGGGCGTATTCCGCAAGAGGGGGAGTCGTTCGAGGAAGAGGGTATTCTGTTCCGGGTTAAGCGGATGGATGATCGGAGGATAGAGGAAGTGGAGATGCTTCTGGCCCCCGACCCCCAATAAAAAGACTTTATTCAGACCGGTTTTGTCTAAGGGAGCACCCAGGAGGTGCTCCCTTTTTTGTGGGCAAAATTTATCGGTTTTATAACCAATAAAAA
>CALZHQ010000085.1 GCA_945787295.1 uncultured Desulfuromonadales bacterium
CACGGATTTGATTGTCTTTGACATAATGTTAACCGCCCTAGCCTACTGCGATACCGTGGTGTGACAACTGCTGCAGTCTCCAGTCGGCACTGCCCAGGTGACATCGAAGCCGTTGTGGCAAGCGATGTTGGAGCAGGTCGTGGTGCCACCATTAAACATGGTCGCCGTATCGAGAGCATTCTTGGCCCGGTCGAAGGAGTCGTTCTCCTTGTAGAACAGACCGACTATAGCAGCCCAAACACCATCCGGCTTGATCCGCTCCCAGTTCGCATCAACCTCGGGAACCGTGGTGATGTCGTTGCGCAGCTGCGCCTTGGAGGCAACCTTGATCGCCTGGAAAGCGACATCCTTGTTGCCGTCGACATGCTTGCGCTTGTCGGTGACTGAGGCGTCACCTTTGAGTCTAGGCGCCGAATCGTGGCAACTTACCGCCGAGCAGGTCGGGTTCTGGTCGTTGTACCAGACGTTGATGGTATCGAAGTGACAGATATGACAGCTGATGACCGTCGAGGTTCCCGTGGTACCATCACCCCAGCGCGCGCCGTGAGCACTCGGCTCGGTGTTGCCGGTCGCCAGCAGGCCGGAAGTGCCGGCGTAGAGGGTATCGAAATGGATGCCGACTTGGTGGGACTGGTGAGCGTTGCTGGTCGGCGAGTTGCCGTGACAACCGGCACACTTGTCAGCCGGGAAGGTACCGGCATTCCAGTTCGGCGATGGGGTATAGCTGCCGTTACCGTCGGAGTGACAGTAGCTGGTGGTACAGGTGCTGGCCGACCAGCCAAGACCGCCATCGAGGTCCTTGGTGGTGTCGATGTGGTTGCCTATGGTGCTGCCGTGACAGTCGCTGCAGGCGAAGATGTAGTCGGTCGCTGTGGTAGCGGCGGTGGTGTTGGTGTAGTCCGATGGCACGTAAGTATTTTTCACATGTTTGCTGTGGGAGCCAGTCGCAGGGACAGCAGCATGACAGATAGTGCAATCATCTGCGGTTGAGGAGGCGTTATCCCAGGTTGGAGTCACGACCGCTACACTGCCGTCATTGTGGCACGTGGTGGTATCACAGCTGCCGAAGGCCCCGCCGTCATTGATGGCCGTATTGCCGCTGTAATTCATTCCGACCTTGAAGCTAATCGCGCCATTGAGGTGATTGGCGACCGAATAATCATGGCAATCGCTACAGCCAATGGCGTTCTGCACAAACTGCTTGGTCCCATTCCCGGTGGCATTTGCCTTGGAGTGGGTCGCGTGGTCGTTGCTCGTCATCGGAAGACCATGACAGGTATCACAAGCAGAGACGTTTGTCTTTCCGGCGTCCCAGTCATACCCGGAGAAGACCGGTGCGCCCATATTGCCGTTGTTGTGACACTCGTTGGTATCACAGCTACCGGTACCGGAGTTGTAGCTAAAGGTTCGACTGCCACTGATGGCCATAATGCCATTCATGTGACCGGTCGATGGTGCGCTCTGGGTTCCGTTGGCCCCATCAGTCCAGGTCGGAGTACCCGCATGGCAAACGGAACAAGCGAAGTTCCAACTCCCACCCGTGTGGATGGTATGTGAGGTTGCATCATTAGGCACATCGACATGGCACATTACGCATTCGCTGGTGCCGGCATCGTACCAGCCGTAGGTACCATCAGTCGTGGTCTGGTTGTTGTGACAGGCGGTGGTAGAGCAGGTGTCGTTGGCATTATAGGTCGCGTTAGCATCCGCGGCACCCCAGATCGCCTTGGCATGACGGCCGCCACCGGCAGCGACGAAAACCTCAGCGGTGCTGGCGGCGCCGTGATCGGTGTCGTTGGTGGTCGCAGCGTGGCAGTATTCGCAGAGCGCCTTCTGCTTGGCGTCACTGGTCGCCGGGTTCCACGGACCGAGAGGCCCATCATCATCGTTCAGCAGTTGAGTGATGGTCTGCCCCATGACTTCGGAGGCCAACTGTATTATGTGTTTCTCATGCCGGCCGGCCTGGTCGGCCGTCGGAACCTGAGTGGCAGGACCATCATCCGGCCAGTAGCGACCGCTGCCGGCATCACCGTGACAACTGTTACAGCTGGCCTTGAAGGCCGGTGTGGCGGTATGCGCGTGACAACTGATACAGTTGGAGCCAGGATTATGAGTCAAGTTAGCGTCTTCGGTGTCCTGATCGAAGTAGTCGACCTCTGCTGAAGCGTGGCAGGTCTGACAGATGCCGGTGAAGCTGGCATTGCGATAGGTGGTGCGATCAGTGCGATCGGTGAAGCCGGCCACTGTCCGGGTACCATCGCCAACCGTTGAACCACCAACGCTAGAATTGACCATGGCGTCGAAACCGGACTGGCCATGCGGGTCGTGACAACTGACGCAGTAGAGTGCATCAGTCGAAGTGCCTCCGGAAAAGTGGACATTCATGGTGGTTGCGTGGCAGGTATTACAGTAACCATTCCGCTGACCCAGGACATCATAATCGGAAGCACCTGGGACCAATAGGCGATTGTCATCATTCAGGCTGCCACTGATGTGGGCAGAGTTCTTAAGGTGACAGAAATCACATTTCGGAAAGCCGTACTTGCCATGGCCGGTGGCATCCCATGCTGTGCCGGCGCGGCTCGGCGCAGTGACGCCACCGATAACCGCGGCAGTGTAATCACCATGGCAGGACTCACAGCTGACCCGGGTCGCCGTAAACCAGTAGCCCTTGGCAATGTTCGCGGCCGTCGCGCCACCGTGGCAGGCGTCGCAATCATCGATGGTGTTCGAGCCATCGTCGATGTCGCCGTTGGCCACCTCAAACGCGCTGCCGCCATCGGTAAAGGTGACGGTACCGTTGATATGGGTCGACTTGCCGGCCATGCTGGTGTTATTGGCGTTGGCAGCGTGGCAACCGGAACAATCGGTTCCCAGGCTTGGTCCGTAGGTGCCGCTCAGGTGCACCGTGTGATCACCTGAGGTCGGAGTCGCCGAATGACAGATGCCGCAGGCGCTGGCTTCAGCCGTGCCCCAGGTGTAGCCATTGTCGGCCGGCGCTCCGCCTGTCCCGTTTTCGTGACAGGCGTTGGTGCCGCAGCTGCCGAAGCTGGTGCCGAAGGTGCCATCGTAAGTCAGGCTGACAGTACCACCGATATCGAATGTGCCATCGATATGGTTGCTGGCCGGCTTGGTCTTGGTCGACCAGTTGGTGGCAGCATCGTGACAGCTGGCGCAGTTGATGGTCGCACCATATAGAGTAGAAGCACCGGTATGGGCAGAGTGGGTCTGCCCAGTGGCAATACCGGTGTTGGTCATATCGTTGTGACAGAGGATGCAGCCCGGGTTACTGGCACCATCGTGCCAGCCGTAGCTGTCATCCACCGTCAGCTTGCCGTTGTGGCAGTCGATGTTCGAGCAGGTATCGGCACCGTTGTTGTAGGCGGCATCGGGATCGTTGGCGCCCCACAGCGACTTGGCGTGCCGGGTCGCGTCGGAATCGACAAAAACGTCGGCATCGAGACTTCCGACCAGACCGTGATCACCATCATTGGCGGTTCCGGCGTGGCAGAATTCACAGATGTTCTTCTGCTGGGTATCATCGTATGCAGAGGTATCAGAACCGTAGCCGAGTTCCAGACCGATGGCCAGAACGTGCACAGGATGCTCGCCAACTTCGTCGTTGGCGGTCGGAATATTACCACCGCTGCCGAATGGCCAGTATTGACCGGTGCCGACATTACCGTGACAGCCGTTACAGCTGGCCTTAAAGGCCGGAGTGGTGGTATGCGGGTGACAGCTGCTACAGACGCCGGTGCCGCCGTGACCAGTATTGGCGGTGGTACGGTTGAAGTTGTTCACTTCGTTCGGATCGTGACAGGTCTGACAGACCCCTTCACCGATATCGACCGTATTGTAGTACTTGGTGCGGTCCGTTTTATCGCTGAATCCGGTCACGGCACGGCCACCGATGGTGGCGCGCAGCATGGCATCGAGATCGGCAGAATACTTATCCTGCTGGCCATGCGGATCGTGACAGATCACACAGTTATTGCCGTCGGTACTGGTATCGGTCGCACCGACTGAGTTGCTGTTGGCGTAATGGTTGTCTTCATCGCCGGTGCCGCCATCGTGGCAGACCGAGCAGTAAGTTTTGGCGCTGGAGGCATTGTAGGTAGCACCCAGATCGGTGCGCAGACGATCTGTGTCGCCAAGGGCACCAAGGTGATTGTTATCTGCAGCAGCATTGTGACAATTGCTACAACTCTGAGTCACACCTGTTTTACCGTGCCCGGTGGTGGTGAAATTGCTCTTGTCCGGAGCGGCAAAATTGATGGTCGCAATCACGCTACCGGAATGACAGGTTTCGCATGAGACCGAAGCCGGGGTCGTCCAGACCGGCTCAGCATCATCGCCGCTGCCACCATTGGTTGACCCGTGACAGGGGTTACAGACAACGTCCATGTAATTGGTCACTTTTTCGATCGTGCCATTAACATGATCGGTATTCGCCGCACCTGTGCTGCCATCATGGGTATGGCAGATGATACAGGCCAGTTGCGGACCACTGGCAGCAAAGACGTGGGCGTTGTGGGCGCCGCCCAGGGCAGCACCGCTGCCGGTTGCAACACCGGCATTATCGTACTGGTGACAGGTCCCGCAGGCGCCGCTGGCGCTTAGGTCCCAGTCGGGGGAAACGTTGGAGGTACCGTTGGAGTGACAGTAAACGGAACAGGTGCCGTCCGCTCCGTAGGAGGTTGCGCCGAGGGCAAAACTGAGTGAAGTCGCATCAAAGGCAACGTCCGCATCGCCGTTGACGTGAACACCATTTGCCTCCTTGGCGGCAGCGACCAGAGCGCTTGCGCTGGTGGCCGTATCAGCGTGACAAACCTGGCAGTTATAACCTTTGTCCAGGTGAGCGATATGAGTCGCCGAGTTGTTACGGGTTGCCATATCGGTGGCATCGTTACCGTGGCAGGCATCACAAGTGCTAATTGCTGCGCCACCTGACCAGCCGCCCGGATCGTTGACGGTTGGAATCGCACCGCGCGGCCCACCGTTACTGTGACAATAAACTGCTGAACAGGTGCCCCCGCCAACAGCCGTCTGATATGTTGAGGAAAGGTTTCCGCCATCATCAATCAGAGCATCCATCGGTGCCAGGAAAACATCGGCATAGTTCTCGCCGATATGATCATTATTCTTGTGGCAGATTGAGCAACGGAACGAGTAATCGGTTCCCCCACCAGCGTGAACGCTATGCTGGGTGGTACTCTCATCCTTGTAGTGACCGCTGTCATCTTTGTAATTCCGGAACAATTTTGCAGCAGACTGAACGGCATAACCGTTATTACTGCCATTAGCTGCAACCGCTTCGCTCGGTGGATAACCGTGACAGGTATTACAGCCCCCGGCAGCAGTCCAGCTGCCATCGGTATCACCGTGGCTGTGACAGTCGCTGCAAGTCCAGGAGGAAATGTGGGTGATTGCTGCAGACGCTTCAACGTGGCAACCAAAGCAGTAATTCCAGAGCCGGGTATTCTGTGCGGGGGTATCGGTGATATTTGCCGTTAAAGGACTGGCGGTCCCGGTACCACCGCCATTCGGCATATAGGTGGTGACCGAGGAGCGCAGCATGTAGTTGTTCATCGAACCGCCGGTATCTTCTAGGTGAGCACCATGGCAAATCAGGCAGCCGATCGGGTTAGTTCGACCGGAACCGTGATCTTTGTAAGTATGACAGGTCTGACAAATACTGACGTTGCTAGCGACTCCGGCCTCATCAAATGCCGAACCGTTGGCTCTGAGAATCTTTCCTTTACTTGTCCCACCGGGATTCAAGTGTCCCAGAGAACCAGCCTGAACACCGTCCAAGGTACTGGCATCAGAATCGGTAAAATGCACCCCATGACAGGTTAAGCAATCGATACCACCCGCACCGTTGAGGGCAACTTCCCCCGGTGCTAACGCGACATCTCCAACACTGTTGTATTTTCCACTGTTTGCGGGTTGGGAAATTACTACACCATAATCGGTGACCATCGGATGAACATTGGTCGGGGCACTGCCACCTTCCGACTGCGCCGTATCCGATGCCCAGCTGACATGGCAATCGTTACACATCTGGATTTCAGTGTTGGGGCCCAGCTTGAGCAGTTTCGGGTTAGCAGAGCCTGCGCCCCGGTCATCATCTTTAAAGCCGTGCGGATCATGACAGCGGCCACAGTTGACGGTCGCCCCGGAATAATTCTGCCGGCCGTAAAAGTACATATTTGATGGTGCCGTAGCACCGGCCGCAGCATTTTCATCCGCCGCTGCCCAGTTGTGCGAGGTCTGGGCTAGCGGGGTCCCCCCCTGCGCCGTCACTGACCCCAATGCGTCACTGGCGTCACCAACGATGAAAGAGTTATCGCCGATAGGATTAGTCGGCCCAGGTCCAGTCTTTAAGAGTGGATAGGTCGTCCCTTTTTTTGTCCCATCGTGGCAACCCAGGCAGACAATATTACCGACCGATGTGAGCGTGGACCCTGGCTTATGGCATTGGGCACAATCAAAATCGTGCACAAGCCGGGCAACGCCAGATGAGGGAATAGTCACGATAAAGATAAAAGTGACTAACGGTATAAGTAATCTCAGTCTCATCAACAGGCTCCTAATCTCAAACCCTTTAACCTATAATCCACGCTTCTCTATTTCATTTGATGTGACAAGTAAGACACATTTGGCTGCCAGAATTCGGCATGCGCAAAAACGGATCATAATCTCCGTCAGCTCCGGGAAAGCCGTACCCGGTCAGATAATTCACATGCGGATCATGACACGTGGTGCATTCAACCCGCTGGCCTGCTCCAGCCAGCAACAGGTCCGGCTCAACATCAGTGTCCGCGTGAAACTGGCCAGCGTTACCGGCATCTCCTGTGACAGCGGTATAGCTGAAAGAAATCGGATGATCGTCTCTCAGGTCGGTATTGACCCCCGGGCTGGCCAATGAAGCGCCAGTCACCGGTCCAGGACCCGAACCAAAGTAAGCATCCCCAACGAAAGTCGTGTTATTATCAGGCATTGCACCGCCAGGATTAATAAGATCGCCGACCGCAATTGTGCCGTCATGGCAGGAAAGGCAGATGAGCGATTCCGGATTAACGGCCCGATTTTCCTGGCCGGCAAAAACCGATGTTGTCAGCGTTTCGCTCTGGTAGCGTGGTTGGATCGTTGCGGTTCCACAGCGGGCTGTCCACCTGTCCACCGTGAGGGGTATGACAAAAGACACAGATTTCATCTTCATTGAACGATGCATAGGCAGCGAAGAGAAAATCACCCGTACTCGAAAAATTGTGTGGTGTATACTCGATACCCTGTGGGCCTTTTACCGCCCAGGCTGAACTTACGAGCAGCAAAGTCGCCGCTGAGATCAATGTCAGTTTTTTCATCTCTATTTTTCCTTATCCCCACATTGCCGTTTTCATTTCATTTATTTATTTCAGGATCGTTAACAGTTCACGGGCAATCACAGCAGAACCTGAACCATCCACGAGGTCCGGCAGTAAACCTTCAACCTGCCCTGACAAACGGTCCATTTTCTGCTTTTTCAGACTGCTAAACAGCGGGTCGAGCAATGCCAGATCCTCTGAACCTTCTTCGCTCAGCGCTGCCTTGAGTTGTTGCAGTTTACTCTCGAGCGCCAGGTAGAAATCGGCGACATACTGGTTGTTATTCTTCTTGGAGCGAGCCATCAGCAGCTTGCCATCAGTCGTTCCGGCAACCAGGTCCTTGCCTCTGACACCGGTCAGGTCGAGGGCGAAAAGCCGGGCAATCGGCCCGTCTTTAACTTCGACCTTCTTCATGGTGAGAGCACCGGCGCTGTAAACTGCGTGATGAACCTGACCTTCAGCAGCGATCAGCAGCTCACGCTGGCCATCACCGTTCCAGTCGACGAAAGTTGGCGCGGCGGCCTCCATAAAAGTCACCAGTAGCTGCGGCCCAGCCAGTTGCGGTGCGGCATCGGTTGCCAGGTTACGGAACAGAACAAGCTCTCCATCACCACTGCCAACGACCAGATCCTTGTCGCCATCAGCATCGATATCTGCAACGGCCGGCACGGCAGCACTGCCAACCGCAGCCAGCATGGTCGGGGTATCGGTAAAACCGAAATCGCCCTGATTGAGGTACAGCCAGACCGCACCATCAGCAGTTCCAATCACCAGATCCTGCAGGTAATCGTTATTCCAATCGATCAAGCAGGGAGTCCCACCAGCCAGTTGTGGCAGCGTCAGAAATTTCTCGGCCTGGAAGCTGACTTTGCGGGTTTCAGTCAAACCATCGGCAAGCTCCTGTTCGTTGTTCAGGAGACCGGGGTGGTAATGAATGCTGCCGTCAGCATGGGTCAGCAATAAATCTTCAATCCCATCAAGATTGAGATCTGCTATCAATGGAGCAATCACCGATCCATTTTTGACTGCTTTGCCGGCAACTTTAAGAGATTTAAAAGCCAGATCATTCGGCAGTTGCGCCGGCTGCAATTCCACATAAATTTCACTGCGGACATCGGTCTTGATTTCAACCGGCTGCACGAACGGCTCAAATCCGGCCCGCTCAACCACCAATTGATATTTACCTTCCGGCAAGTCACGCAGGGTCACCGGTGCTTCGCCAATAAACTGGCCGGCATAACCGTGATGACCGCCAAGATAAGCACGGGCACCTGGCATATTGGCCGTAACGCTCAGCAGCGATGCCTGATAAAGAAAACTGCCATCAGCGGTAGAAACCGTTTCCAGGCCATGATTATCGATCGCGGTGACCTGCCAGGAATAGGTCTCGCCCGGCTCGAGCAGGGCATTCCAATCGGTCATGTCCCGCTGGGTCGCGGCCAATTCTTCGGTAAAAACAATTTCCGTAAATTCAGCATCGGTAGCAACTTCAAGCCGATAGTTGACACTGTCGAAGGGGTCGGCGTCAGTCGCGGCCAGCCACTCGAACAGAGAGTCGCTTTTTACGGGCTCGCTCGCCAGCGGTGCAATCAGCTCAGGAACGCTCGGCGCTGCCTGCTCGGCATTGACGTAAAAACTCTGCAGATCTGACCAGTCCGATTCTGCCTGACCGTCAAATGCCTGCACCTGCCACTGATAAAGACTGTTCTCGGTTAATTCGACATCAAAGACGACTGAGGTCATTGTCGGCTGCTCAGCGACAGTCAAGGCTGTCACCAGACTCTGAGCAGCATCAAACAGCTTGACGTTATAGCTGATTTCGTCCTGCTCATCTGCATCTATTGCGTTGCTAAATTGCAGATCCGGTGTACGGGTAACAGCTTCACTGCCACCAATTGGTGCAACCGGGACTGGAATTTCCGGGGCATGATTGACCGCAACCGGGTTCTGCGCGCCATCGATACCGTAAATGTCGACCTGCATATCTGCCTGCACAACAAACAGGCGGTTGGTCACGGCATCATAAGCCATCGCCAGAGGACGGTTCAGACCTGCGCGGCTATAACTCAGGAGCGGAGTGCCGTTGGCATCAAGGACACGAATCGTCATATCTTCGATATCACTGGCATAAAAACGGTCAGCAGAATCAAATGTCATTCCACCAAAAAACCGCACCGGTGCCGAGCCGAAACCATTACTGGCCAGAATCGAGTTTTGCAGGTTTCCTGAACGATCATAAACTGCGACCTTCGGCTGTAAACCGGCCGACCTGGCCACAACAGAATCTGAGAGATAGATCTGATCGGTGGCAGGACGGAACACCAGGCTGGAGTTCGCAACAAAGCTTGCCCCCAGCAGCCCGCTTGAAGACCCATCAGGATTGAAGACCTTGACATGGCGGCGATTCAAATCGACAACATAGATGTTGCCGTCGGAGTCAAGATCGATCGGTCCGGCAGCAACAAACTCACCGGCACCCTGACCCAGATGCCCGAGCGGCTGACCGTCGACAGCAAAAACAACAACCTTGTCAATCGCTGAAGCGTAAATACGATCACCAGCAGCAGTCACTGCCAGACCGGCCCCGGAGACTGGCTCCTGGTCCATAACCAACTGTTCGCGACCGAATCTATCGAATTTGAAAATCTTCTGCAGGCGGGCATCAGCAATAAACAGATTACCGCTGCTGTCAACATCGATCCGCGTTGGAGCGCGTAATCCGGCCTTGATTTCACCCAGCAATTCAAGCTGTGGCGCTTGCGCTGCGGTGGAATGGCTGGGCCATATAACGGCCAGTGCCAGCGATATGACTGCAACAAGACAGATATTCATCCAGGAGCGGATCATATTAAATCCTCCAAATAAGAGACCTTTAAGCCCTTTGTGCACTTCTCGCACTCTTTATCATTTGATGCAAGATTAAGTCTTGCAAATAAAGTACCAGAGAAGGTTAGAAGCTCGCTCTCGCCAAAGACAAAAAAGGCGGGAATTTTAATGTGTTAGAAAAATTCCCGCCTTGATGTCAGGCTAAATATATATAAGACTTAATAAAAAGTCTATAAGAATTTGAATTTTTTCATTCGGTAGCGGAAGGCATCGATCCCAAGATTTAACTTCTTGGCTGCTTTTGATTGGTTACCCTCAGTCACATCAAGGGCTTGGCGGATCAATTCACGTTCGACATCATCGATATCGATCCCCTCTGGAGGCAAAATAAACTCTAACGGTCCGGCACTCAGCCCACTGGCTTGCGAAACCAGCTCACGTGGCAAATGCTCAAGCTGCATTATTTCTTCATTTTCCAGGATAATTGCCCGCTCAATGACATTTCTCAGCTCACGGACATTACCCGGCCAGTCGTACTCAAGCAGGAACTGTTCTGCCTGTTCGGAAATATCCTTGACCGACTTGCCGAATTCACTGTTGAACTGACTGATGAAGTATCTGGCCAGCACCAGAATATCCTTTCGCCGTTCCCGCAACGGCGAAAGGAAAATCGGAATAACCTGCAAACGATAGTAGAGATCGTTGCGGAAACTCTTTTCCTTGATTGCCGCCAGCAGGTCCTTGTTGGTCGCCGAAACAATCCGCACGTCAACATGAATATCCTTGGTGCCTCCCACGCGGCGAAAAGCACGATCTTCAAGCACCCGTAGCAGCTTGGCCTGTATCCCCTGCGGCATATCACCAATTTCATCAAGAAAAACGGTGCCACCATCGGCCATTTCGAACAAGCCTTTTTTCAGTGTCTTAGCGTCGGTAAAGGCCCCCTTTTCGTGCCCCATCAACTCGCTCTCCAGCAGAGTTTCAGGAACTGCAGCACAATTGATCGCCATAAATGGCTTGTCGGCGCGACCACTTTCATAGTGGATCGCCTTGGCAACCAGCTCCTTACCGGTACCGCTCTCCCCCTGGACCAGCACGGTTCCAGCATCACTCTGGGCGATTTTACGAATCATGCTGAGAACATGTTTCAGCTCATCACTCTCACCGATAATTCCGTCGATGCTGAACTTCTTCGGCTGCGTGGAACGCAACTGAGCGACTTCACGTTTCAGCTCCTGGTTTTCCAGCGCCTTTTTGATGACAATCGCCAGCTCATCCAGGTTAAACGGTTTATTGATGTAGTCGTAAGCGCCCAACCGCATCGCTTTGACCGCGGTCTCCAGAACCCCGAGGGCAGTGACCATTATGACGATCACCTCCTCGTCCATCTCCTTAACCTTTTCCAGGACTTCCATACCGTTCATACCCGGCAGCTGGACATCGAGCAGCATCAGGTCGGGAGAGACCTCCTGGATCAACCGCAGGGCATCCTCACCCGACCCCGCCGTCGACACTTCATAGCCTTGTTTCTTAAGGTTCTGATCAAGTGACCAACGGATCAGATGTTCATCATCGACAACCAGTATCTTGTTTTTTCGCACTGACTACGTTCTCCTTAGCTCTTGCCATTCATATTTTCAGTCATTAACGAAGCCACCTCCCGATCGTCCGCCGCCGGAAGCTCCAGAGTAAAGCAGGCACCATGCCCCACTTCACTTGCCACCCGCAGAGACCCTCCATTCGCCAGCATCAGCTGCCGACAGATAGGGAGTCCCAGCCCGGTTCCTTCTGTTTTACTGGTATAAAAAGGGGTAAAAATATTCTTCAGTTCCTCCTCCGGGATCCCCGGACCGGTATCACGGACATCAACCCGGATCCAATCGC
This sequence comes from uncultured Desulfuromonadales bacterium, assembly GCA_945787295.1. Next base: position 12,081 of record CALZHQ010000085.1, read on the forward strand.
GCCCATCCCGGGTAAATTTTTCTGTCTGAATGGAAAGAACTCCGCCATCCTTCATCGCCTGCAGGCCGTTGATCATCAGGTTGAGCAGCACCTGCTGAAGCTGTTTCTGATCGCTCCAGACCAGCGGCAGGTTCCGGGTTAACTCTTCGATCCAGTTAACATTCTTCGCTTCCGGATGTTGCGAGGCAAACAGCTGAGTCTGCTTGATCAGATTATTGATGTCGATATAGGCAAACTCCGGTTCCCCCGGCTTACCGAAATAGAGCAGATCGGTGACGGTTTTATTCAAACGAATGACTTGCTTCTGAATCTCGCTCATGACCTCGCGGCGCGGATCATCGGCCGGGTAATCATCCGCCAACACATCGATAGCGCCACCGATTCCGGCCAATGGATTTTTTATCTCATGGGCCAATCCGGCCGCCATTTCACCGATCGAAGCGAGCCGCTCGGCACGTTCCATCTGCTGATAATGGATCTGCTGCAATTCTTTCTGCGCCTGCTCAAGATTGCCGACCATCGAATTGAAACCGTGCATCAACTGACCAACTTCGTCATGGATCCGATCCGGCATCCGCACTCTCAGATCTCCCGCTTCGACCTGCCCCATCCCTTTTGACAACTGACGCAACGGATTGCGCAGCATTCGGGTCATAATCAATGAAATGCCGAGGGTCAGAATGATCAGGTTGACCAAGGTTGAATGAACAAAAATCGTGCTGGTTTCACGGAGTTGCTCTGACATGTGGGCGAGGGAGAAATCGAGGCTGAGCACGCCGATCAGGCCATCTTTTGTCTTGTGGCATTTGAAACAGCTCTCTTCACCAATAATCGACTGCTGCAAAGTCAGAACCGGGCTGCCATCCTCAGTCTCATAAACCCTCTGTTCTTGATTCTGCAGAAAAATACTAAAAGCCGTTTGAGAGACTTTTTGACCCAGCATTTCAGGACGTGCAGAACGCAGAATGACCCCGTTACGGTCAAAAATATAGATTCCGAGCAACTCATGACTTTTGCCGACTTTTTCCAGAGTCGACTGCACATTGGGGTAATTCCCGGTCGACATGGAATGAAAGATAGAGCGCTCGATGGTACCGAGCATTAATTTGGCACTTTGCCGATGCACATCGATCAAATGCCCCTGCTCGCGATGCAGGTGATACATGGCAAAGGAGCCAACACCGACAATCAGCAGCAGAACGTTCAGCAGAATAACTCGACTGATCAGGCTATTGAACAATTCAACTTCTCCGCAATGTTGGCAAACGGCAAGGACGCACGGCGATAGAGCGTTGCTTTCCACCTAAACGCAATCTGGTGGCACATATCAGCTTTACAGATCAGCGGAGCAACATTCATCGGCGCCGGAAAGATAAGCATAAATCAACTCATCGAGAGTCGGTTCGCGGCGGGTCTGGCGTTTGGACTGGCGAAACTTATCGACAATCGGTTCCTCAACAATCTTGATCGGTTCTGCGGCAGCGACTGGCGGCTCCGGTGCCACAGGTTTTGCTTCCGGCAAAAGCTCTGCCTCAGCAACCGGCTCGGTCTCTACTGCTTGAACCGACTCCGCCTCAGGTACCGGTTCTGCATTAGTCGTCACACCTTCGAGTGCGATCCCCAGCGTGACAATCCGTTCGTCAAACTCCCCTTGAGTTAAACGACGTAACATCCCCTTATGCTGTTCTTTGGCCAGATCCTCAACCACCTGATTGAGGTTGTCGACTTTCAGGATATCGGCATAAACCGTTTTCTGCGAAGAGATAATGGTCCCGCCATGGTAAAGCAAGGTCACCAAATGCGGGTTTTTAGAACCACTATCTTCGGTCTGCACGTGAAAGCCGACCCCTTTGTAACTGACATTGTGGTTGAATCCAACAATCATTGGTAACCTCAAGAACTGCGAATCTGGTCCAGAACTTATACCGCGAAATGGCGAAATGAATCAACTATCTTCTTGAAAGGAAAGGAATTTTGAGATTCCGCGAAATAACGAAACGGTCTCGACTCTGCAGCCGAGGCCGCCATTTAACGGTCTGCGAGCAGAAGTTGCTTGATCTTGGCAACCGCCTCTAAAGCGTCGGCAGCATAGAGATCGGCGCCGATTTCAGCAGCGTAGTTTTCCGTAACCACGGCTCCGCCAACCATGGTGAAAACCTTCACCCCGGCCTCGCGTAATGCTTCAATGGTGACTTCCATCTGCTGCAGGGTGGTGGTCATCAACGCCGACAGACCGACCGCGTCAACCTGCTGCAGTCTGGCCTGCTCGATGATCTTTGCCGCCGGCACATTCTTGCCCAGGTCGACAACCTCGAAACCGTGGTTTTCCAGCAAAGTGCAGACGATATTTTTACCGATATCGTGAATATCCCCTTCAACCGTCGCCATCAACACCTTGCCGAGGCTCTCGATCCCCTGGCCGCGGATCACCTCTTTCAAACGATTGAAACCGGCCTGCATGGTTTCGGCCGAAAGCATCACCTGCGGCAGGAATATCTGATTTTTACCGAATCGCTTGCCGACCTCTTCGAGTCCGGGCAACAGCCCTTCGTTACTGATCTGCAACGGCTCCAGCCCTTCGTCCAGCGCCTGCTCAACCAGCGGCACGACAGCATCCTTGTCGCCCTCAATGATCGCCTTGGCCAGCAGCTCACGAATGGCCAGCGGCTGGCCGGTAGTTTCCGCCGGAACCACTTGAGCGACCGCCTGCTCCGCATAATGGGCGATATACTCTGCAGCGCGCAGGTCCTGACCGAGCAACACCTTGGCCGCCCGCAACGCATCCATCATCCGTTCTTCTTTCGGATTGATAATCGCCGCTTTCAGGCCAGCCTCGATCGCCATGGTGAAAAAGGCCGCCGAAAGAACCGGTCGGCTCGGCAAGCCGAACGAAATATTGCTGACTCCAAGGACCGTCGCCAAGCCCAGCTCGTCACGCACCAGCCGCAAGGCCTGCAAGGTTTCAGCGGCCCGTTTCTGCTCGGCAGACACTGTCAAAGTCAGACAATCGATGATCACATCTTCGCGCGGAAGGCCGATGGCCTGTGCCCGTTCGAGAATGGTTTTCGCGACTTCCAACCGGTCGGCTGCAGTATCCGGAATCCCCCGGCCATCGAGCGCAAGGCCGATAATGGCTGCGCCGTACTTTCTGGCCAACGGCAGAATCGCCCGCAGACTCTTCTCCTCAGCGGAGACCGAATTGATCAGCACCTTGCCGTCAGCCGCCTTGAGCCCTTTTTCCAGCGCTTCGGGACTGGAGGAATCGAGCACCAGCGGCGTGCCGGTGACACCACTGACGGCGAACACCGCAGCTTCCAGTGCCGCAGGCTCATCAACCCCGGGTGCCCCGCAATTGACATCGAGCAGATCGGCACCTGCAGCGACCTGTTCCTGCGCTTCGCGTCTGACATAAGCGGTTTTACCTTCGCGCAGTTCGGCACTGTAAGCTTTTTTCCCGGTCGGATTGATCCGCTCACCGATCACCATGCAGGCAGCGTCGCCGCCAACCTCGACCACCTGGGTCCGGCTGGACAGAAAACACCTTCGGGCCGGGACTTGCCACGCCTGATCGTAATCGGCCAGAGCTTTCTGCATCGCTTCGATATGGACCGGAGTGGTACCGCAACAACCACCAACCACCCGCACCCCGAGCTCAATCAAACGCTGATGATAGGCGGTCATCTCCTCCGGGGTTCCTGGAAAAACAGTCACCCCGTCGCGCAGTTCCGGCAATCCGGCATTCGCCTGCGCGATCAGCGGCAGGCTGGTGACGCGACGCATCCGCTCCAGGATCCGATAGATCCCGTCAATCCCTAGCCCACAGTTCGAACCGACCACATCGACGCCGAGGGCATCGAGGGTGACAGCGGCGGCTTCTGGCGGAGTACCAAGCACGCTGCGACCACCATCGTCAAAGGTCAGCAGCGCCATCAGTGGCAGCTCGCAGACTGCCTTGGCGGCAATAACCGCGGCCCGCAGCTCACGGATATCGAGAAACGTCTCAAAAGTAATCAGGTCGGCCCCCGCCTCGGCCAGGGCACTGATCTGCTCGGTGAAAACTTCGACCATCTCGTCAAACCCGGCATCCCCGACCGGCTCGAGAAAGCGGCCCGTCGGGCCGACCGAGCCGGCAATAAAGGTCTGCTCTTTTGCGGCCCGGCGGCAGATTTCGACTCCGGCGAAGTTGATTTCGCGAACCTGCTCTTGCAAACCGTAGTTGGCCAGTTTGGGTCGATTGCCACCGAAAGTATTGCTGACAATTATGTCAGCACCGGCGGCGACGTATTCACGATGCACCGCCTCAACAACCTGCGGCTGCTCCAGGTTCATCCCCTCGGGCGAAGCCCCAGGGGCCAGGCCACGCTCCTGCAGCATGGTGCCCATAGCGCCATCAAGCACCAGTACTTGTTCGTTAATTGCCTGCAGGAATCTACTCATCATTGTCCACCTTTTCTTCTCGTCATTCGGAATCTATTTCTCCTCCGCTTCCGGGCTCGGCCCGCTCTGCGGCGGATGACTGTAGCTGAAATCGGCGTAAACCGGCTGGTCGATCCGCACATGCCCCTTGAGAGTCTGCTGGATTTGGCCGTCGATCAGAATCTGTAACTGCCGAAGGTAGGGGAAGTTTTCACTCAAGCTGTTGACCAGGCTGTAAACCGTCAACAGCTCAGAAAGGCTGCCGCCGGGATGAAAATCGCTCAAGTGGCGGGAAAAATTGACCCGCACCAGATCGTTTTCCAGCTCGATCTCGAGGATGCCGGTCTGAGTCGGTAAGACCGGCAACAGTTGCTGCTCCGAACCACTGCGCAAGGCTTCCAGCAGACTGCGGATACAATCGCGGTCCTCTTCGCAACCATCGATCAGACGTGCTTCCGACATCAGGAAGCGGCCCTGCGGCTCTGTAAAGTACAGCTGTATCTCCCGCTCCGGAAGTTCCTCTTCGACGACAATCGGAATCCGCTCTTCGGGCTCTTGTGCCTGTTGCAGAAACCAGCCGACTCCATATCCGGCCAAGACACCGAGCAACAGCAGACCGATCAGACCCAGCAGTAGTTTTTTCATCCCGTCCCCTGGTTCGCTCTTAGACAAACAGCTGCGCCATCAACCGATCCGCACCTGCTCCACTTTCAACAGCTCGCGGCCGAGAAAGGCGCGCCCAACCCGTTCAAAACGGGTCGGCACATCTGTGACATAAAAATTGCGCTGACCACCATGTTCGGGGCGCACCAGCCCCTGTTCACGAAACAGGCCGGCAACACAACTGGCCGTCTCTTCGGCTGAATCGACCAGCAGCACGTCCGGGCCGAGCACCAGCTGCAAGGTCTTGCGCAGCAGCGGGTAATGGGTACAACCGAGAACCAGGGTATCGATCTGTGCCTCGATCAGCGGCTGCAGGTATTCAAGGCACGTCAAGCGGGCCACTTCGTGCTCAGCCCACCCTTCTTCCGCCAACGGCACGAACAACGGGCAGGCGGTCGAAAACACCTCGGCATCCGGCAACAAAGTTTGGATCGCTTCAACATAACGACCGCTGTTGATGGTTCCTTCGGTGCCGATCACCCCGATCCGCCGGTTGCGACTCGCAACAGCACGCTGGGCTCCAGGTTCGATCACTCCGATAACCGGCAGTTGGAACCGTTCCCGCAGAGCTGGCAGAGCAACCGCCGAGGCCGTATTGCAGGCCACCACCAACAGTTTGACCCCCTGATCGACCAGAAATCCGGCCGCTTCGAGTGCATATTGTTCGACCGTCTGGGCACTTTTGGTGCCGTAAGGTACGCGGGCCGTATCCCCCAGATAGATCAGGTTCTCTCCGGGCAGTTGGCGAATAATTTCTTTGCAGACGGTCAAGCCGCCGACCCCGGAATCGAAGATTCCGATTGCTCGATGCAGCACAAAAACTCCTGAAAAAGCAGGTAAAACCAGTACATTCATTACGTCGGCAAAGTCACCGGAGTAAGGGCGTCATCCTATTGTAAGCCCTTGGGCAAAGTCAAGATTTACGGGCTTTTGGAAATTTATCTTAGGGTCATTATCTGATAATCTGCTAATATTGTCGCCAACAACATTCATTTGCCGAACGGAACCCGGGGAGAGAGTTATGAGTTGGGTCGAATTTAAAGAGTTTATGACCAACTTCCGCACCGACAACATCATGCAACAACTGGAAGCCTGGAACATTGGAGATTTAAGCAATAACCCCTGGTTCTTAGGTGGCACCGCCGCAGTCGTTCTGATCACCTACTTTCTCGGTATGAAAGCCACATCGGCATTCATCGTCGGCATCGGCGGTTTCGCTCTGGCCCTGTCCTGGACGGTCGCCCAGGGGACCGGGACCGAAGGGATTGAAAGTGGCGGCATCTACGTGATTATCGGCGGTGGCACCATTGCTATCGGTCTGTTCATCTACCTGTTATTTATCAAATCGGAATAAATCATCCTCGGGATTGACCCAAACCCAAGTCTTATTGCAGTATTAACCCTTGCGATTTTCGATTTAAACCATGTGCGGCGAGCGCTGTTTACGCTGACTGTTTGGAGATTGAGGAATGAAGACACGTGATATTTTGCTCCTGCTCGGAGCTGCGATTATCCTAGGCGTCCTCTGGATGGCCCCCGAGGAGACCACTGCCCGGGTGCCGCGCAATGACAATCACATTCGGATGTACGAAGTGTTTGACAAAGAAGGGAAGAA